>DATEDJ010000170.1:0-17017 GCA_035281725.1 Solirubrobacterales bacterium
AGCTCTGAGCGGTCGAAGATCTCGCTGAGGATCTTCGGGTCCGGGGGGCCGTCGTAGGCGAGGCGGCCGTCGCGGATCGCCACGCAGCGGTCGGCGGCGGCGATCACGTCGGGGCGGTGGGTGGAGACGACGATCGCGGCGCCCGCGGCCTTCGTCTCGGCCAGCATCGCGAAGAGGGTGTCGCGGCTCGGCGGGTCGAGGCCGTCGAGGGGCTCGTCGGCGAGGAGGACCTTGAAGGGGCGCACGAGGGCGAGGGCGATCGAGGCCTTCTGCTTCATCCCCTTCGAGAGTTCGGCAGCGAGCCCGTCCTCCCAGCCCCCCAGGCCGAGGCGCTCGAGCAGCTCGTCGATCCGGGCGCTCGGGTCCTCCGCACCGTGCAGGGCGGCGACGTATTCGAGGTGCTCGGCGACGCTCAGGTCTTCGTAGAAGACGGGCGTGTCGGGGAGGTAGGAGAGCGCCCGGCGGGCGGCGATCGAGCCGGGCGGCTCGCCGACGATCTCGATCTGCCCGGAGGTCGGGTCGAGCAGCCCGGCGGCGAGGTTGAGGAAGGTCGTCTTCCCCGCCCCGTTCGGCCCGATCAGCGCGACCAGCTCGCCTGCCTCGACGTCGACGGTGAAGGAGCCGAGGGCGATGTAGCCGTCGTAGGTGCGACCGACGCCCTGGGCGGAGAGCGGCGGCGGCGCCGATCCGCGCGCCGTGGTCGCCTCGATCGCGCCGCTCACATCGCCCCCCGTTCGGCTTTGTCGAAGCGCCAGGTGAGGAAGCCGAGGGTGATGGCGAAGAGGATCAACAGCACCACGTCGGTGGAGGCGGCAACGCCGATCGCCGCCGCGTCGCCGTGCTCTTTTACGTGCAGGTGCCCGCCGGCGACGGCCCAGGCGGCCAGCGCCGGCAACGCGGTCAGCATCGCCGCGAAGATCGGCGCCCCCGCCATCGTCAGCTCCAGCTCCGGCACGAGGGCATACTCGTAGGGATCGTTGGTGGCGCTGAACGCGGCGGCGCCGATCAGCACCAGGCCGACCGGGATCACGCTGACCGCGCCGACTCCGAGCGCCAAGCCCGGGTCGCCGCCGATCGCCGCCGCCGCCAACGCGGCGATCGCGACGACGACGCAGCAGGCGACGATCGGCGCGACCAGGTGGCGCCGCATCACCTGAGTCACCGGTCGCGGCAGGAGGGCACGGCGGGTCGGGTGGTCCGACTCCTGGGCGAGCGGCTCGATCAGGTCGAGCGCGGCGACGAAGAGGAGTGGCCCGGGCAGGGCGAAGAGGACGGGCGTCTGGCTGAAGCCGGCGACGGCGAGCGCTCCGGCGGCGACGGCGAGGAGGAGGACGCGGACGATCCGCACCAGCGGCCAGCGCAGGAAGCTCTGCCAGTCACGCCGCCAGATCGGCGCCTGCGCGGCACGGCCACCGCCGAGCCGCAGCCAGGGACGCCGCCGTGGCCGCTCGGAGGCGAGTTGGCGGCGCAGCAGGACGACCGTGCGCACGTCTTTGACCGCGGCCGAGAAGCGGATCTCGGCGACCAGTTGGGCACGCCGCCGCGCCGCCTCCAGGCCCAATCCGCCGATGCCGAGCAGGCCGCCGCCGCAGAGGGTCAGGGCAAGCACCGCGCCGACCGCCGCGAGCAGCGCCTCGCCGCCGTGCTGGAGCGGCAGCGTCGCCAGGTCGCCGAGCATCGTCGTCGGCGAGGTGTTCCAGCCGAGCGCCAGGTCGAGCGCCGACCAGGCGATCAGCGCGACACCGAGCGCGGCCGCAAGCCCCGGGCGCACCCGCCTCCCGGAGGCGACCAGCGCCGCGCCGAGCACGGCGATCGGGACCAGCGCCCCGAACGCCGCCAGCGAGCCGATCCACTCGACCGCGGACCCTGGAAAGCGCCGGAAGACGAAGTTGCCGACCACGGCGCCGAAGATCGCCCCCGAGATCGTCGCGATGCGCAGCTGGGCGAGCGCCGTCGGGCGCAGCGCGGTGCGCCGCGAGACCGGCGCCAGCAGCGTGTAGTGGACCTCGGCCGCCTCGATCGCCAACGGCCCTCCCCGCGCCCCCGCCCGCAGCCCGGCGTAGACCAGCAGGGCGACGGCGACGGCGATCACCGCCGGCGCGTGGGCGCGGATGCCCTCCACCGAGGCCGGGTCGGCGGGCACTTCGTGCAGCGCGCCGGCGAGGAAGGCGAGAACGAAAAGCGCCGCCAGCGCCCCCAGGTAGACCCGGTAGAGCACCTCCATCACGTCGACCCGGGCGACGTAGCGCCGCCGCCGCGCGCGCCGCATCGCCTTCATCGCGGCGACCGGATCGGCGGCGGCGAGCACCATCCCAGCCGACCGGTCCGCCCCGCTCATCGGCCTATTATCGATGCGATGAGCCCGGCATCGCCCTACGGCCCGAAGGCGGACCCCGGCCCGCCCGGGTTCGGTCCCAAGCTGCTCGGCTTCTGCGAGGAGCTGCGCAGCGAGGGGGTCGCGGTCGGGACCTCGGAGATCCTCGACGCCTTCGCCGCGCTCGAACACGTCCCCTGGACCTCGCAGGCCGACTTCCGCGAGGCGCTGGCGACGACGATCGCCAAGTCCCAGGACGACCGCCGCGTCTTCGAGCTGCTCTTCGACCGGTACTTCTTCCGCGCCACCGAGGCGAGCGCGATCGAGCAGGGGGTCGGCGAGCGCGACACGAGCGAGATCAACCAGGGCGCCCAGCCGGCCGGCGACGGTGCCGGGGACCGCCTCGACAGCGAGGAGCTCTCCGAACTGATCCGCGACGCGATGGAACGCGGCGACGAGAACGCGCTGCGCGACCTGGCCCGGCTGGCGATCGCCGCCTTCGGCCGCGAGGAGGGCTCCGGCGTGGTCGGCGTCGACGTGCAGCGGATCCGCCGCTCGCTGGGCCTGAGCGCCGGCGCCCAGCCGCCGACCGAAGGCGGCGAGAACCGGCCGCCGATCGACCGCGACCAGCTGACCGGGTTCGAGCGCCACCTGCGGCGCGAACTGGAACGCGACCTGATCGAGCGCACCGAGACGCTCCCCGCCTCGCGCCCGCTGGCGGAGCTCGACCGCGCCCTCCCCACCAGCCCGACCCAGGACCTCACCGCCGTCCACCGCGCGGTCTCGCAGATGAAGCGCCGGCTGGCGACGCTCGGCCACGAGCAGCGAGGCGTCAAAAAGGGCCGGACCGTCGACGTGCGCAGGACGATGCGCGCCTCGCTGGAGACCGGCGGCGTGCCGATGTACCTGCGCTATCGGCCGAAGCGGCCGCGCCGGCCGGAGATCTACGTCCTCTGCGACGTCTCCACCTCGGTCACCTCGGCGAGCGTCTTCTTTCTCTCGGTCCTCCACGCCCTCCACGACTCGTTCCGCAAACTGCGGAGCTTCGTCTTCATCGAGCGGATCTCCGAGGTCACCGACGTCTTCGAGCATGAGCGCGACTTCGCCGCCGTGGCGCAGAAGATCTCCAGCGAGGGCGGCGTCGCCGACGTCTCCGGCTACACCGACTACGGGCGCGTCTGGCTCGAGTTCCTGGCCGAGATCTCCGAAGACCTCGACCCGCGCTCGACCGTGATCGTGCTCGGCGACGCCCGCACCAACGGCCGCGAGCCGCACGCCGAGGTCTTCGCCCGGATCAGCGAGCGGGCGGGCCGGCTCTTCTGGCTGAACCCGGAGCCGAAGCTCTACTGGAACTACGGCGACTCGGTGATGTCCTCATACGAACGCTATTGCGACGGCACCTTCGAGTGCTGGACCACCCGTCACCTGGAGAACTTCGTCGACGTCGTCGCGGGCGGCACGCCGGTCTCCGAATAGGGCTCGATCGTACGGGTCGGCTCGTCGGGTGAGACCTGCCACTGCTCGTTCACCTCGGCGCCGACCGGCGCCGCGACCGGGCCGTCGCGCAGCGGGTCCTCGCTGGCCCGCATCCACTCCTCAAGCCGGCGGCGCATCTCGGCCAGCGCGTCGGCGCACGACGGGTCGGCGGCGAGGTTGTTCATCTCAGCGGGGTCGAGCACCAGGTCGTAGAGCCGCTCGCGGGGCACGGTGCGCTCGCCCCAGCCCGCCTCCAGCCAGATCTCCTTCGAGGCCGAGTCGTCGCAGTTGGCGAGCACCGGCCCGGGGAAGTCGTCGAAGCGGCGGATGTACTTCCAGCGCTCGGTCCGCACCGAGCGCTGCGGCTCGTAGGCGGCGTGGTAGGTCATCTCGGCGAAGGTCGCCTCGTGCACCACGTCGGTCTCGCCGCGCAGCAGCGGGATCAGCGACTCGCCCTGCAGCCAGTCGGGCGGGTCGACGCCGGCGACCTCGCAGAGGGTCGGGTAGACGTCGAGGTGGGTGACCGGCTGGTCGATCACCTTGCCGCCGGAGAAGGCGCCCGGCCCGCGCATGATCATCATCACGCCGGTGCCGCGGTCGCTCAGCGTCGCCTTGCAGCCGGGGAAGGCGACGCCGTGGTCGGTGGTGCAGATGACCAGCGTGTCGTCGACGAGGAGGAGGTCGTGAAGGGCGTGCAGGACGGCGCCGATCCCCTGGTCGAGCGAGCGCACGCTGGCCTTGAATTGGGCCATGTCGCGGCGCGTCGCGGGAAGGTCGGGAAGGTTGCCGGGCGGCAGCGAGTAGAGGGTGTCGCGGACCGAGGTCGGCGCCGAGAAGTCGCGGTGGGTCTCGAAGAAGCCGACCGACATGAACCACGGCTTGCCGGTCCGCTTCGCCCCGTGCAGCGCCTCGATCGTCAGCGGCGCCACGTCCTCGGCCTTGTTCGAGCCGACCTTGATCACCTCGTCGTAGCCGATCACCCCTGGGTCCTTGGAGATGTGCTGCTCGCCGACCAGGATCGAGTGGTACCCGCCGTCGCGCAGCGTGTGGACCCAGTGCTGCCCGTAGTCGCGGAGCTTCCAGCCGCGGTGGGCGAGCCCCTCCATCCCGTTGTTGTGGCAGTAGAGGCCGGTCAGCAGGCTGGCGCGGCTGCCGGAGCAGGTCGGCGCGGCGCAGAACGCCTCGCGGAAGAGCACCCCCTGGTCGGCCAGCATCTGGATGTTCGGGGTCGGGACCTGGAATCCGTAGGGCTGGACCACGCGACCGGTGTCGTGCGAGTGGATGTAGAGGATGTTCGGTGGTCGGTCCATATGAGCGATGATTGCCGAATCAGCGGGTAGCTAATCCTCACGACAGGGAGTGCAAGTTCCGTCCCTTTGTTGATTAACTTACTCAGCAATGAGCCCCGACCGCTCCTACATCGTCTGCGCCACGCCCCGCAGTGGCTCCACGCTCGTCTGCCACGCGCTCGGCGAAACCGGCGTCGCCGGGCGCCCGGAGGAGTACTTCGAGGCGCTCCGCCACTCCGGCCGGCCGCGCCGCCCGGAGGAGTACTTCCTCGGCGTCGAGGACCAGTCGATCCGCGATCACCTCGGCGAGCGCGGGGTCGGCGCCGAGCAGACGCCCCGCTCACCGCTCTGGAGCCGCGCCGCCTACGACCGCTACCTCGAATGGGCCTTCGAGGCGGGGACGACCCCGAACGGGGTCTTCGGCGCGAAGCTGATGTGGGGCTACTTCGGTGACTTCGTCAGCCTCGTCCGCAACATCCCCGTCTACCGCGACGTGCCGCTGGCCGAGCTCCTCCCCACCGTCTTTCCGGACCTGACCTTCGTCCGCGTCGTCCGCGCCAACAAGGTGCGCCAGGCGGTCTCGCTGTGGAAGGCGGTGCAGACGGCGACCTGGCGCGAGGACCAGGCCAGCTCCTCCGCCGTCTCGGTCGAGGACGACGGCTCGCCGCCATACCGGAGCTTCATCGAGGAGCACCGCCCGCAGCTGCGCTTCCACTACCGGGCGATCGACCACCTGCTGGCGCAGCTGCTGATCGAGGAGGCTTCCTGGGACGCCTTCTTCGAGCACGCCGGGATCAAGCCGATCCTCGTCCTCTATGAGAACTTCGCCGCCGACTACGAGACCTCGACCCTGAACCTGCTCGACCGCCTCGACCTCTCCCCGCCCGACGACTTCAGCTTCCAGCCGCGGATGAAGAAACAGTCCGACAGCTTCAACGACGACTGGACGAAGCGCTACTCGGAGCTGCGCCTGGGGACCGAGTTCGACCTCGTGCCGGTGCCTGCCGGCAAGAAGTAGAACCCCTTTCACAATCTTCTGTGACGCCGCTTGTTATCTGCGCAAACGGTGCTTCCATCGGCGCATGAGGATTTGTTGGGATGAGAAGCGGATCGACCGGCTCGAAAAGAAAGTGGACGACGGCTTCGCCGAAATGCGTGCCGACTACCGCACGCTCCTCGGAGTCGTTCTCGCGATGTTCATGACGATGATCCTCGGCTTCGCCGGGATCGTCGTGGGGATCCTCAACCAGCACGTCTGAGCGCCGGGTCTTCAACGGTCAGGAATCTGCGCGGTTAGAAATCCGTCCTATGGACGGATAAGTAACCACGCAGTTTTCTGACCGTTCGAGATCCGCCACGATCCGCGACGTTCCCGACGCCTTCCTCACGAGACCTCCCCCGATCCCGCCCGGGCCCCCCACCCTCGCCTCTCCCCGCAGACCCGGCCATCTCGGCGGCGGCCACAGCCCGCCCGGGGCGCCGCCAAGATGGCCGCGTCCCTTGCCGTCCCTCTGAACAGCTAACGCGCGGCCCAGGCGTCGGGCTCGGCGGTCAGTTGCTCGACCGAGCGCGGCAGCTCGCCGCTGACGAGGTCGGCCAAGGTGACCTCCTCGAGCACCGAGCGGATGTTGGCGCGCACGGCGATCCAGACGTCGCGGAGGGCCTCCGCGTTCCCGGCGTATTCGATCGTCTCCGGGGGCATCGACTGCACGTTCGCGATCGGGCCCTCGACCGCGCGGACGACGTCGGCGACGGTCACCTCGGCGGCCGGGCGGGCGAGCCAGTAGCCGCCCTTGGCACCGCGGCGGGCGCGGACCAGGCCCTGGTGCTTCAGCTCCAGCAGGATGTGCTCGAGGAACTGCAGCGGGATGTCCTGGGAGGTCGCGAGGCGCTCTCCCTTGACGGGTTCGCCTTCGCCGGCGGCGGCCAGCTCGACGGCGGCGCGGACGGCGTAATCGGCCTTGGCTGAGACACGCATCTGTACGAATTAAAACAAGCGGCCGGGCGCCGGACCGAATCAGGCGGCCGGCTGGGAGGCTTGACCCGCCGCCGCGGCCCGCTCCAGCTCACGGCGATAGCGTTTGTTCATGTAGTGCGGCGCGTAGAGGACGGCGCTCAGCAGGACGGCGGCGACCGCGGCGGCGATCGGCCAGACGGTCGAGTCGCCCTTCTGGATCGTGACGATGCCGGAGGCCATCAGGACGATGCCGAGGGCGGTGCGGATGAAGCCCTGCGGGGCCCTGTCGGAGAGCGCGGCGCCGATGATCACACCGGGGATCGAGCCGACAAGGATGTTCCCGGCGAGGCCGAAGTCGACGTTGCCGGCGACGATGTGGGCGATCCCGGCGGCGGTCAGGAGCACGGCGGCGTGGACGATGTCGGTGCCGACCACCCGCTTGGGGGCGAGCCGGTAGACGGCGATCAGGAGGATCGCGATCACGGTGCCGGAGCCGGCCGAGGTGATCCCGATGACGAAGCCGGTGGTGGCGCCGATCACGACCGCGGCGACTTTGTGGCGTTTCTCGACCTCGAAGCGCTCGCGCTCGTCGATCAGCCCGCGCAGGATCAGCGCTCGGGTCAGCGTCACCACGCCGACCATCAGCAGGGTGCCGCCGAGCACCGCGTAGACCAGCGAGTTGAGCCGGTCCGCGGAGATGTGCTGCTCCAGCACCGAGACCAGGACGACGCCCGTGACCGCGGCCGGGACGCTGCCGAAGCTGAGCCATTTGACCAGTTCCAGGTTGACGGTGCCGAGCTTCAGGTGGCGCCAACTGCCGACCATCTTGGTGACCGCCGAATAGACGATGTCGGTGCCGATCGCGGTCGTCGGCGAGGTGCCGAAGATCAGGATCAGGAGCGGGGTCATCAGGGATCCACCGCCCATGCCCGTCATGCCGACGAGCACGCCGATACAGAGTCCGAAGAGGACGATTGCCGGGTCCATAGGTGCCTGTTCTTTGCCTTGTTCTCCGCACCTGAACTGCTTCTCGACTTTCTCGACTTTTTAGGTCGAGTGTGCGGAGTACGCGAGGATAACAGCGTGAGCGTCGTCGCGCGAGGTCTCTCCCACGCCTACGGCGAGCTCCGCTCGCTGGACTCGATCGAGCTCGAGGCCCCGCCGGGCGAGGTCGTCGCCTTCGTCGGCCCCTCCGGCTGCGGCAAGTCGACCCTGCTGGAGATCGCCTGCGGGCTGCGCGAGCCGAGCGCCGGGACGATCTCCGTCGAAGGCGCCACGGACGCCAAGGGGCGCCTCTCCCACTGCGCCTACATGCCCCAGCGCGACCTCCTCCTCCCCTGGTTCTCGGCCCTCGACAACGCGGGGCTGGCGCTGCGCAACCGCGGCGTCGGCCGGGCCGAGGCGCGTGGGCGGGCGGGCGAGCTGTTCGAGCGCTTCGGCCTCGCCGGCTTCGAGGGATCGTGGCCGCAGGAGCTCTCCGGCGGCATGCGCCAGCGGGTCGCCTTCCTCCGCACCCTGGTCGCGGGCAAGCCGGTGCTGCTGCTCGACGAGCCGTTCGCCTCGCTCGACGCGATCAGCCGCGCCGAGATGCAGGAGTGGCTGGCCGGCGCGCTGCGCGCCGACGGCCGCACCGTCCTCCTGGTCAGCCACGACCTCGAGGAGGCGCTCTACCTCGCCGACCGGGTGCTGGTGCTCTCGTCCCGGCCCGGCCGGGTGGTGAAGGAGCTGACCGCACCCGACCCGCGCGCCGCCGACCGCGACGGCGCCGTCACCGACCCCGCCTTCGTCGCCGCCCGCGAGGCGGCCCTGCGGGCGCTCCACGCGGGGGCGCGATGAAGCCCCGCTCGCTGAAGCCCACCTGGCGCGCCGTCCTCCGCGTCCTCCTCCCCGCCGCGGTGATCGCGGCGATCATCGGCGCCTGGCAGATCGCCGCGGCGAACGGAGCGATCGCCGAAGCGCTCAGCATCGAACCGTTCCTCGTCCCCTCCCCCGCCGAAGTCGGCGACGCGCTCTGGGACAGCCGCACCCTGCTGCTGGAAAACGCCTGGGTGACCCTGCGCGAGATCCTCCTCGGCCTCCTCGCCGGGGTCCTGCTCGGCATCGGGCTCTCGATCCTGATGCGCTTCTCGCGCACGCTCCGTGACGCCGTCTACCCGCTCACCGTCGCCCTCCAGGCGGTCCCGATCGTCGTCATCGCCCCGATCCTGGTGATCTGGTTCGGCTACGGGATCTGGCCGAAGGTGATCATCGTCGCGCTCGCCTGCTTCTTCCCGATCACCGTCACCACCCTGGACGGCTTTCGCTCGGTCGACCCGGAGGCGGTGAAGATGATGCGCACCCTCGACGCCTCCCGCCGGCAGATCTTCACCCGGGTCGAAGCGCCGAGCGCGCTGCCGAGCTTCTTCAGCGGCGCCAAGGTCGCCGTCGCGATCGCCCCGATCGTCGCCCTCTTCGCCGAGCTCGCCGGATCGAACTCCGGATTGATGCGGCTGATCGTCGAAGACAACAACAACTTCCACGAGGCGCGGGTCTTCGCCGCGGCCGTCGTCCTCGCAGTGATCGGCGTCCTTCTGGTCGGCCTGACCGCACTCGCACAGCGGCTCGTCGTCACTTGGCGGTAGAAACCAGAGGATGAAGCCCCACGCCGCCCGGGCGATAGCCGTCGCCCTCTCGCTGCTGATCCTCGCCGCCAGCCTCGCTGCCTGCGGCTCGAAGTCCGACGACACGAAGGGCGAACCGGAAAAGCTGTCGCTCGATCTCGACTTCTATCCCAACCCCGACCACGCCGGGATCTACATGGCGCAGGAAGAAGGGTTCTTCGCTGAAGCGGGGCTGGAAGTGGCGATCGATTCGCCCTCCGACCCGGCGGCGCCGCTGAAGGACGTCGCCGCAGGACGGGCCGACCTGGCGATCACCTACGAGCCCGAGGTGGCGCTGGCCCGCGAACAGGGCCTCGACGTGGTCGCGGTCGCGGCGCTGGTCAACCAGCCGCTGACCTCGCTGATCTGGCTTAAAAAATCGGGGATCAAAGGCGTCGCCGACCTGAAAGGCAAGACGGTCTCCTACGCCGGGATCCCCTACCAGGGAGCCTTCCTGAAAACGATCCTGGCCCGCGCGCACGTCCCCGCCTCCAGCGTCAAAACGGCAAATGTCGGCTTCGGCCTGATCCCCTCGCTGGTCTCCGGCTCGGCCCAGGCGATGCTCGGCGGCTACTCCAACGTCGAGGGCGTCGACCTGCGCGAACGGGGCAAAGAACCGGTGATCACCCCGGTCGACCAGCTGGGCGTGCCGACCTACGACGAGCTCGTCTTCGTCGCCCGCCGATCCTCGCTGGAAGAAAACGGGCAGAAGATCCGCCTCTTCATCAGCGCCCTGAAGCGCGGCACCGAAGCGGCGGTGAAAGCGCCGAAAGCGTCCACCGAAGCGATCCTCGCCGCCAACCCCAACCTCGAACCGAAACTGGTCGAAGCGGAGATGACGGCGACGCTGCCGCTGCTCGGCGCCCGCACCCCGGGGAAGCCGTACGGCTACATGGACCCGAAAGAGTGGGAAGCGTTCGCCGCTTGGATGCACGACGAAGAACTGATCTCGGCGCTCCCGAAGGCGTCGGAACTGCTGACCAACGCCTACCTGGTCGACGAAATCCCGGAATAGTCGAGCGTGCCGGCTTCGATCAGCCGGCTGATCTCCTCCGCCCGCAGCGCTTCGTGGAAGAGGTGGCCCTGGCCGTAGTCGCACTCGAGCCGGCGCAGCTCGTCCAGCTGCACCTCCTTCTCGACCCCCTCGGCGATCACGTCGAGCGACATCGCCCGGGCCATCCCGATCACCGCCTCGACGATCGCCGTCCCCTCCTGTTCGACCCCGAGCGTCTCGACGAAGGACTGGTCGATCTTCAGCGCGTGGAAGGGGAAGCGGTTGAGGTAGGCGAGCGAGGAGTAGCCGGTGCCGAAGTCGTCGAGGACGAGGCGGACGCCGAGCTCGTTCAGCGCCTCCAGCGAGGCGATCGCGGCGGCCGACTCCTCGACCAGGACGGTCTCGGTGATCTCCAGCCGCAGGTGGACCGGGTCGAGGCCGGTGCGGGCGATCACCTCGGCAATGTTGGCGGCGAGACCGCGGTGGGAGACCTGGCGGGCCGACAGGTTGACGGCGACGTCGAGCGGCCGGGCATCGGGCCGCAGCTCATGCCATTCGAGGATCTGGCGGGCGGCGCGGTCCTGGACCCAGCGGCCGATCGGCTCGATCAGGCCGGAGTCCTCGGCGATCGAGACGAAGTCGCGCGGCTCGAGCAGGCCGCGGGTGCGGTGGCGCCAGCGGACCAGGGCCTCGAGCCCGGTCACCTCGCCGGTGCGCAGGCTGACGATCGGCTGGTAGCGCAGCTCCAGCTCCTCGCGCTCGACCGCGCCGCGCAGATCGCGTTCGGTCTCCAGACGGCGCGCCGCGCTCGCCCGCATCTCGGCGTCAAAGAGGACGGAGCGGTTGCGCCCCCCTTCCTTGGCCCGGTACATCGCCGCGTCGGCGTCGCGGATCAGGAGCTCGGCATTGGTCGTGTGGCCGGCGGCCTGGCGCGCCACGGCGATCCCGATCGAGGAGTTGACGTAGTGGTCGACCCCCTGCATCGAGAACGGCTGGGCGAAGGCGGAGGCGACGCGCTCGGCGATCGCGACCGCCTCGGCGTCGTCGGCGAGCCGGTCGATCAGGATGCCGAACTCGTCGCCGCCGAAGCGGGCGACGATGTCGCCGGGGCGCAGGTGGGAGCGCAGCCGCGGCGCGACCGCGCGCAGCAGCGCGTCGCCGGCGTGGTGGCCGAGGCTGTCGTTGATGAGCTTGAAGTGGTCGAGGTCCAGGAAGAGGATCCCGACCGGCGAGCCGGAGACGGTGGCGCGGCCGAGCGCGTCGTCGACCGAGTCGACGAAGCTGAGCCGGTTGGGCAGGCCGGTGAGCGCGTCGTGGAGGACGCGGTGGCGGAGCGCCTGGTCGGCGGCATGGCGCTCGAAGGCGTCGGCGAGCACGTTCGCCGAGGCTTCCAGGAAGGGGATGTCCTTGGGGCCGAAGCGGTTGCATTCGGCGGAGTGGACGTCGAGCACGCCGAAGGGCCGGTCCTTGCCGTCGATCAGCACCGCGAGCGAGCTGACGGCGCCGAGCGCCCGCACCGCGGGCGGCATCGTGAAGCGGTCCTCCTCCTTCCAGTCGGGGACGATCACCGGCACGCCCGCGTCGAGCGCGGTGCCGGCGTGCGATTCGCGCCCCGCCGAGATCCGCCGCCCGGAACCGAGCATGGTGTCGTCGAGGCCCGCCCGCAGGTTGAGCCGGCGGCCGTCGCGGGCGACCTCCCAGATGCAGGCCCGCTCGACCCCGTCGAGTTCGTTGATCAGTGTCACCGCGTCGTGCATCAGCGCCTCGGGGTCGCCGTTTTTCAGGGCGCGCTCGCCCAGCCGCGCGACCACCGCCTGCTGGGTGAGGGAGCGCTGCAGGTCGATCTCGGCGGTCTTGCGCTCGGAGATGTCGTAGAGGACCCCGTGCCAGACCGGGATGCCGTCAGCGTCGGCCTCCAGCACCGCCTCGTCGAGCATCCAGACGACCCTCCCCGTGGCGGTGTACATCCGGTATTCGACCGGGCGGGTGTCGCGGTTGCCCAGCGCGTCGTGGCTTTCGACCGCCAGCGCCCGCATGCGGTCCTCGGGGTGGACCTGGCGGGCCCAGAGGCCAGGATCGGCCAAAAACTCCTCCGGGGTGAAGCCGAGGATCTCCTCGACCTGCGGGCTGACGTAGCGCCAGCGCCCGTTCTCGCCCAGCTCGGAGGCGTAGATGATCACCGGCAGCCGATCGATCAGGCGCCCGCTCTCATCATCCCCCGCCCCAAGACGGTCCAGGAACGAGCCGAACTCGTCCCCAGGCCAGTTATGTTCACCGCTTTCCGGCATCCGTGTCCTTATCGACAGCGCAGCCTTTCACTTGATTCGGCCTCGCCCAGGAAAGGATCCCTGCACCGATCGCCGCGGAAGTCGCGATTGCGTCGCGAATCCGCCTAAACCTTCGCCGATACCGGCCGATCAACGGGCCGATCCCCGGATGAGCATCTTCGACTCGACCCAGATCGCCCTGATGCGTGCCATCTCCGGCGCGACCCTGCGCAACACCGTGCTCGCCAACAACATCGCCAACGCCGACACGCCCGGCTTCCAGCCCAGCGACGTGAACTTCCACGCCGCCCTGAGCGACGCGCTGGGCCAAGGGCCGGAAGCGGTCGAGGCCGTCTCCTTCGCGCCCGAACAGCTGCACCCCGGCGCCGTGCGCGCCGACGGTAACGGCGTCGACAGCGACGCCGAAGCGGCCAAGCTGGCCGAAAACGGCCTCGAAGTCGAGGCGCTCGAGCAGGTTGCCGGCTCGCGGCTCCAGATCATGCGCGCGGCGATGGGGATGAACACCTGATGGCCCTCTTCTCGGCGCTCAACATCTCGGCCTCGGGGCTC
Organism: Solirubrobacterales bacterium; assembly: GCA_035281725.1. Lineage (GTDB taxonomy): Bacteria > Actinomycetota > Thermoleophilia > Solirubrobacterales > 70-9 > VAYN01. Next base: position 13,507 of record DATEDJ010000170.1, read on the forward strand.
ACCGCCCAGCGGCTGCGGATGGACGTCACCTCGGCCAACCTCGCCAACGCGCAGTCGACGCAGACCCCGGAAGGCGGGGCGTACCGGCGCCAGGACGTCGTCCTGCAGGCGCAATCGGGCAACGGCACGTTCGCCGGCACGCTGGCGGGGGTACTCGGCGGCGGCGGCGAACCGGCGGGCGTCGAAGTCGCGGCGATCATCCCCGACACCACCCCGCTGCGCCAGGTCTACGAACCGGGCAATCCGCAGGCCAACGCGCAGGGCTACGTGGAAATGCCGAACGTCAACCCGGTCGAAGAAATGACCGACCTGATCGACGCCTCGCGCTCCTACCAGGCCAACATCACCGCGATGCAGACGACCAAGCAGGTCTTCTCGAAAACGATCGAACTGCTCTGATGACCCTTCCCGTCTCCGCGATCGGAAAAGCCGCCGAGCAGATCTCGCTCGGCCCGCAGGGCTCCGTCGGGCCGGCGAAGTCCGCAGCCGCGCAGCCGAGCGACCCGGCGGGCGGCTTCGGCTCGATGCTGACCAACGCGATCGGCGACCTGCAGAAGACCCAGGAAGCGGCCTCGGTGCAGTCGCAGGAGCTGGCGACCGGGCAGACGCAGGACATCAGCTCGGTGGTCACGGCGGTCCAGGAAGCGCAGCTGTCGATGCAGCTCGCCGCGCAGGTCCGCAACAAAGCGGTCGAAGCGTACACCGAAATCTTCCACACCCAGATCTGACGTGGCCCAGATCAAAACCGTCCTCGCCAGGCTCTCCACGCGCGGCAAACTCGCGCTGGGGGGCGCTGCGCTGGCGCTGGTCATCCTCGCCTTCGTCCTCTTCCAGATGGCGACGAAGCAGAGCTACACGACGCTCGCCACCGGGATCGAACCGGCCGAAACCGGCCAGGTGACCGAAGCGCTGACGGCGAAGGGCATCCCCTACCAGCTGCAGGACGGCGGCACCGCCGTCGGCGTGCCAAGTGCGAACGTCTCCGAAGCGCGGATCGCGCTGGCCGAAAGCGACGTGCTCGGCGGCAGCAAGCCGGGCTTCGAACTCTTCGACTCCCAGCAGTTCGGGGCGAGCGACTTCCAGCAGAAGGTCACCTACCAGCGGGCGTTAGAGGGCGAACTCGAACGGACCATCAACCAGGTCGAAGGGGTGAAGAGCTCGAACGTCTCGCTCACCCTCCCCGAAGAACAGCTCTTCTCCGAAGAAGCGGTGAAACCGACGGCGGCGGTGCTGATCGCCACCGACGCGGGCGGGCGGCTCGGCGCCGGGCCGACGCGCGGCATCGCCCACCTGGTCGCGGCCAGCGTCGAAGGGCTGGACGCGAACAACGTGACGATCACCGACGGCAGCGGCGCCACCCTCTGGCCCGCGGGGGAAGGCGGCGTGGTCGGCGGCGGGGTCTCCAAACAGGCGATCGAGGCGCGCTACGACGAGAGCATGGAAACGCGGCTCGACGGCCTGCTGGCGCGGACGATCGGGCCCGAAAAAGGCCGCGTGCAGGTGCAGGCGGAAGTCGAAGCCGACCGCACCACGCAGAGCAAACTCGAATACGCCAAACAGGGGACCCCGCTGGCGAGGCAGGCCGAACACGAGTCGCTGAAAGGCGCCGGGTCGCCCGCGGCCGGCGGCGCGGCCGGGACCGCGGGGAACATCCCCGGCTACGCGGCCGGGACCGGCACGGGCGGGGGCAACTCCAACTACAAACGGGCCAACGAAGAAACCCAGTACGGGGTCAACAAGACGGTCACCCACACGCAGGTGGCGCCAGGCACGGTGAACCGGCAGCACGTCGCGCTGATTCTCGACAAATCCGTGCCGGCGGCCGAAGTGGCGCAGCTCGAAAAGGCGATCGAAGGCGCCGCCGGGATCGAAAAAAAACGCGGCGACACCATGACCGTCAGCCAGATCGCCTTCGCCAAGCCGCCGGAAGCGGCGGCGCCGGCCGGGCCGGGGATCATGGACTACGCCAAGTACGGCCTGATCGGCCTGGCGGGCGTCGGCTTCCTCGTCTTCGCCGCCCGCCACCTGCGCCGCAAACAGGACGAAGTGCTGGCCGAACCGATCTGGCTGAAGGAACTGAACGCGCCCACCTCGCTGGCCGAGCTCGAAGTGCACCGCGCGAGCGAAGACGACTGGGACGACGACCGCCCGACCTTGCCCAGCAACGCCGACGAGGTGGCGGCGATGGACTCCGACAAAGTCGCCCAGCAGCTGCGGTCCTGGATGAAAGAGGGCTAGCGTGACGGCCCGCTCGAGGAACCGCTGATGGCGGCGCCGAACGAGCTCGTCCCGCTCGAGCGCTCCGGCGATGCCGTCTCGCTGATCCGCTCGGGAGGCGGCGATCCACCGCCGCTGCGGGGGCGGCGCAAGGCCGCCGTGCTGCTGGTCGCGCTCGGGCCGACGAAGGCGGCCGAGGTCTTCAGCCACCTGTCGGAGTCGGAGATCGAGGAGCTCTCGCTGGAGATGGCGAAGGCCGGTGACATCCCCCGCGAGCAGATCGAGGAAGTGCTGGAGGAGGTCAGCGAGAACTCGCTGGCGCTGAGCTCGATCGCGGCGGGCGGGGTAGACTACGCCCGCGAAGTGCTGGAGCGGGCGCTGGGGCCGGAGCGCGCCGCCGAGATCACCGGCCGCCTCTCGGCGGTGATCGAAATGCGCCCCTTCGAGTTCCTCGCGCGGACCCCGCCGGAGCAGATCGTCGCCTTCCTGCGCAACGAGGCGCCGCAGACCAAGGCGCTGATCATCTCCAGCCTCTACACCACGCTCGCCGCCGAGACGCTGGCGCTGCTCGACGAGTCCGAACAGGCGGACGTGTCGCTGCGGATCGCGCGGATGAGCGAGACCAGCCCGGCAGTAATCCGCGAGGTCGAGGCGGTGATGCGCCAGAAGCTCTCCAACGTGCTCTCCGAGGAGTACGCGAGCTCGGGGGGCGTGCAGTCGCTGGCCGACATCTTGAACCACGCCGACCGGCCGACCGAGCGCAACGTCCTGGAGACGCTCGCCCGCTCCGACGAGGACCTGGCGGAAGAGATCCGGGCGCTGCTCTTCACCTTCGAGGACATCGTCAAACTCGACGACCGGGCGCTGCAGTCGGTGCTCAAAGGGGTCGAGGACGCCGACCTCACCCTGGCGTTGCGCGGGGTACCCGACGAGGTGCGCGAACGGGTGCTTTCAAATGTCTCCGAACGGCGCTCCGAGCTGCTGGTCGAGGAGATGGAATACCAGCCGCCGCAGCGCAAATCGGTGGTCGAGGAAGCGCAGGGCCGGGTGGTCGCCGAGGTGCGTCGCCTGGAGGAGGAAGGCGAGCTGACGGTCGGCAACCGAGGCGGCGATGAACTCGTCATTTGAGTTTCCCGAGCTGGCCGTGCCGCGGCCGGTGGCGGAGCAGCTAGCGGCCGCCGAAGCCGCCCACGAGGCGGAGCTGGACGCGGCCCGGGCGGAGGGCTACGACGAGGGCCTGGCGGCGGGGCGCGCCGAGATGAGTGCGGCGGCGCGGGCGCTGGCGGCAGCCGCG
>DATEDJ010000171.1:0-12575 GCA_035281725.1 Solirubrobacterales bacterium
GCTTGCCCGACTTGCGGTACGGGATCCTCTTCGCTTCGCAGTAGTCGTAGAGCTCCCGCGCCCCTTCGACGCAGAGCCGCGCCTTCAGCGACCCCGGTTCGTAGTAGATCCCGGCGTGGATGACGCCGGAGGAGCGGCCGGTCTGGTGGGCGCCGATCCGCGGTTCGGCCTCCAGCACGCAGAGCCTCGCGCCGGGCCGGCGGGAGAGCAGCTCCCGCGCCACCGCCTGGCCGACGATGCCGCCGCCGACGACCGCGACGTCGCACTCGGCCGGAGGCCGCTCACTGCCGCTAGTCGTCGCCAAGCGGGGAAGGCTAGCGGCCTGGGGCGGTGCGGCGGGACGGGTGAGGGTCCGGGCCGGGGCGGCCGGGGATGGCGCGATTTGGGGCCGATGCGGCCGGGGACGGCGGGGCCCGGGCGTCTCGGAGGCGACCCGGGCAGGCTGAGGCCGCCTCCGAGACGCCCGGGACGCGAGGCCCGCGGGGGAGGACGGGACGAAGGCGTCGCGGTCTCCTGACGAAGGCGGCCGGATCTCACCGGTCAGAGGTCTCCGTGTGGAGTTTTGGGTGCTGAGCACCCAAAACTAAACACACGTCTTTTTGACCGATGGTCCCCACACACCTTCGTCACGAACCTCTCCCGAGACCCGCACGGGGCCCCGCACCCCCGCCTCCCCCCGCAGACCCGGCCATCTCGGCGGCGGCCTCAGCCTGCCCGGGCCGCCGCCGAGATGGCCGCGCCCCTTTCCCCGTCCCTCAACCGCTAATGCGCCTCGCCCGAAGCATGCGCCGGCGGCCTCGACTCCTCCGCCAGCGAGGTGATCTCGAGCACTCCCTCGGCGGCCTCCTCGAGCACCTCGGTCGCCTCCTGGGCGGAGCGGGCGTAGAGCTCGACCAGGAGGTGGACGACGATCTGGTCCTCGTCGTGCTTATGGAAGCGGACGTGGGTGAAGAACTCGCGCACCCCGGCGTCGCCGAAGGCGCCGTAGGTGAGGAACTCGGCGGCTTCCGGGCCGGAGCAGCTCTCGACCCGTTCGGCGTCGATCTGCACCGTGCAGGAGGCGACCCAAGGGGTGCCGGCGACCATCCGCGGCCAGCGCTCGCCGATCGGCGCCACGCGGTCGTCCTCGAAGGTCAGGTGCGGCTGGTCGTGCATGCAGTCGAGGCACTGGACCACCGATTCCTGCACCTCGTCGACCCCTTCGGCGAGCGCCCCGGTCTCCGGGTCGACGCGGCGGATCGCGTCGTAGTGGATCTGGATCTCGAGGTTCTGCGACCAGCAGCGGTAACAGCGCAGCCAGGCCGAGCGGTCGTCGGTGAAATCGCTCATCTGCTTATTGTCGCGCACCCGCTCCGCCGTCAGCGGCCGGCGGTCGCCTCAGCGTCACCATCGCGTAGGCGCCGAAGCGGGCGAGCCGCCGGCGGCAGAGCCAGGCGTTCGTCGCGTCGGCCAGGTGTTCGAGCCGCGGGGCTTTCCAGAAGTAGCCGTGGCCGAAGACGGTGACGTAGCGCTCGACCGTGAAGCCGATGCCCTGCAGGCGGCGGAGCTGGGACTTCGTCGCCCCCCGGCACCAGCGGTAGTGGGCGGGGAACTTCTGGTGGTCGCCGCCCTCCTCGCGGCCCTCCTGGGCCTGGTGGAGGAGCCTCGCGGTCAGCGCTTCCGGGGCCAGCTTGTTGAAGACGAAGACGGGCTCGTAGAGCGTGGGGAAGAAGTGCATCGCGCGGCCGCCGGGGCGCAGCAGGGCGAAGATCGTGCGGTGGAAGGCGGCCGGGTCGGGGACGTGCTCGGCGACGTAGCGGCTGAAGACGAGGTCGAAGGAGCCGACGCCCTCCGGCCACGGCGAGGAGGCGTCGTGGTGGACCTTCGTGTAGCCGTCGGGGGCCTTCGCCAGCTCCTCGGAGTCGATGTCGGTGACCACGTACTCCTCGATCCCGGCGGCCTTCGCCTTGCCCAGCCCGATCAGCGGGTTGGCGCCGCCGCCGATGTCGCAGATCCGCTTCACCGCGGGGTCCTCCGCGGCCCGGGCGATTTCTTCGAGGTACTGCGCTTCCGGGCTGCCCTGGACGCTTGCCCAGGTCACGTAGCGGAGGTCCAAGACCTCCTCAGACTCCCGCGCCGGCGCCCGCGCGCTCGCCGACCAGCTCGACGATCTCGCCCATGATCTTGTTCACGTCGAAGTCCTTCGGCGTGTAGACGCCGGCGACGCCGGCGTCGCGCAGGCGCTGGGCGTCGGCGACCGGGATGATCCCGCCGACCACGACCGGGATGTCGAGGCCCTCGTCGTTCAGCAGGCGCACCACCTCGGGGATCAGCTCCAGGTGGGAGCCGGAGAGGATCGAGAGGCCGACCACGTCGACGTCCTCCTGCAGCGCCGAGGTGGCGATCTCGGCCGGGGTCAGGCGGATGCCCTGGTAGATCACCTCCATGCCGACGTCTTTGGCGCGCAGGGCGATCTGCTCGGCGCCGTTGGAGTGGCCGTCGAGGCCGGGCTTGCCGACCAGGATCTTGATCCGGTGGCCGATCCGCTTCTCCGTCTCCTCGACCTTGCGGCTGATCGCTTCGAGCTGGGCTTTGTTGGTCGACGGGGCGGCGCCGTCGACCCCGGTCGGGCCGCGATAGGCGCCGAAGACGTCGCGCATCGTTTGCGCCCACTCGCCGGTCGTCGCCCCCGCCTTGGCGGCGGCGATCGTCGCGGGCATGATGTTCTCCTGGTCGGTGCCGGCGACCCGGGCGAGCTCCGCCAGGGCCGCGTCGACCGCGTCCTGGTCACGGCTCGCCTTCCAAGCTTTGAGCGCCTCGATCCGCTCGCGTTCGACCTCGGGGTCGGGCGTCATGATGCCGCCGTCGGCGCTGGCCGTCAGCGGCGATTCCTCGGTCTCGGTGAAGGAGTTCTGGCCGACCACCTTCAGCTCGCCGCGCTCGATCCGGGCGACCCGCTCGCGGTGCGACTCGACCAGGCGCGCCTTCATGTAGGGGACCGCCTTGACCGCGCCGCCGCGCTCTTCGACCACCTTCATCTCGGCCCGCGCACCCTCGGAGAGCTCCTCGACCAGGCCGTCCATGACGACCGAGCCCGCAAAGATGTCGGGGTACTCGAGCAGGTCGGTCTCGTTGGCCAGCACCTGCTGGATCCGCAGGCTCCACTGCTGGTCCCAGGGGCGGGGGAGGCCCATCGCCTCATTCCAGGCGGGCAGCTGCAGGGCACGGGCACGGGCGTCGCGGGAGAGGGTCACCGCCAGCGCCTCGAGCACGATCCGCTGGATGTTGTTCTCCGGCTGGGCCTCGGTCAGCCCGAGGCTGTTGACCTGGACGCCGTAGCGGAAGCGCAGCATCTTCTCGTCGGTGACCCCGTAGCGCTCGCGGCCGATCTGCTCCCAGAGCGCCCCCATCGTGCGCAGCTTGGCGATCTCTTCGATCACCCGGATGCCGGCGTTGACGAAGAAGGAGATGCGGCCGAAGACCTTGGGAAAGTCCTCCTCGGCGACCTGGCCGCGCGCTTTCACCTCGTCGAGCACGGCGATCGCGGTGGAGAGTGCGTAGGCGATCTCCTGGACCGGGGTCGCGCCCGCCTCCTGCAGGTGGTAGCTGCAGATGTTGGTCGGGTTCCAGCGCGGCACCTCGTTGACGCTGAAGGCGACCATGTCGGCGATCAGGCGGAGGCTCGGCTCGGGCGGGAAGGCGTAGGTGCCGCGCGAGAGGTACTCCTTGATGATGTCGTTCTGGGTCGTGCCGGAAAGGGTCGAGCGCTCGACCCCGCTCTCCTCGGCGACAGTGACGTAGAGGCCGAGCAACCAGGCGGCCGTCGCGTTGATCGTCATCGAGGTGTTCATCTCGTCGAGCGGGATGCCGTCGAGCAGCTGGTGCATGTCGCCCTTGTTGGCGACCGAGACGCCGACCTTGCCGACCTCGCCGCGGGCGAGGACGTGATCGGGGTCGTACCCCGTCTGGGTGGGGAGGTCGAAGGCGATCGAGAGGCCGGTCTGGCCCTTCGCCAGGTTCTTCCGGTAGAGCTCGTTGGAGCGCTTGGCGTCGGAGTGGCCGGCGTAGGTGCGCATGACCCAGGGGCGGTCGCGCTCGGGGAGTCGGTGGTTGCTCATGTCGCAGATGATATTTGGATAGGAGGAAGGTCGAGTATTTCGGTACGGATCCGCCTGGGCGGCCGAAATCCGCCGCCCAACCGTGCGCGAGACGCAACATCGGGCGCGGGCTGTGTTTAGGTTGGCGACCCCGCACAACCCGCGGTGCGTACTCCACACGATGAAGATCAAGCTCGCCATCGCCACCGTCTCCACGCTCATCCTCGGCCTCGTCGTCGCCGGGGCGGCCTCGGGCGCCTTCGTCGCGATCTACCGCAACGCGCTCGAAACGACCGCCCAGCGCAGCGAAGTGCTGAAGCTGAGCGGCAAGGAATGCACTCGCGGGGGCGGCAAGACCACCCTCAACGTCACCGTCGGCAAGCTGACCGAAGAGTGCGCCTACAAGACCCCGGTGGTCGGGTCGGACCTCGAAATCGCCGCCACCGGCTCGATCAACCCGGCGACGCCGCCGGCCGTGGCGAAGAAAGCCTTCCTCGGCCTGCAGCTGCGGGCGGGCGCCGGCGCGAAGCTCGAGCTGCGCGTCTTCCCGGGGCAGAAAAAGGCGCAGATCGCGCGGATCACCGAAGAAGGCATCAAGTTCCTGGCGGTCGCAAAGAACATCGCCGCGCTGAAGGAAGGGAAAGCGGTGGTGCTGCGGCTGCGGGCGATCAGCGGCGCGGGCGAACTGGCGGGCACCTGCAAGGTCAGCGGCTACCTGGCCGGCGAACTGGTGGTCGAAGCCGAAGACCCGGCCTGCGGCGAACTGGAAGGCGAAACGACTGCGCTCTCGGCCGGGGCGCCGAACAACGGCGTCGGCGTCATCGCTGGCTTCGCCGCGATCGTCGTGCGGACCCCGGTCCGCTTCTAGCCGCGCGAAAACGAGGGTCCAGGCCGGCACGGCGGTCGACCTAACCGGCTCTATAGGTGGGTTAGGACGACCACGCCTCGTGGGTGGGGACGGCGGCATGCGGGGCCTGTCGACTGGGGTCGGCAGGCCCGGGCGTCTCGGAGGTGACCCGGGCAGGCTGTGGCCGCCTCCGAGACGCCCGGGTCGGAGGTTCGTGGAGGGATCGTCTCGGGGACCTGCGCCTTCACGGGGCCCTGCGCCGGCCCGCGGACCGCGTTCGTCGCTTGTAGCCGTATACGTCTACAAGCGACGAACGCACCGAGGGGCCTCGGGCCGTCCGTGACGTCTCCCTCACGTCGCCGTGACGTTCCCGGCGTCTCCCTCACGAGATTCCGTCGCTCCTCCGCTCCCCGGGCCCGCAGGCGCCCCGCACCCCCGCTTCTCCCCCACAGACCAGGCCATCTCGCGGCGGCCTTAGCCCGCCCGGGCCGCCGCGAGATGGCCGCGTCCCTAGCGTGCCCGCGGTTCCGAGCGCACCAGCCTGGCGAAGACGATGAAGCGCTGGTCGGCGCTGTAGAGCGGGTTGCAGGCGGAGAGGACGAGCCGCTCGTAGCCGGTTTCGTGGATCACGCCGACGTCTGAGGGGTCGACGATTTCGGTCTTCTGCACGGCGTAGACGAAGGTCCCGTAGGGCATCTTCAGGGTGATCTTGTCGCCCTTTCGCATCGAGTCGATGTGGCGGAAGGGGGCGAGGTAGGTGGTCCGGTGGCCGGCGATCGCGACCGTCCTGCCCTGACCCGGCATCGCGGTTTCGGGGTAGTGCCCGGGGCCGAGCTCGAGGCTCGACTCGTCGGTGCCCTGGACGAAGACCATGTTGAGGCCGTTCATGTCGGGGGCTTCGATGCGGCCGAGCGCGTCGCCCGGCTGCGATTCGCTCACCAGGCGCTCGGCGAGCCGGGCGAAGTCCTGGTGGAGGGCTTCGGGGTCCTGCTGCTGCGTCGCCTGTTCGCTTGCTTGCTGGATTTCCTTGGTCTCTGCGGGGGTGAGGAATTCGCGTTCCAGCGTCTTCAGCTGGCTCGCCTTTTCGCTCTGCTTGATCGAGCTGTAGATCGAGGAGAGGGGCTCCTGGTAGGCGAGCGTGATGCCGACGTCGGCGACCACGAGGAGCCCTGCGGTGATCAGGGCGATCGAGGCGATGTGAGCGACGCGACGCATCGGCACGACAGATTATTCACGTTGACGAGTTACGCAGTCCGTATAGTCCCGACATCAATTGTGAGTAGAAGCCCACAAAAAGCTCTCGAAAACTCCAAACTTCTTACTCTGCCGGCCCTGATCCTGGTGATCGCGGTGTTGGCGGCGGCGATCGCGACGAGCGCGGATGCGGCGAAGGCTCCCTGCGGAAACGCGGCCTCGGCCCCGCGCCAGCTCAGCCTGCACCAGATGCGCTCCTCGGTCCTCTGCCTGGTCAACCGGATCCGCGGCCACTACCACCTACATCCGCTCGCGTTCAACAAGGCGCTGCGGACCTCGGCCTCGGCCCACTCGGTCTCGATGGTCGTCCACGGCTACTTCGCCCACGAAGGCCCGGGCGGCTCGATGGACCACCGCATCTCGCGGGCCGGCTACCTGGCGGCGGCGGGGGCGTTCGTGATCGGTGAGGACATCGGCGGCGGCGACGGCCGCTCCGGCTCGCCGCTGGCGGTGGTCCGCGACTGGATGCACAGCCGGCCGCACCGGGAAAACATCCTCGATCCGCACTTCCGCGACGCCGGCGTCGGCGTCGCCCGCGGTTTCCCGCTCGACGGCTCTGGCGCCCGCGCGGCGACCTACACGGTCGATTTCGGCGCCCGCAGCCACTGAGCGCGCCACCCTCTACCAGTGCGTTCGCACTTATCCCCGGTATGCGGGGATTACTGCGAACGCACCGGGGACCGCAAGGCTGATTGCGCCTCCTGTGTAGCGCCTAGAACAAACGTCCAGATATCGCCCTAGGGGCGAAAACCGGGGAGGGGTCCTGGCGAGTCATGAGGCATGACCCGCAAGCTGATCGTCGCCCTCACCGCCTTCGCGCTGGTCGGCGCCCTGATCGCCGGCACCGCGCAGGCGCGCCGGTTGAGCGCGCTGGTCGCGCCGACCTCGGTCTGCCCGAACCAGACCGACCTCTTCCAGCCCTCAGGCGTGCAGGAGCAGGCGATGCGCTGCATGACCAACTTCGCCCGCCGGCACGCCGGCCTCGGCGACCTCGGCAACGCCGCCAGCCTCGACCGCTCCGCGGTCCGCAAGACCGACGACGTGATCCGCTGTGACAACTTCAGCCACTACGCCTGCGGGCGCCAGTTCACCTACTGGATGAAGCGCTCCGGCTACCTCGCGGCGCGCTGCTGGCGCGCCGGCGAGAACCTCGCCTGGGGCACCGGCGACCTCGCCAGCGTGCGCAAGATCTTCGTCGCCTGGCTGCACTCACCCGAGCACCGCGCCAACCTGCTCGGCCATTACTCGCAGATCGGCATCGCCCTCTCGGTCGGCAACCTCGAAGGCCACTCCGGCGCCCACGTCTGGACCCAGGAGTTCGGCTCCCACTGCGGCGCCGCGCCAAAGCGCCACCAGATCGTCAAGCCGCACTTCGGCCTGCGCACCGCATTCCGCGCCCACTGATCGCGCGGCGCTCGGTCCGCTGGCGCGGGAAGCCCGGCGCCGCGCTCACTGCTTCGGGAAGGCGACCTTTTCGTGGACCACCTGGCTGACCAGGCGGGCGTAGACGCCGGCGCCCTTCGGGGTCAGGTGGATGCCGTCCCAGAAGAGGCTTTCGCCGCCTTCTTCAGCTGCTTTGGCCCAAGGGATTTCGGTGGTGTTGTGCCAGAGCTTCGACGCTTCGGCGATCGCTTCGTTCGACTCGTCCTGCCACGACACCGGGGCGTGATCTGAGATCAGGAAGAGCTGGCCGACGTTCGTCGTCGCCTTGCGCAGCGCTTCCATGTCTTCCGAGTAGAGGGGCCCGTTGTTGCCCCACTGGATCACCATCGCCGCCGGGTGATGGCCGTCGCGCTTGATCTTTTCGATGATCGCGAGGAATTCGTCGGCCTGGCGGCCGACCTTGGCGTCCATCGAGAAGCCGGGGCCGAGGCGGGAGGCGAGCTTTTCCTCGGCGCCGATCATCACCGAGTCGCCGAGCATCACGATCCGCGGCCAGTGCTTGGCGGGAGGGAGCTGCCTTTTCTGCTTCTGCCGCTGCTTCGCGCCGGATTCTTCTTTCGCCGCTTCGCCCTTTTCCTGGGCAGGGGGCGCCGGGTCGTGTTCGCGCGGCGGCAGCTTGGCGTGGACCTTGGCCACGGTCGCGGTCGAGGCGGCCGCGGATTCCGGGCTCGAATTGCCGGCGCTGACGATGCCGCTCCAACCGACGACCAGGATCACGCCGAGCACGGTGGCGAGCAGGGCGGGACGGAGGACGCGGAGCCTGCGGTCGGTCACCTGCGGCAATTTAGCCTTGCCGCTGAAGGGAAGCTCGACGAAGCGGTAGGAGAGGTCGGCGAGGGCCAGGCAGAGCAAGAGCTGCAGCGGGATCAGGATCCCGCGCGGGAGGTTGATGTCGACGCCGGGTCGGGTCATCGCCAGCACCGGCCAGTGCCAGAGGTAGAAGCTGTATGAGCGCAGGCCGAGCCAGAGCAGCGCGGGCCGGCCGAGGATGCCGCCCAGCCGCGCCGCCGGATGGGCGAGCGCGGCGACCAGCAGCGCGGTGGCGAGCGCGATCCAGAGGTAGCCGCCGTGCCAGAGCGCCAGGTCGTAGTCGTGGACGTGGACGAAGCTGAGGATCAGGTAGCCGAGCCCAATAATCCCCAGCGCATCAAGGATGGGTCCAACCAGAGGTCCTGACCTATGCGACGGCAGGCGCAGCTGGGTCGGGCTCCAGACGAGGGCCAGGGCGACGCCGGCGAGCAGGCCGATCGCGTGGGTGTCGGTGCCGTAGTAGACGCGCGAGGCGTCGTGGCCGGGGTCGAAGAGGATCCAGGCGAGGACGACCGAGCCGATCGCCCCGGCGAGTACCCCGAGCAAGAGCCGGCCGCGGCCGAAGATCTTCATCCCGACCGCGAAGATCAGCGGCCAGAAGAGGTAGAACTGCTCCTCCACCGAGAGCGACCAGAGATGGGTGAAGAGGCTCGGCCGGCCGAACTGTTCGAAGTAGGAGGTCTGGTCGAAGATGAAGTGCCAGTTGGCGAAGTAGAAGAGCGAGGCGAGCGCGTCGCCGCGGATCTGGCCGATCTTGTCCGGCTCGGCGATCGCCGAGACCACCATCGCCACCGCGATCAAGACGCCGACGGCGGGGAGGAGGCGGCGGGCGCGGCGCAGCCAGAAGCGGCCGATCTCGAGATGGCCGGTGCCGCGGAACTCGCGCAGCAGCAGCGAGGTGATCAGGTAGCCGCTGATGACGAAGAAGACGTCGACGCCGAGGAAGCCGCCCGGGACCCAGTCGAGGCCCGCGTGGTAGCCGAACACGGCAAGCACCGCGAGTGCGCGCATCGCGTCGATCCCCGGCATGTAGGGGAAGCGGCTGTCCTTCGGCCTGCTCATCCTTGCTTCGTGTGCATAATCGCGGACGTGTCCTCCGCGACGATCGAGAAACCGCGCACCGCAGGACCCGATTCAGGTCTGGGCGGCGACTGGCGGGTGATCGTCCGCAACGACGACCACAACACCTTCGACCACGTCGCCCAGACTCTTGCCCGGGTGCTGCCCGGCGTCAGCCTCGACCAAGGCCACCGTATCGCCGAGCAGATCCACAACACCGGCCAGGCGATCGTCTGGAGCGGGCCGCGCGAGCCCGCCGAGCACTATTGGGAGTTGCTCGACTCGGCCGGGCTCACCATGGCCCCGCTGGAGCGCGGTTAGCGCGCCTACAGTCGCTCGACGCCATCGGCGGCGTCGAAGCGGCGGCTGATGCCGCGGAAGTCGATCGCCAGCGGTACGGCCTTGACCGCCGCCTCGTGGTCGACGTTCGGGTGGGCGGTGACGATCGCCAGCAGGTCGGCGGCGGCGAGGCCCGCGTCGAGGTCGACCGACTTGAGCCCTTGGGCGGGCAGCTCCGGCACGAAGGGGTCGTGGTAGGAGACCTCGGCGCCGAGGTCGCGCAGCAGGGCGATGATCCGCAGGGCGGGCGATTCGCGGGTGTCGCCGATGCCCGGCTTGTAGGCGGCGCCGAGGATCAGGATCTTCGAGTCCTTCACCGGCTTCCCGGCGCCGTTCAGCGAGCGCTCGATCCGCCGCACGCAGAACTCCGGCTGGGCCTGGTTGACCTTGCCCGCCAGCTCGACGAACTCCGGGTAGAAGTCGTGCTCGCGCGCCTTGAAGGCGAGGTAGAAGGGGTCGACGGGGAGGCAGTGGCCGCCCATCCCGGGGCCGGGGTCGAAGCGCATGAAGCCGAACGGCTTGGTCGCCGCCGCGTCGACCACCTCCCAGACGTCGATCTCGAGCCGGTCGCAGAGCTGGGCGATTTCGTTGACCAGGGCGATGTTGACCGAGCGGAAGATGTTCTCCAGGAGCTTCGCCAACTCGGCCGTCTCCGGTGAGCTGAGGACCTCGACGGTGTCGCAGATCTGGGCGTAGAGGGCGCGGGCGCGCTCGGTGCAGGCGGGGGTGATGCCGCCGACCAGCTTCGGCGTGGTGCGGATCGTGTGGTCGGAGCGGCCCGGGTCGATCCGCTCCGGCGAGAAGGCCAGGTAAAAATCAACGCCCACGGCTCCGCCGTATGCGGCGAGGACCGGAAGCAACTCCTCACGCGTCGTGCCGGGGTAGGAGGTCGACTCGAGCACGATCAATTGCCCGGGCAGCAGGTGCTCGGCCAGCGAGGCGGCCGCCTCGCGTAGGTAGGAGAGGTCGGGCTCGCGCGAGCTGGAGAGCGGAGTGGGGACGCAGACGACGATCGCCTCGCAGTCCTCAAGGTCGGCGTAGTCGGCGGTCGCGCTCAGCCGCGCCGCCTGCGCCGCCAGCGCGGCGTCGTCGACGTCCTCGATGTAGCTGCGGCCGGCCGCCAGGTCGGCGAGCTTGCCGGGGTCGGTGTCGAGCCCGACGACCTCGTTCCCGGCCTCGGCGAAGGCGAGGGCGAGGGGAAGTCCGACGTAGCCGAGGCCTACGATCCCCAGCTTCATCGTGCGGGCCGGGTCAGACGCCGGAAGCGACGACTGACTCGGCGGCGAGGAGCGTGTGCCAGGTCGGCAGCAGCGGGATGACGTACCAGGCGACCACTTTTTCGCGCGCCTCGGCGATCTCCTGCGAGTACCAGTAGCGCTCGAAGTCGGCTTTGTCCTCCCAGACCATCGTCTGCTGGAAGGCGAGCGTGTCGTCGACCGCGCGGGTCAGCGACCAGCTCTTGGCGCCGTAGGCGGTGCAGAGGGCGGCCGCCGGTTCCCAGGCGTCGAGCCAGCGCTGGCCGCGCAAGGGCGAGATGTGCCAATCGAGTCTGCAGACGTAGAGCATCGCCCCATCCTTTCGCATTCGTCTCGTCGGCGCCTCCTAGGCGCCGACCTCCGCCCGGATCGCCCCGGGGCCCTCCTCGGTCTTGCCCGCGTCCTCGGACTCGGCACCGACGAGGACGGCGATCTTGCCGAGGTGCTTGTTTTCGTGCATCAGCTGGTGGGCGGTGGGGACGCCGTCGAACTCCATCGTCTGCCAGAGGACGGGGCGGACCTTGCCCTCGGCCATCAGCTGGTTCGCCCGCATGCACTCGTACGCGTTGGCGAAGTGGGAGCCGAGGATCTGCTTCTGGCGCATCCACAGGTAGCGGACGTCGAAGTCGAGCTGGAAGCCCGAGGTGGCGCCGCAGATCACGACTTTGCCGAACGGTTTGACCACGTAGACCGAGGTCGGGAAGGTCGCCCGGCCGACGTGCTCGAAGACGATGTCGGGGGCGTCGCCGAGGATCTCTTTGACCCGCTTGGCGAAGTCGCGCGAGGCGCGGAAGCGCTCCTTGTCGGCCGCCGGGTCGGTGAGGTTGGCGTCGGTCCGCATCATCGCGCCGAATTCAGAGCGGTTGATGTAGTCGACGGCGCCGAGCTGCTTGACCAGCTCGCCCTTTTCGTCGTTGGAGACGACGCCTACCGCGTTCGCGCCCGCCGCTTTGCAGAGCTGCGTGGCGAAGACGCCGAGGCCGCCCGCGGCGCCCCAGATCAGGACGTTGTGACCGGGCTGCAGCTTGCACTGGTCGATCAGCATCCGGTAGGCGGTGAAGTAGGTGAGCCCGTAGGAGCAGGCCTCGGCCCAGCTCATGTTCTGGGGGCGGGGGAGGAGCTGCTGCGCCTGCACTTTGGTGAACTCGGCGAAGGAGCCCCAGGTGGTCTCGTAGCCCCAGATCTTCTGGCTCGGCGCGGCGAGCGGGTCGAGCCCGTGCACCTCGACGTCCTCGTAGGAGGCCTGGTTGCAGTGGATGACGACCTCGTCGCCCGGCTTCCAGCGGGTGACGCCCTCGCCGACCTTCCAGACGATCCCGGAGGCGTCGGAGCCGCCGATGTGGTGGCCGAACTCGGGGTGGTCGCCGTAGCCGAAGACGGAGACCGGTTTGCCCAGCGCCGCCCAGACGTTGTTGAAGTTGACCCCGGCCGCCATCACCCGGACGATCACCTCGAAGGCGCCCGGCTCGGGGACCTCGATCTGCTCGAGCT
>DATEDJ010000172.1:0-7321 GCA_035281725.1 Solirubrobacterales bacterium
GAGGAGCCCTACGTGCGCCGCGAGGAGCCGGTCGCGCGGGAGCCGCATCCCGATCCGGGCCGCGAGGCGCCGGTCGCCCGCGAGCCGGAGCCGCCCGCGCCACGGCGCGCCGATCCGGCGGAGTCGACCGAGCCCGCCCCCGAGCGCCTGAAACGGGTGTTCGCCGAGGAGCCGCGCCCGCGCCAGACCAGCGAGGAATTCATGCAGACGCCGCGCTACGGTCGCGAGGAGCCCGCCTACGAGGCCCCCGGCTCGGGCGAACCGCACCAGCCGGTGATCAAGGTCGTCGGCGTCGGCGGGGCCGGCGTCAACGCGGTGAACCGGATGGTCGACGCCCGCATCCCCGGAGTCGAGTTCATGGCCGTCAACACCGATCTTCAGTCGCTGCAGCTCTGCGTCGCCGACGTCACCGTGCACATCGGCGACGAGCAGACGCGCGGGCTCGGCGCCGGCGCCGACGCCGCGGTCGGCCACCGCTCCGCCTTCGAGGAGCAGGACAAGATCAAGCGCCTGCTGAAGGGCTCCGACATGGTCTTCGTCGCCGCCGGCGCCGGTGGCGGCACCGGCACCGGCGCTGCCCCGGTGGTCGCCCGGCTCGCCCGCGAGGTCGGCGCGCTGACGGTGGGGATCGTCACCAAGCCGTTCACCTTCGAGGGGAACAAGCGCGGCACCCAGGCCGCCAAAGGCATCGAGGAACTGGCCGCCGAGGTGGACACCCTGATCGTCGTCCCCAACGACCGGCTGCTCGAGGTGCTCGACCAGCAGACCTCGATGGTCGAGGCCTTCCAGGTCGCCGACGATGTGCTGCGCCAGGGCGTCCAGGGGATCTCCGACCTGGTCACCCTCCCCGCCGTGATCAACCTCGACTTCGCCGACGTGCGGACGATCATGTCCGACGCGGGCCGGGCGCTGCTCGGGATCGGCATGGCGCACGGCGAAGGCCGGGCGATCCTGGCCGCCGAAAAAGCGATCTCCTCGCCGCTGCTCGAGACCTCGATGGACGGGGCGCGCGCGATCCTGCTCTCGATCACCGGCGGCGCCGACCTCTCGCTGGTCGAGGTCTCCGAGGCGGCCAAGGTGGTCGGCGAGGCGGCCCACCCGGACGCCAACATCATCTTCGGCGCCAACGTCGACGAGGATCTCTCCGACCAGATCTGGGTCACCGTCGTCGCCACCCGCTTCGACGGCCGCGGCGCCCCGCGGCGCTCCTCTGCCCAGGTCGACGCCGAACCGACGATCCGCCGCACCAAAGACATGGGCCGTGGCCGCCCGCCGCAGACCCAGCGCGGCAGCGGCGACACGCTGGGGATCGACGTCCCCGAGTTCCTGCCCGGCTGAGCCGGCCTGAGCGATGCCCGGCGTCGTTGCGGCGGGGCACCCGGAGAGCGCCGAGGCCGGCGCCGCGGCGCTGCGGGAGGGCGGCAACGCGGTCGACGCCGCGGTCGCGGCGGTTCTCGCCTCCTTCGCGGTCGAGAGCCCGCTGACCGGGTTCGGCGCGGGCGGCTTCATGACCGTCCACCACCGCGGTGAGACGACCCTGCTCGACTTCTTCGTCGCCGTGCCCGGGCTCGACGGGACGCCGCGGACCGGGGAGCTGGAGCCGATCGACGTCGTCTTCGACGCCGAGACGACGCAGACGTTCTTCGTCGGGCCGGCGTCCTGCGGGGTGCCGGGAACGCCCGCCGGGCTGGTCGAGGCGCTGCGACGCTTCGGCTCGATGCCGCTCGCCGAGCTGGTGAGGTCGGCGATCCGGCTCGCCCGCGAGGGCGCCCCGGTGAACCACGAGCAGGCCTACATCCTGAAGATCCTGGCGCCGATCCACGAGCGTCTGCCGGGGACGCGGGAGCTCTATGCGCCGCAGGGACGGACCCTGCGCGAGGGGGAGACGTTCCGCTTCGAGGAGCTGGCGGAGGCGCTCGAACGCTTCGCCGCCGAGGGGGTGGCGCCGTTCTACCGCGGCGAGCTGGCGGCGGCGCTCTCCGATCACGTGGTGGAGAGCGGCGGCACGCTCGGGCGCGGCGACTTCGCCGCCTACGCGGCGATCGAGCGCACCCCGGTGCGGACCGAGTTCCGCGGTACGGAGGTGCTGACCAACCCGCGGCCGTCCTCGGGCGGGACGCTGATCGCCTACTCGCTCGACGTGCTCCAGCGCCTCGGCCCGACAAGCGGCCCCGAGCAGCTGGTCGAGGCGATGGACGCCGCCAACCGGCACCGCGCCGACCTGCTCGGCTCGACCACCCACATCTCGGCCATCGACGGGGAGGGGATGTGCGCGGCGGTGACCTGCTCGAACGGCTCCGGCTCGGGGGTGCTGGTGCCGGAGACGGGGGTGATCCTCAACAACATGCTGGGCGAGGAGGACCTCAACCCGTTCGGCTTCCACCAGGGCAAGCCCGGCACGCGGGTGACCTCGATGATGGCGCCGACCGTGGTCCTCCGCGACGGCGAGGTGATCCTCGCTGTCGGCAGCGCTGGCTCCAACCGGATCCGCTCGGCGATCCTGCAGACCGTGGTCCGGGTGGTCGAGCAGGGGATGGGGCCGGCGGAGGCGATCGCCGCCCCGCGCCTCCACTTCGAGGGCGGCGTGGTGCAGGCGGAGCCGGGGATCGACGTCGAGGCGCTGGCGCGGCTGGAAGGGCGCGGCATCGCCGTCGCCCGGCGTCCCGAGATCAACCTCTTCTTCGGCGGCGTCCAGGCCGTCGCCCGCGATCCGGAGACCGGCGAGCTGAGCGGCGGCGGCGATCCCCGCCGCGGCGGCGTGGTCGCCTACGCCTGACCGCGCCCAACTGCGGCAGAATGGTCAGTCGATGGCGGGCGGGACGCAGATCAACTTCGCCGCTGAGGGTCTTCTCGACGACCTCGAGGGCGAGGCACGCGAGGCGCGGCTCGGGCTGCTCGAGAAGCTGAGCGCCGAAGGGGTCTCGCTGGCCGAACTGCGCGAGGCGGTCGCCACCGGCCACCTCACCGTGCTGCCGGTGGAGCGGGCGATCGCCGGCGACGGGCCGCGCTTCAGCGCCCGGGAAATCGCCTCCCGCTCGGGGCTCGGCCTGGAGCTCGCGCTCGCCTTCCGCGCCGCCCTCGGCATCCCTTACGGCGACGACCTGGATGAGCGGGCGGGCACCGAGGCCGACCTCGAGGCCGCGGTGCGGATAAAAGCCATCCTCGACGCCGGTTTCCCGGTCGAGGAGATGCTGCGTAACGCCCGGGTCGTCGGGATGGCGACCGCGCGGGTCGCCGAAGCCAACCGCGAGCTGGTCGTCCGCAATCTGACCAGCCCCGGCGACAACGAGCGCGAGCTCGCCGAAAGGCTCGTCGGGACCGTCGAGTTCCTGTTGCCGATGGGGACCGAGTTCCTCGACTACGCCTTCCAGGCCAACCTGCTGGAGCTGGTGAAGCGCGACGTGATCGGCGCCGCCGACCTCGCCTCGGGGGACATCGGCGGGGTGGTCGAGCGGACCGTCTGCTTCGCCGACCTGGTCGAGTTCACCAGCCTCGGCGAGGAGATCGCCCCGGAGGAGCTGGGCGCGCTCGTCGGCCACTTCGAGGAGCTGGCGACGAGTACCGCCCTCCCCCCGGTGCGGCTGGTGAAGACGATCGGCGACGCCGTGATGCTGGTCTCGCCGGAAGCCGAGCCGCTCGTCTCGCAGGCACTCGAACTGGTCGCCGCGGCGGCCGCCGAAGGCGACCAGTTCCCGGTCCTCCGGGCCGGCATCGCGACCGGCCCGACCCTGCCGCAGTCGGGCGACTACTACGGCCGCTCGGTCAACCTCGCCAGCCGCATCACCGGCATCGCCCGCCCCGGCAGCGTCCTCGTCGACACCCCGACCCGCGAGGCGGTCGGCGAGGCCGGATTCACCTACTCCTTCGCCGGCGAGCGGAAGCTGAAGGGCATCGACGCCCGCCAGAAACTGTTCCGCGTCCGCCGCACGTAAGCCCGCAACTCGCGTGCGGTGGGGACGGGAGGCCCGGGCGTCTCGGAGGCGACCCGGGCAGGCTGTGGCCGCCTCCGAGACGCCCGGGACGCGAGGCTTTCGGCGAGAAGTGCGCAGGCTCCGTGCGCTTCCGGGGGGAGACGTCACACCTCCACGACGCCGACCCGGGTGGGTTCGCAGTAATCCTCGCTATGCGGGGATTACTGCGAACGCACTGAACGGACCTGTTACAGACGTGACGGCTTCCCTGAGTAAACGTGACGTTCCCGTCGTCTCCCGCACGTCTCTCTCCCGAGACCCGCCCGGGCCCCGCGCCCCCGCCTCTCCCCACGAACCCGGCCCTCTCGGCGGCGGCCTCAGCCTGCCCGGGTCGCCTCCGAAATGGCCGCGTCCCTTCCTCGTCACCCAGCTGGCCGCCGAAGCGCCCCGCGGGATCGTCCACCTACGCCGGCTTGCGGGCGCTGACGAGCAGGTTGTAGAAGAGCTCGGCGGGGAGGTGGGGCTCGAGCACGCGGGTGTCGACCTTCTGCAGGGCGATGTAGCTGCGGAAGGCGAAGCGGCGCCAGCGGAGCGGGACCGAATCGGGCTCGGCGCTCGACTCGACCGTGCGCAGGCCCCAGCCCCAGGCGTTGGCGAGGAGCTCCTCGCCGCCGACGCGGCGGTCCTCGTAGCCGGCCCGCTCGATCAGCCGGCGCAGGTCGGCGGGGGCGAACGCATGGACGTCGACCTCGCTCTCCAGCGAGTGGCCCTCGGACTGGTCGGATTCGGCGACGGCGCGGACGCGGGCGCCGACGACGCGGCGCCAGGCCGGCGCGACGACGAGGCCCGTCCGCTTCGGCAGCACCGCCAGCCGGTCGCCGTAGCGGGAGGGCTCGCCGGCGAAGACGATGTGTCCGCCTGGCCGCAGGACCCGGCGGAACTCGGCGAAGGCGCGATCGAGGTCGGGGATGTGGTGGAGGACGGCGTGGCCGAGCACGAGGTCGAAGCTCGCGTCATCGAACGGCAGCGTCTCCGCCTCGGTGACCACGGTGGTGACGTCGTCGAGCCGCAGCGCCGTCGCGGTGCTCGCCAGCTGGGTCAGCATCCCGGGCGAGATGTCGGTCGCGGTCAGCTTGCTGATCAGCCCCTGCTGCACCAGGTTGAGCGAGAAGTAGCCGGTGCCGGAGCCGATCTCGAGCGCGTCGTCGAAGGTCCGCCCGTCGAAGCCGCCGAGCGCCTTCTCCAGCTTGACGCGCACCTGGTCCTGGCCGATCGCGCCGAAATCGATCCCCCACTTGGCGTCGTACTCGCGGGCCGCCGCGTCGTGGTAGCGGGTGTTGACGTCCTTGATGTGCTCCGGCGTGGCCGTCGGTGATGCGGGCATCGGCGCGGGACTCTAAGTCACCGTCCGGAAATCCGCGTGTGCGACTGGCGAGCGCCGCACCGAGCAGGGGTAGGACGCAGGACGGTCGAATGGCAGCGCCATTTGGCCGTCCGAGGACGACGCCCTGCGAAGTGTGTGCGGTGCCGCCAGGCGTGCGCGGGGATTTCCGGACGGTGACTGGGGGTCCGCTGCAATACCGTGCGGCCCAGTGACTGAGGAGATTCTGCAGGCAAACCAGCCCGAGGGAGTGCCGCCGCTGCCCTTGACGGGCGAGCGGACGCTTCCCGACGTCCCCGCCGAGAACTACTGGTTCCGCCGCCATCTCGCCGTCTACGAATGGATCGCGGCGCGGGTGCGGGGACTGCGGGTGATCGACATGGCGTGCGGCGAGGGCTACGGCGCCGACCTGTTGGCGGCGACGGGCGCGGCGAGCGTGATCGGCGTCGATGCCAACCCGGAGGCGCACGAGCACGCGCGGCTGCGCTACCGGCGGCCGAACCTGAGCTTCGAGCGCGACGCGATCGAACACTTCGCCCGCCCGTGCGACGCGATCACCTTTCTGCAGACGATCGAGCACGTGCAGGACCCGGGCGCGGTGCTTGAGCACTTCAAGTCGATGGTCGGCCCGGACGGCGTCGCGTACGTCTCGACCCCGAACCTCCTCACGCTGGCGCCGGCGGGGGCGGAGAAGTCCGACAACCCCTGGCACATCAAGGAGTACCGGGCGGAGGAGTTCCGCGCCCTCTGCGAGGCCCACTTCGGCCGGGTCGAGGTGCTCGGCCTCTTCCACGCCCGCAAGCTGCGCGTCCACGGCTGGGCGCTGAAGCTCGGCTGGGACGCCGTCCATCCGCGGCTCGGCCTGACCAAGCCGTTCTACGACCGCTTCACGCCGGCGATCGCCGCCTCCGACTTCCGCCTCGCAGGCGGGGACCTCGACCGCGCGCTCGACTTCCTTGCCGTCTGCCGGCCGTAGCGGCGGCGCCGGGTCGGCGGGCGATCTGGCGATCGTCCTCCACTCGCACATGCCCTACGTCGAGGGCTTCGGCACCTATCCCTTCGGCGAGGAGTGGCTCTTCGACGCGGTCGTCCGCTCCTACCTGCCGGTGCTGGAGGTGGCGCGCGACCTGACGATGACGGTGACCCCGGTGCTCGCCGACCAGCTCGAGGACGCCGGGGCGGCCGAGCGGCTGCGCCGCTTCCTCGTCGACTTCCGGATCGGCTCGGCGGAAGCCGACCTGGCCGACGTGTCGGAGGAGCTGCGGCCCGCCTGCGCGGGGGAGCGCGACCGCTACCGCCATGCGCTGGAACAGCTCGACGCGACGCGCGGCGACCCGCTGCTCCCGTTCCGGCGGGCGGCGGGGGAGGGGCGGATCGCCCTCGCCGCCTCCGCGGCGACCCACGCGCTCCTGCCGCTGCTGGCGACCGATGCCGGCCTGCGCCTGCAGCTCGACGCCGGGATCCGCTCCCATCGCCGCCGCTTCGACTGGGACGGGGGCTTCTGGCTGCCCGAGTGCGCGTACGAGCCGGATCTCGAGCGGGAGCTCGCCCGCGCCGGGGTCGAGTGGTTCTGCGTCGACCAGAGTCGCCACGAGGAGCCGCTCGCGGCGCTCCGACCAGTGGCGACCGAGGCGGGCCCGGTGGCGCTGCCGATCGACTGGGAGGCGATCGCCTGGCTCTGGGACCTCAGCGGCTACCCGTCGGACCCCGCCTATGCCCAGTTCGACGGCAAATCGCTGCGCGGGATCCGGCTCTGGCGGATCGGCGGCGGCGCCTACGACCCGGCGGCCGCGGCGGCGGCGGCGCGGCGCCAGGCGGACGAGTTCCTCGCCGCGATCGCGGCGCGGCTGCGCGGCTACACCGCCGAGCTCGGCCGGCGCGGCCTCGTCACCTTCGCGATCGACACCGAGCTGCTCGGCCACTGGTGGTGGGAGGGACCGATCTGGCTCGAGCAGGTCCTGATCGAGCTGCCCGCGGCCGGCGTCCGCCCGATCACCCTCAGCCGGGCGCTGGCCGAGCATGAGGCCGA
>DATEDJ010000173.1:0-4919 GCA_035281725.1 Solirubrobacterales bacterium
CTAGACCCTGATCGTGATGACGTCGCCGTCCTGCACGACGTAGTCGCGGCCCTCGACCCTCAGCACGCCTTTGTCCCTTGCCGCCACGTAGCCGCCCTGCTCGACCAGCTCGGCCCAGCCGATCACCTCGGCTTTGATGAACGCTTCCATGATCTCGGTGTGGATGGTTCCCGCCGCTTCGAGCGCCGTCGCGCCGCGGTGGAGCGGCCGCGCGACCGCCTCCTTGTCCTCGCCCGCGGTGAAGAAGGTGATCAGCTCGAGCAGGTCGTAGGCGGCGCGGACCAGGCGCGCCAGGCCCGACCCCTCGACCCCGTAGGACTCGCGCATCTCGGCCGCTTCCTCGGGATCGAGCTCGGCCAGCTCGCCCTCGATCCGGGCGCTCACCGCGACCGCCCCGGCGTCCACCGAGTTGGCGTGGGCGGCGACCCCCTCCGGGACCTCCGCGGTTTCCTCGTCGACGTTGGCGACGTAGAGGATCGGCTTCGAGGTGATCGCGCCGAGGTTGCGCGCCGAGTCGGGAGCGATCTCGGGGACCGGCACGGAGCGCGCCGGCTTGCCCGCCGCCAGCGCCTCTTTCACCGCTTCCAGCCACGCCTGCTCGGCGATCGCCGCTTTGTCGCCCGTCTTCACCTGCTTGCCGACCCGCGGGATGCGGCGCTCGACCTGCTCGTAGTCGGCGAGGATCAGCTCGGTCTCGATCGTCTCGATGTCGGCGAGCGGGTCGACCCGTCCGTCCGGGTGGACGACGCCGGCGTCCTGGTGGCAGCGGACGACGTGGCAGATCGCGTCGGTCTCGCGGATCGAGGCGAGGAACTGGTTGCCGAGCCCCTCCCCTTCGCTCGCCCCTTTGACCAGGCCGGCGATGTCGTGGAAGTCGATTGTCGCCGGGACCAGCTCGGAGCTGCGCACCGTCTTGGCGACCGCCTCGAGCCGCTCGTCCGGCACCTGGGCGACGGCGACGTTCGGCTCGATCGTGGTGAAGGGGTAGTTGCCGATCTGCGCGCCCCCCGAGGTGAGCGCGTTGAAGAGGGTCGACTTGCCCGCGTTCGGCAGCCCGACGATCCCGACCTTCATCGTGGGGCCTCCTCGGTGGGAAGTGGCAAGTGGGAGCGCGCGGGAGGGGCGTCCCGCGGCGGCAGCGGCGCTTCCTCGCGCGGCAGCGGCACGACCAGCCCGAGCGCCGTCCCCAGTACGACCCCGGCGGCGACGTCGGAGGGGTAGTGCATCCCCAGATAGGGACGCCCGGCGGCGAGCGCGATGGCGGGGACGAAGGCGACCGCGGCGCGGCGGTCGACGCGGGTCATCGCGGTGGCGACGGCGAAGGAGGAGGTCGAGTGGGCGGATGGGAAGCTCAGCGAGCTGGGCGCGCCGCCGAGCGGCGGCAGACCCTTCAGCACCGGGCGCGGCCGTCTGACGAGGATCTTGATCCCGAAGTTCAGCCCGATCGCCAGCGGGCCGAGCACCCCGCAGGCGGCCCAGGAACGGCGGCGCGGCGCGTCGACTGCGGCCAGCGCGGCGCCGGCGACGAACCAGCCGGCGCCGTTGTTCCCCGCCTTGCCGAGCAGCTTGGCGGCACGCTCCAGCGCGGGCGTATGCCCGCGGGTCCGCATCAGGCGCAGCAGCTTCAGGTCGAGGTCACGCATGCGCGGCGGAGGATATGCAGCCGGCGGCGCCGGGGTGAGTTCGCACTTATCGTCGCTATGCGGAGATAACTGCGAACTCAACGGCCGGCGCCCGCGCGCCTACTTGAATTCGAAGCTCGCCAGGTCCTGGCCGAAGGTCGGGTTGTAGACCACGTTTTCGAGGTTGATCGAGCTGGAGACGAAGGTCGAGGCGGTGCTCGAGCCGTACGGCGCCAGCGGCGCCTGTTCCATGAATTCCTTGTCCAGCTGCGCGTAGGCGGCTTCCTGCGTCGGCCCCAGCGGTTCTTCACCGAGTTCGGTGATCTTCTGGGACAGCGGCGGGTCGGCGAAGCGCGCCAGGTTGGTGCCGTTGGTCGGCGCGATCGATTCTTCGGAGAGCAGCGGCTGGAAGAAGTCGTTCGGGTGCGGGTAGTCCTCGAACCAGTTGGCCCAGCCGGTGTCGAGGTCCGGGGTCGAGCTGTTGCCGATCACGGTGAAGTAGTTGTCGGGGCCGAGCACTTTCAGCGTCACCTTGAAGCCAAGTTCCTGCAGCACCCCCTGGTAGTAGGCGCCGACGTCGTTGGAGGGCGGTTCGCTTTCCGTCCAGACGGTGATTTCGCGGTCGCTCGGGTTCGCTTCGGCGATCAGTTCCTTCGCCTTCTTGACGTCGTGCGGGTAGAGGTTGAGCTTGGTGCCGCCCGGCATCCCCGTGGGCAGGATCTGCTGGCTGCCTTCGAGCCGGCCGGAGTAGATCCGTTCCAGCGCCCGCGGGTCGATCGCGTAGTTGACCGCCTGGCGCACCTTGACGTCGTTGAACGGCGCCACGGTCGTGTTCATCCAGAAGAAGTAGGTGCTGATCGTCGGCTCGACCCGGAACTGGCTGCTTTCGTATTTGGAGAGGATTTCCTGGTAGCGGTCCGGCGGAACCTGGTTCGCCATCCAGTCGAGCGAGCCGCTGACGACTTCGTTGACCTCGGTCTGCGGGTTGCGCAGCACCTCGATCTTGATCTTGTCGACGTGGCCGGAGGGGATCTGCGGCATCAGCTTGCCGTTCGCCTTCGCCCACTGCGGGTTGCGTTCGTATTCCCAGCCGGAGCCCGGCTTGGAGCTGGTGATGACGTAGGGGCCGGTGGCGGGCGGCGGGTTCGCGGAGAGGTCTTCGTCCGGGGTCTTGGCGGGCAGGAGCGCGACGAACGGCAGCGCCAGCTCGTTCTCGAAGGTGCCGCGCGGGCGGGTCAGGTGGATCGTGATCTGGTCGGTCTTGTCGTTCGTTTCGACGCCGGGGATGCCGCCCTTCTTCGTCTTCGCAAACGCTTCCGCGCCGACGATGTCGTCATAGAAGGGGGAGCCGCTCGAGTTGAGCAGGTAGACGCGTTCGAGCGAGTGGGTGAAGTCGCTCGCCACGACCGGTTCGCCGTTGGAGTACTTGAGCCCCTTGCGCAGCTTCAGCGTGTAGGTCTTGCCGTTGTCGGTGACTTCCGGCATCCCGGCGGCGAGGCCAGGGATCACCTTGCCGCCCGCGACGCCGCTGGCGTGGGCGTAGGTGAGCAGCGGGATGTAGGTGTCGTACATCGCCGTCCAGCCTTCGCCGGTGTGGGACAGCGCGGGGTCGAGGTAGTCGGGGAAGGCTGCGTAGGCGCCCAGCAGGGTGCCGCCTTCGTCGCCGGAGTTCGAGCCGATCAGCCCCTCGGTGGCCGATCCGCCGGTCGTGGAGCCGCCCGACCCGCAGGCCGCCAGGGCAAGCGCCGCGAGCGCGAATGCCGCGACACACAGAATTTTCTTTGTGATCCCCACGCAGTCGCCCCTTCGGCAGGTGGCCTAAAAACCTTTAGCCCTGGGACTGGTTCGCCGTCCCGGCGGCGATTTCCTCGCCGGCTAGGCCGCGGGAGTGTCGGGTTCGAACCCCGTCGCGCCGGGGGCGGAGCGTGCTGCGTCGGCATGGCCGAGGCGCTCGGCGATCTCCGCCCGGATCCGCCGCACCAGCTCGACCGTCGCATCGCGCAGGCCGTCGAGGTCCTCGGTCAGCGTCGCCCGTCCGAGGACGCTGACGCAGAGCGTCCCTTCGACGTACTCGAAGGCAAACCCCTTCGGCGCCATTTCGACGAGCCAGACGATGAAGGCGGGCGAGAAGAGCTCGTGGAACCAGATGTCGTCGCGCTGCGAGGCCGCGTAGACACGGTAGTGCGCATCGAGTTCGGCACTGCCCAGTTCGACCCGGCCGCCGCCGCGGACCAGCGACGCGAAGGCGCCGCCGAGGAGGTGCTCGTCCTCGGCCCGGTGGCAGAGCATCCAGGGCACGAAGCGCTTCGCCTTCGGCACGTGCGTGACGGCGACGGTGAACTGGGTGTCGCCGCGGCTGATGACGGCGATCTTCGCTTCGACGTATTTGGAGAACCAGCCGCCCGCCAGCGCTTCGACGCTGTGCACCTCGCCCTCGGCGAGCAGCGGCGTCGTCCGCGGCAGGTGGACGCCGTCTTCGACGGTCAGCCCACGCGCGGCGGCATACGCCTCAAGCCCCTGTGCACCGGTCGGTTCCGCCATGACATCCGTATACCACTTGATAATCGCGGCCGATGGCGCACAGGCCGGTCAAACACGCCGGGCACGAGGTGATGGCGGTCGCCCGCGCCTCCTCGAAGACCCATTACCACCTGCGCCGCCGCATCACGATCATCTTCGGGACCACTGCCGTCTTCGCGCTCCTCTGCACGCTCGTCGTCTACCTCACCGAGCACAACGCGAAGCACACCGAAATCCACAACCTCTGGGACGCGTTCCTCTTCTCCACGTCACAGCTGCTGACCGGCTCCTCGGTGGCGAACCCGAGGACCAACCTCGGCAAGATCCTCGAGCTGGTCTTCGACCTCTGGGCGATCACCGTCGTCGCCTCGCTGGCGGGCTCCTTCGGCGCCTTCTTCCACGCCCGCAGCAAAGAGATGAACGAGGAGATGGCGAAAGCCGAGGCGTTGCTCCACCACCACGACGCGCCCGACGCGTCAACCCCACCAGCTCGCTGACGTCAGCGGGACGCCGGCCGCGCCGTCCATCCGGCGATTCCGACTGCCTACGATCGAATGGTGCCCCTCGCGTTAGGACAACGGCTCTTCCTCCACCACGCCCTCCGCGGCGGTGGGGTGATCGCGCTGATCGCGATCGCGGCGGTGATCCTCTTGATCCGCTTCTGGCCGGTGATCGTGAACTGGTGGGAGCGCCACCGGGGGTGAGTTCGCCAGGAGCGGCTGGCGATTCCGCGGGCGACGGCGGGACGGGAAAGGGACCCGGCCATCTCGGCGGCGA
>DATEDJ010000174.1:0-10711 GCA_035281725.1 Solirubrobacterales bacterium
GACGTTCCCGGCGCCTTCCTCACGGATCCCGCCGCTCTTCGCCGCTCCCGGCCCCCGCAGGCGCCCCGCACCCTCGCAGGCGCCCCGCACCCTCGCAGTCCACCCGTAACCCGGCCATCTCGCGGCGGCCTCAGCCTGCCACGGCCGCCGCGAGATGGCCGCGTCCCTTTGCCCGTCCCATTGCCGCCCTTCGGACCGCCTCCAGAGCCCCGTGGCCCCGACCGAACTAAGCCGTAAGCGCCGACGCCGCCCGCTCTTTGGCGGCGTCGATGATCGCCAGCACGTCCGCCTCGCGGCCTTCGCGCAGCAGCTCGATCGGGTCGGGATCGCCGTTGACGATGCCCTCGAAGAAGTCTTTGCGGTCATCGTAGGTGGGGAGGGTGCCCTTGGCCCAGCCGCGGACGTCGTTGAGCATCACCGCGAGGCGGGCGTAGTCCTCGCCGAAGAGGTCGGAGATCTCGCGCTTCATCCGCTTCGCCAGCGCCGGTGAGGCGCCCGCGGTGGAGATCGCGATCGCCAGCGGGCCGGTGCGCACGATCGCCGGGAGGATGAAGTTGCAGAGCGGCGGCACGTCGACGACGTTGGCCAGCATCGCCCGTTTCTCGGCGTCGTAGTAGACGCCGATGTTGACCT
Source organism: Solirubrobacterales bacterium (assembly GCA_035281725.1). GTDB lineage: Bacteria > Actinomycetota > Thermoleophilia > Solirubrobacterales > 70-9 > VAYN01. The sequence goes on from DATEDJ010000174.1 coordinate 634, forward strand.
CGGAGTCGTTCGTCGCGGCGATCACCAGGAAGGCGCCCTCGAGGTCCTCGGGGCCCTGGTACTCACGCCGGTCCCACTCGATCGAGCCCTCTTCGGCGAGCGCCTGCAGCTCCGGGTGAGCTTCCGGCGCCTGCACGGTGACGTCGCCGCCGCAGGCGAGCAGGCCCTCGGCCTTCTCCAGGCCGATGTCGCCGCCGCCGACGACCAGGCACTTGCGGCCGCTCAGTTTGAGGCAGGCGATGTAGAACGGCGTCTCCAGCATGTCGCGGACGCAGGACTGGTCGCAGATCCCTTTGCGGAACTGGCAGACGCACTCCTTGCCGGCGTAAGCCTGAGCTGGCATGACCTCAGAGGTTAGTGATGTGGGTTCGGCGGCACTTGACCGAGAAACTGGGTCGCAAGCGCACGCCCGGCGCTCAGACGGCGTCGAGCGTCAGCTCCAGCCCCTGCTCGAGCGTCGTCGTCGGCGCCCAGTCGAGCTCCCTTTCGGCCAGCGAGGCGTCGAGCGAGATCCGCTGCACCTCGCCCGCCCGCGGCGGCGCGAATTCGGGGACGAAGTCGTCGCGCCCGGCCAGGCCGGCGAGGATCTCGACGAGGTCGAGGACGCTCGCCTCGCGCCCGGTGCCGATGTTGACCGAGCCGCCGAGCGTCGCCGCCCCCGCCGTCAGCGCCGCCGTGACCACGTCGCCGACATATATGTAGTCACGGGTCTGGGTGCCGTCGCCGTAGACGGTCGGCACGCCGCCGTTCTTCAGCAAGCCGCAGAAGATCGCTACCACGCCCGCCTCGCCGAGCGGGTCCTGGCGCGGGCCGTAGACGTTGCCCAGCCGCAGCGACATCCCGGAGAGCCCGTGCAGCCGTTCGTAGAGGCCGAGGTAGCCCTCCGCCGACCACTTGCTCTGGCCGTAGCCGGAGAGCGGGGCGATCGGCGTCGACTCCGGCAGCGGCAGCTGCTTGTCGGCGCCCTCGCCGTAAAGCGCCCCGCCGGTGGAGATGAAGATGACCCGGCCGACCCCGCTCGCCCGCGCCGCCTCCAGCACATTGGCGGTGCCGCCGACGTTGACCGCGGCGTCGAAGGCGGGCTCGGTGACCGAGCGGCGCACGTCGATCTGGGCGGCCAGGTGGAAGACCAGCTCGGGTCGCGCGGCGGCGAAGACTTCGCCGACGGCGACGGCGTCGCAGATGTCGACCTCGGCCAGCTCGGCGCCGCTTGCGAGCGCGCCGTCGAGGTTCACGCGCCGCCCGGTGGAGAGGTTGTCGAGCACGGTCACCTCGTCGCCGCGGGCGAGCACCGCGTCGACCAGATTCGAGCCGATAAAGCCGGCACCGCCGGTCACCAAGGTCTTCATCAGGGTGCCGATCCTAAGCGGATCGGCCGGCGGCAGGCATGGAATCCCCGGGGAGGAGGCCGAGGGGACGGCCGCGCCGCCCTGCTACCCTCGCCGCCCGATGAGACTGATCGTCACCGAGAAGAACAGCAGCGCGAAAAAAATCGCCGAGGTCCTCGGCGCGCCGAGCGGCGGCCCGAAGGCGGACAAAACCTACAAAGTCCCCTTCTACACCTGGACTGACACCGAAGGCAACGAGGAAATGGCGATCGGGCTGAAGGGCCATGTGCTCGGCCCGGCCTTCCCCGAGGGCTACTCGAACTGGCAGAAGACCGACCTCCACGACCTGATCGACGCGGACCTGATCAAGGAGCCGACCGACAAAAACGTCGTCAAAGCGATCAAAAAAATGGCCAAAGAGGCCGACGAGCTGGTGATCGCCACCGACTTCGACCGCGAGGGCGAGCTGATCGGGCTCGAGGCCCTGGAGGAGATGCTCGACGCCAATCCGGCGCTCGGCAGCCGTGAGGACACCGCCGCGGGGACGCTGAAAATCCTCCGCGCCCGCTACTCGGCGACGACCAAAGAGGAACTCCTGCGGGCCTTCGACAACCTCGACTACCTGAGCTACCCGCTGGCCAACGCCGGCGCCGCGCGCCAGGACATCGACCTGCTCTGGGGGGCGACGCTGACCCGCGCGGTCTCGCTCTCGACCCGTCGCTTCGGCTCCAACTTCCTCTCCGTCGGCCGCGTCCAGAGCCCGACCCTGGGCCTGATCGTCGAGCGCGAGATGGAGCGGCGCGCCCACGTCGCCAAACCGTTCTGGGAACTGTTCGCCAAGTTCGAGCACCCCGACGGGAGCTTTGAGACCCACCACACGGTCGACAAATTCTGGGAGAAAGCCGAAGCCGACAAGGCGCTCGCCGGGACGGCCGGTCCGGGAATCGTCAAAGCGGTGACGGCGCGGAAGAACACGCGCAAACCGCCGACCCCGCTCAACACCACCGCCTTCACCACCGACGCCTCCTCGCGCCTCGGGATCACCCCGGCGAGCGCGATGCGGATCGCTGAGGACCTCTACATGGACGGGTTCATCTCCTACCCGCGTACCGACAACACGGTCTACCCGAGTTCGTTGCCGGTGCGGGAGCTGATCCGCTCCCTGACCGGGATCAAAGAGTTCTCCGCCGCCTCCGGCCTGAACGACCTGGCCGAGCTGAAACCGACGCGGGGCAAGAAAGAGACCACCGACCACCCGCCGATCTACCCGACCCAGGCGATCCACCCGGGCGCCCTCGAGGGGCCGAAGAAACGGGTCTACGAGCTGGTCGTGCGGCGCTTCCTCGCCACCTTCAGCCCGCCGATGATCACCGAGTCGACCCGCGCCGACATCGAGGCGGGCTCGGAGACCTACTTCGTCCGCGGCTCGGTCGTCGTCGATCCCGGCTACGCCGGCATCTACACCTACGCCCGCTCCGCCGACGAGGAGATTCCGGCGCTGCAGGAGGGCCAGTCGCTGGCGCTCGCCGCGGTGCCGGAGTTCCGCGCCGAGGACGAGCCGGACGCGAACCCGTGGATCGTCGGCAAAGAGACCCAGCCGCCGTCGCGGATCTCGCAGGGCAAACTGATCGAGCTGATGGAGGAGCGCGGCCTCGGCACCAAAGCCACCCGCGCCGACATCATTCAGAAGCTCTTCGACCGCGGCTACGTCTACGGCAACCCGCCGATCCCGACCGAGACCGGGATCGCCCTGTTCGAGGCGTTCAAGAAATACGTGCCGCGGATGGCGTCGCCGGAGATGACCGCCGACATCGAGGCCGAGATGGACCAGATCGCCCAGGGCGAGATGACCAAGTCGAAGGTCGTCGGCGACTCGCGCGAACTCCTCCACAAAACCTGGACGGAGATCGACGAGAAGAAAGAAGACCTCGCCAAAGTCGTCTGGAAAGGGATGGACGAGGACCGCATCCTCGGTCCCTGCAAGGTCTGCGAAGAAGCGGGGCGGACCAAGGAGGACGGCTCGCCGAACATGCTGCGGATCATCCGGGCGAAAAAATCGGGCAAACGGTTCGTCGGCTGCAGCGGCTGGAAAGCCGACGCCGAGCCGGACGATCCGAAATCGTGCGACCAGACCTTCCCGCTGCCCCAGCGCGGCGACGTCTTCCGGCTGGAGGAGCGCTGCTCGATCTGCGACAAGACCCCGCGGCTGAAAGTGCAGCCCTTCCGCGGCCGCCCCTGGAACCTCTGCCTGAACGACGACTGCGAGTCGATGCAGGAGATGAAGAAACGGCGGGCGGAGCGCGAAGCGGCGAAAAAAGCCAAAGAAGAGATGGACGCGAAGGCGCTGCCGAAAGGCGACGAGGACGCGGTCGCCGCTCCACCCAAATCAAAAAAAGCACGCAAAGGGAAAGCCAAAGTCTCGAAGGCCGACACCGCAACCCGCGGCGTCAAACGCGCCAAAGCCGGCACCAAAGGCTGAGGTAGCGGGATGTTCATCTCCCTCGAGGGAGTGGACGGCTCCGGCAAGAGCACCCAGGCGCGCCTCCTGGTCGAGGCACTGGGTGAGGAGACGGTCGCGATCCGCGAGCCCGGCGGCACCGACGCCGCCGAGCGGATCCGCACGCTGCTCGCCGACCCGGCGGTGGAGCTGGAGCCGCTGGCCGAGCTGCTGCTCTTCCTTGCGGCCCGCGCCGACCTCACCGAGCGGGTGATCCGCCCGGCCCTGGAGGCGGGCCGTGACGTCGTCTCCGACCGCTTCTCCGACTCCAGCGTCGCCTACCAGGGCGCCGCGCGCGGCCTCGGCGTCGGCGAGGTGATCAACCTCTGCGACACCTCCACCGACGGGCTCTGGCCCGACCTGACGCTGCTCTTGAAGGTCGACCCGGAGGTCGGCCTCGGCCGGGCCGAGGGCGAAGACCGCTTCGAGGCCGAGGGCCTCGACCTACAGCGCGAAGTCGCCGCCGCCTACGACGAGATCGCGATCATCGCCGCCGACCGGGTGGTCGTCATCGACGCGACGGGGACGGTCGAGGAGGTCCACGCGCAGATCGTCGCCGCCGTCGAGGCCGCCCGTGCCTGAGTGCGTTCGCACTTATCACCGCTATGCGGTGATTTCTGCGAACTCGACGGGGCGCCCGCGAATGCGTTCGCACTTATCTCCGGTATGCGGTGATTTCTGCGAACGCACGGGAGGGTGGCGTGGCTAACGCGGCGCTGGAGGAGGCGACGGAGCACCAGGGGAGGGCGCGGGTGGCGCTCACGGCCGCGCTCGAGGCGGGGCCGTCCCACGCCTACCTCTTCCGCGGGCCACGGGGCGCCGGCAAGCGCGCCGCGGCACGCGCCTTCGCCGCCGAGATCGTCGCCGCGGGGGCCGCCGACCCCGACGACGCCCGCCGCCGCGCCCTGCTCGATCCCTCACCCCACCCGGACCTCGTCTGGCTCGCCCCGCGAGGTGCCCAGCACATGGTCGACGAGGTCCGCGAGCGGGTGATCCGCGCCTCCGTCTACCGGCCCTTCGAAGGCGAGCACCGGGTCTTCGTCATCGACGCCGCCGAGGCGATGCGCGACGAGAGCCAGAACGCGCTGCTGAAGACCCTGGAGGAGCCGCCGGCCTTCGTCCACCTGATCCTGCTCAGCTCCGAGCCAGAGGGCCTGCTGGAGACGATCGCCTCGCGCTGCCAGCCGGTCGACTTCGCGCCGCTCCCGGCCGCGGTGCTGGAAGCGCAGCTGAGGGAGACGTCGGAGGCGGCCGGAGCGTCCCCGGAGGAGATCGCGGCGGCGGCGCGGCTCGCCGCGGGGGACCTCGAGCGGGCGCGCCTGCTGCTCTCGCCGACCGGCCGCGAGCTGCGCGCCGAGGTCGAGGCCTGCCTTGCCGCGACCCTTGCCGATGAGCTGTCGAGCGCGCCCTGGCAGCGCCTTCTCGACCGCGCCACGGCGGCCCGCGAGGAGGCCGAAGGGGCGGCGCGGGAGGCGCTCGAGGAGGAGTCCCAGGCGGGGATCAAACGGACCGCGAAAGACATCACCGACGGCGCCAAACGGGCGGGGCGGCGGCGGCGGACCGAGATCCTCGACCTCGGCCTCGAGCTTTGCGCGCTCTGGCTGCGCGACCTGGCGGCGCTCGCCGCGGGCGCCGAGGAGGTCGTCTTCGACCGCGACCGACTGGACCTCCTGCGCACCCAGGGGGCGACCGTCGACCCGAGCTGGGCGCGCGCCGGCGCCGCCGCGGTCCAGGACACCCGCCGCGGCCTCGACCTCAACGTCAGCGAGGAGCTGGCGCTGGAAGCGCTCTTTTACAAACTGGCCCGCACCGCCTGAGCGGCGTGGGCCAGCCTCGCAAGGACGCAGGGAGCGAAGCGAGGGGAGCGCACTAACAGTGCGTGACCCGAGCTGAGCGACCGAGGACGCCGCGAGGCGCCCCCACGCCGCTCAGGCGGAGAGGTGGCGCATCATCGCCCGTGCCGCCTCGGTGACCAGGTCACGGTCATGGGTGAGGGCGAAGTCGAAGCGGCGCTTCTGGTGCGGCAGGTCGTCACCGAGGTCGCGGGCGACGAAGGCGGCGCCGTAGTGCGGCCCGAGCACGATCACGTTCCACTCGCTCCGCAGTGCCTCGTCGGCGCCGAGGTCGACGCCGCGCACGCCCGGGGCTCGGCGATCTCCCGCGAGGGGCTGTTGTGGAGGAGGCCGAGATCGAGCTTGATCACGTCGGGGCGCTCCAGCCGCGAGCCGGCGGGGCCGCGGGCGAGCGCCTCGTAGGCGATCACGCGGCGGTCGGCGAGGCGCACGATCGGCTGGTAGACGCAGCGGATCCCGGTCGCCAGCGCCGCCATCAGTTCGCGGGAGCCGGTCGCGGGCAAGGGCTTGGTGCCGATCACGGTCACCGCCGAATATCGGATTTGAATGCTCCTACCTTGAGCGCTGAACTCAGGTATTGCGGTCGGGCGCGTCCTCGCCCTTGCGCTCGCCGTTCAGGCGCCCTTCCAGCGCCTCCCGGGCGGCCTGCTCCTTGGCCCGCTCGATCGCCCGCTCCTGGGCCAGCCGGGTGATCTGGGCGGCCTGGCGGGACATGATCACGCTGAAGTTCAGAGCCAGGCCGAGCAGCAGCAGCAGCACGATCGAGAACAGCGCCACGTTGGTGTCGCGGACGCCCATCAGGTCGGCGATCAGGCGCAGGAGGCCGGGGAACGCCGCCCCGGCCAGCATCGCCAGCCCGGCGGCGAACCAGATCACGCTGTAGCGCTCCTGCAGCCGGTCGCGGCGGATCAGCTCGAGGATCAGCAGCATGAAGAGGATCGCCAGGGCCGCGGCGATGATCCGGGTCTGCGAGGTGAGGCTGACCCGGTCGGCCTGGGCGGCGAGCACCGCGAGGATCATCGCTCCGCCTCGGCGTGGCGCGGCTTGAACTGGCCGACCAGGATCACGACCAGGCCCTTGAAGATGAAGAAGGCCGAGCGCAGCGGGGTGAGGAAGGAGGTGCCGCCGGTCCGCTCCAGCATCCGCACCGGGACCTCCTCCACCCTCAGGCCCTCGCGCACCGCCATCTGCAGCGACTCGATCTCGGCGAAGTCGGGCGAGTAGTTCTCGCTGAACAGGGACATCACCCGGCGGTTGGCGGCGCGCATGCCGCTGGTCGTGTCGGTGAAGCGCTGGCGGGTGGCCAAGGTGAGGAAGAAGCGGAAGACGTTGATGCCGATCCGGCGGGTCCAGGTCGCGCGGTAGTCCTCGCCCTCCATCTCGACCCCGGGCAGCGGCTCGGGCTGCTTCGCGTAGCGGGAGCCGATCACCAGGTCGGCGTGGTCGGCCTGCACCTCGGCGAGGAGGCGGGCGACCTCGGAGGCGGGATGCTGGCCGTCGGCGTCGAGGTGGGCGCAGCAGTCGTAGCCCTCGCGCAGCGCCCACAGGTAGCCGGTCTGCAGCGCCGCGCCGAGGCCCTGGTTGAACGGCATCGTGGCGACGAGGACCCCCGCCGCCCGCGCCCGCTCGGTGGTCGAGTCGGCCGAGCCGTCGTCGATCACGAGGATGTCGGCGTCCGGGATCTGGGTGCGCACGTCGGCGATCACGCCGTCGATCGACGCCTCCTCGTTCCAGGCAGGGATGAAGACGAGAGTCCGCAAGGGCAGCCGATTGTTCCACGGTGACCCCAATTCGAATGGATTGGGCAACCGATTTGACAGGATTGTGTTAGTTACTCCTCATGGCAAGCGGCGACCAGATTTCCCGGCCGCAGCCCGACACTCCACGGATCGGTATGCGGCTTTGGCTGACCGGCGCGTTTGCGGCGGTGAGTTTGATCACCGCTGCGACCGTCTACGTGTTCGGCGACAACCAGCAGGCGCTGCTCGCCGCGGTGCTGATCGGGGTGCTGGCCGGGTTCCTGATCGCGGTGGCGATCTCCCACCGGGTGGTGGGGCTGGCGCGGGCGGCGGGGGAGATGGCGAAAGGCTCCTTCGACGCGCCGCTGACGACCTCCGGGCTGGACGAGATCGGCGACCTGGCGCGCTCGCTGGACGCGATGCGGGCCTCGCTCCAGGTCAGCTTCGGCGTGCTGACCGCGGACCGCAACAAGCTCGCGGCGATCTTCGACGGCCTCACCGACGCGGTGATCGTGACCGACTACGAGGGCCCGGTCCGCTTCTCCAACAGCGCCGCCGGGCGGCTGCTCGGCGCGGCCGGGGAGCCACCGGACGTGATCGAGCCGCAGCTGCGGCGCGCCGCCGAGGTCGGCTTCGCCGCCCACCCGGCGCTGCGGATCGGCGACCGCGCCTACGCGATGACCGTGCGGGCGCTGCCCGACGAGCGCGCCGTGCTCGCGGTGCTCCGCGACCGCACCGACGAGCTCCGCCGCGAGCTCGCCGAAGCCGACTTCATCTCCAACGCCGCGCACGAGCTGCGCAACCCCTTGGCCGGGATCTCGGGAGCGATCGAGGTGCTGCAGAGCGGCGCGAAAAACAACCCGCTCGACCGCGATCACTTCCTCAACCGGCTCGCCGACGACGCCGAGCGGATGAAAGCGCTGACCCAGTCGCTGCTCACCCTGGCCCGGGTGGAGAGCCGCGGCGCCGCCGAGAACGAGGTCGTCGACGTGGCGATCGCGGTCCGCGACGTGGTCGCCGCGGTCGAGCCGCCACCGCGCATCGACCTGGTCGTCGACGTCGAGCAGGACCTCGCCGCGACCGGCGACCCAACCCTCCTGCGGCAGGTGATGATCGGCCTGCTCACCAACGCCTTCAAGAACACGCCGCCGCCCGGCACCGTGACCTTGCGCGGCCGTCACGAAGGCGTCGGCGAGGTCGTGCTGGAGGTCATCGACACCGGCACCGGCATCCCCGGCCCGGAGATCGAGCGGGTCTTCGAGCGCTTCTACCGCCGCAGCGAGTCGCGCAAACAGGAGGGCTTTGGGTTGGGGCTGGCGATCGCGCGGCGGATGGTCGACGTGATGGGGGGCACAATCGGCGCCGAATCAGTGTTGGGTGAGGGGAGCACCTTCTGGGTGAGGCTTCCCCTTGCACAGCCGAGCCCGACGCCGGTCGCATGACCCGGCTCTCAGGATCAGGGCGTATAAAGACGAACTGGGATGTTTGGAAAGATTGAGCAACGTATGAGCATGAGCAATATTTACTTCGACAGGACCGCGCGATGAGCAGCGGCCGCATCCTGATCGCCGACGACGAGCCCTCGGTCCGCGACTCGGTCGGCTACGCGCTCGCCCAGGAGGGGTTCGACGTGACCCCGGCCGCCGACGGCGACGAGGCGAGCACCCTGCTCGGGGACGGCATCCCCTTCGACCTGCTGATCCTCGACATCATGATGCCGGGGCCGAGCGGCCTCGACATCTGCCGCGACGTGCGGGCGCGGAGCGCCGTGCCGATCATCGTCCTGACCGCCAAGGACGCCGAGGTCGACAAGGTGGTCGGGCTCGAGGTCGGCGCCGACGACTACGTGACCAAGCCGTTCTCGGTGCGCGAGCTGCTCGGGCGGGTGCGGGCGCAGCTGCGCCGGCGTGAGCTCGACCGCTCGCCGATGGCCCAGCAGGTGAAGATCGAGTCGGGACCGGTGTCGATCGACCTGGTCCGCCACGTGGCGACCGTGCGCGGCGTGCCGGTCAACCTGACCCGCTCGGAGTTCCAGCTGCTGCGGCTGTTGGTCGGGCGGCCGGGAGAGGTCTTCGCCCGCTCGCAGATCATGGAGGAGCTGTGGCAGACCGAGTTCGACGGTGACGAGCGCGCCTGCGACGTCCACATCTCGAACCTGCGCCAGAAGGTCGAGCGCGACCCGCAGAAGCCGGAACTGGTGGTGACGGTGCGCGGCGTCGGTTACAAGTTCAGCGGCGACGAGGACTGACCTGAGGCGGCGTGGGGGCGCCTCGCGGCGTCCTCGGTCGCTCGCCTTCGGGTCACGCACTTTTAGTGCGCTCCCCTCGTCTCGCTCCCTGCGTCCTTGCGAGGCTGGCCCACGCCGCCTCAGGTCGGCGTTAGGGGCCGATCAACGTTTGAGGAGACGCTGCAGCTCGCCGAGGCGGGCGTCCCACTCGCCGCCGACGGTGGTGAGCCAGGCGGCGGCGTCGGCGAGGGGGCGGGGGTCCAGCTCGAAGCGGTGCTCGCGGCCGCGGCGGCTCTCCGAGACCAGGCCGGCGCGCCCCAACGTCGCCAGGTGCTTGGCGACCGCCTGGCGGCTGATCGGCAGCTCGGCGGCGAGCCCGGTCGCGGTCGCCCCGCCCCGCTCGGCGAGCGCCGCGACCAGGTGCCGGCGGGTGG
>DATEDJ010000175.1:0-2476 GCA_035281725.1 Solirubrobacterales bacterium
CACCCGCTCGTCGGCGATCCCGCGCTTGCGCAACTGGTGCTCCACCATCCGCGCCCGCTGTGCCTCGAAGTCGGCCATCGGTCAAGGGTAAGGTCGGGACATGACCGCGCGCACGATGGTCGGCGCCCTCGGCCTCCTCGCCCTGCTCGGAGTCACCGTCTACCTGCTCTTCCAGATCCCCGCCGCCTTCGCGATCGGGGGCATCGTGGCGCTGGCGGCGATCCTCTGGGCGGTCGGCCACGACGCCCCCGACGCGCTCTAGGAGGGAGCGGCGGAACTCGCCTGTGCGGCTGGCGAGCGCCGGACCAAGCGGGGCAAGGACGCAGGGAGGCCGAATGGCAGCGCTATTTGGCCGACCGAGGACGCCGCACCGCGCCGTGTCCGCCGCCGCCAGGCGTGCGCGGGAGTTGCGCCGCTCCCTCCTAGCTCAGCCGCTCTCCCGCACCCGCTCGTAGCTCAGCAGCGCGAGGTCGTCGCCGACCGCCCGGGCGGCGAGCAGGCGCAACGGCAGCCTGTCGGCGGTCGGGCCGAAGAGCCGGTCCCCGTCGCCGAGCATCACCGGGAAGACGACCAGCCGGAACTCGTCGACCAGGTCGTGCTCGACCAGCGTCCGCACCAGCTGGTGGCTGGCGGCGACAATGATCTCCCCATCCACCTCCTCCTTCAGCTTCGCCACCGCGCCGACCACCTCGCCCCCGAGCACGGTCGAGTTCGCCCACTCGGGGCGCCGCAGGGTCGAGGAGACGACGTACTTCGGCATGCTGTTCAGCCGGTCCGCCCAGACGCCTTCGCGCGAGGGCCAGCGGGCCGCCAGGTACTCATAGCTGCGGCGGCCGAGCAGGAAGGCCGTGGCGCCCAGCGCCTCCTCCTGGCCCAGCCCGGCCCAGGCCGCCCGGTCGGCGTCGCCGATCTCGTTGAACCAGCCTCCGTGCCGGAATCCCTCCTCGCCGGTCGGGTCCTGGTCAACTCCGTCGAGCGACAGGTTCTCGCTGACGATGATCTTGCCCATCTCATGCTCCTTCGGTCGTGATTACGCGGGTACGTCCGCTGAAGCCCGACCGCGGCGCGGAACTCAGCGATGAGTTTGCGTCGGGGGCGGTGTTGGACCGAACATGACCACGATCACGATGGGAACGGAGCGGGAAAAAGTGGACGACGCGGCGTTCCGGGCGCTGACCGATCCCTACCGGCGGGAGCTGCAGCTCCACTGCTACCGGATCCTCGGCTCCCACCAGGACGCCGAGGAAATGCTCCAGGAGACGCTGCTGGCGGCCTGGCGCGGCCTCGATGCCTATGAGGAGCGGGGGTCGGCGCGTGCCTGGCTCTACCGGATCGCGACCAACCGCTGCCTGAACGCGCTCCGCGAAGCGCGCCGCCGGCCCGCCCCGCCGGTCCCGGCCCACTTCCCCGAGCGGACCCGTCGCGGCGCGCCGCTCTGGCTCGGGCCCTACCCCGACGCGCTGCTCGAGGGGATCCCGGAGACCGCCCCGGGCCCGGAGGCGCGCTACGAGACCAAGGAAGCGGTGACTCTCGCGTTCGTGACGACCCTGCAACGACTGCCGGCGCGCCAACGGGCGGTGCTCGTGCTGCGCGACGTGCTCGGGTTCCGGGCGGCGGAGATCGCCGGGATGCTCGACAGCAGCGAGGCCTCGGTCAACAGCGCCCTGCAGCGGGCGCGGGCGACGCTGGAGGAGCGCCGCGGCGCCGAGCGCACCGCGACCCGGCTACCGCGCTCATCCGCGCAGCGCGAGCTGGTCACCCGCTTCGCCGACGCGGTCGAGAGCGGTGACGTCGACGCGATGGTCTCCCTGCTCACCGACGACGCGGTGCTGACGATGCCCCCGATGCCGGTCGAATACGACGGCCTGGCGGCGATCGGCGACTTCCTCGCCCGCTCCGAAGAGGGCCGCGGCGCCCCGCTGCGAGTCCTCCCCACGCGAGCCAACGACCAGCCGGCGCTGGTCGGCTACCTCGGCCGCGGCGACGATCCCGCCCACCTCTACGGCGCCATGGTGCTAACGGTCACCGATGCCGGGATCGCCGCGATCACCTGGTTCATGGAGACCGAGCCCTTCCGCGCCGCCGGTCTGCCCGAGGCCCTGCCGCCTTACGGGAAAGCTGTCGCCTCGGACGCGGCCGGGGGAAAGCTGTCGCCTCGCGGCTGATGGGCGGCCCTGGCGGGCTGAGGCCGCCCATCAGCCGCCGGGCGGGGGAGGTTTCGAAGAGGCCCGGGTCGCGGGAGGCGTGCGGGTCGCGTGACGATCCCGACGGGCACCGCCCGGGCGGTCGTCCTTACCCACCCTCCCCGGGCCGCGGTCGTCCCTACCTACCTATAACGCCGGTAAGGACGACCGCGCCCGGGGGTGCCGCCGGTGAGGACGACCGCGCCTTCGGCGAACCCTTCCCCGCCTCCCGAGGAGCCGTGGATGCCGGGCCGACCTCAGAAGACCCGGGTCGGACCGGCATCCACGGCTCT
>DATEDJ010000176.1:0-4400 GCA_035281725.1 Solirubrobacterales bacterium
CTGGCTTCACCAGTACCGACGCCTTCGCGTCCGCTACGAGCGTCGGGCCGACATCCACGAGGCGTTCCTGGCGATCGGCTGCTGCCTGATCTGCTTCAAGCAGCTTCAGGCGGCAGAGTCATTTTGAAAGGGGCTCTAAGGAGAGACGTCACGGACGTGAGCCTTCCGTGACGGCCCCCGGCCTGCGTGGTTCCTTTTCCCCCGTATACGGGGAAAAGGAACCACGCAGCGGGGAGGGCGTCGTGGAACCGTGACGTCTCTCCACGGAAGACGCACCGGACCCGCGCACTTCCGGCCGAAAGCCTCGCGTCCTGGGCGTCTCGTGGCGGCCACAGCCTGCCCGGGCCGTCACGAGACGCCCAGGACGGGACCGTCCCCGATCGACCGGGCCCCCGAATCGCGCCGTCCCGGCTACCGTTAAGAGGTCAGCCGCGCGCCGAGGCGCTCTCGTAGGTCCGCACCAGCTCGACCACGGACGCCGGGGCCTTCTCCGGGGAGCCGGCGTCGAAGGGTGGGTGAGGGTCGTACTCGATTCCCACCTGGACCGCCTGGGCGACCTCGGGGCCGACCTCTTTGCCGACCAGGTGGAGGGCCATGTCGATGCCGGCGGAGACGCCCGCCGCGGTAATGTACTTGCCGTCCTGGACCCAGCGGCCGGTGATGGGATCGGCGCCGTACTCCCTCAGCTGGTCGAGGTAGAGCCAGTGGCTGGTCGCCTTGCGGCCCGTCAGCAGGCCGGCGGCGCCGAGCACCAGCGCGCCGGTGCAGACCGAGGTGGTCCAGCGGGTGCCGCCGTCGATTTGGCGGAGCCAGGCCAGCGTCTCCTCGTCCTCGAGCAGGGCGCGGTTGCCGTCGCCGCCGGGGATCAGGACGACGTCGGCTTCGGGGCGTTCGGAGAAGTCGTGGTCGACGGTGATGCCGAGGCTGCCGACGTCGGTGCGCACCTCGCCGCGCTCCTTGCCGACGAAGAAGACCTCCCAGTTGGGGACCGAGCGGAGGACCTCGTAAGGGCCGATGGCGTCGAGGGCGGTGAGGCCGGGGAAGGTGAGCACAGAGATCTGCATGGCCGCATGGTCGCCGCCCGATGCCGATCTCGCCAGTGGCAGGAAAGACAATGCCCGCTAGATTTCTGCCATGCACCGCGTCGTCGCCCTCTGCCTTCCAGGCACCGTCGCCTTCGACCTGACCGCGCCCGCGCAGGCTTTCTCGCTCGCCCTCGGCCCCGACTGGGCGCCGCTGTACGAGTTCACGACCTGCTCGCTCGACGGCCGGCCGGTGAGCACGACCCGGGGCTTCGGGCTGGGCGGCTTCGAGATCGGCGTGCACAGCGGCCTGGCCGAGATCGAGCGTGCCGATACCGTCGCCGTCCCCGGCTACCACGGGGTCTTCGAGGCGCCGCCCGCCGCCGCCCTGGACGCGTTGCGAGCCGCCGCCGCGCGCGGAGCCCGGATGCTCTCGGTCTGCACCGGGGCCTTCGCCCTCGCCCATGCGGGCCTCCTCGACGGCCGCCGCGCCGCCACCCACTGGGCGTTCGCCGAGTACCTCGCGAAGCGCTTCCCGGCGATCGTCGTCGACCCCGACGTCCTCTTCGTCGACGAAGGCGAGGTGCTGACCTCGGCCGGGCTGAGCGCCGGGATCGACCTCAGCCTGCACGTGATCCGCGCCGACCAGGGAGCCGCCTGCGCCGACCGCGTCGCCCGCCATCTGGTCGCCCCGCCGCACCGCGACGGCGGCCAGGCGCAGTTCTTCCGCGCCGCCGAGCCGGAGGCGGTCACGGAGTCGAGCGGCGAGGTGTCCCTGGAGGCGACCCGCGCCTGGGCGCGCGAGCGGATCGCCGAGCCGCTCACGGTCGCTGCGATGGCCCGCCACGCCAACGTCAGCCCCCGCACCTTCGCCCGCCGCTTCCGCGCCGAGACCGGGACGACGCCGTTGCAGTGGCTGCTCTCGCGGCGCGTGCTGGAGGCGCGGCGCCTGCTCGAGGAGTCCGACCTGCCGGTCGAGACCGTCGCCCTGCGGGCCGGCTTCGGCAACGCCGCCTCGCTGCGCGATCACTTCCGCCGCGCCACGGCGACCACCCCGACCGCCTACCGGCGCACCTTCAAGCCCGCGTAGGGGTGGCGCGGAAGAGCGACGACCGCCCGGCCCAGGTGGCGGCGACCGCCTCGACCTCGAAGCCCGCGACCCGCAGCAGTCCGGCGATGGCGTCGCGCGTGAACAACCACCACCAGGGGTCGTAATTGCCGATCACCCACGGCGAGGGGTGGGTGATGCCGTCGGCCTGGATGTGGATGTCACCCAGGTCACGCAGCCACTGGCCGACCACCGAGATCTGACTCGCGTTGAGGGCGAAGACCGGGAGGGCGGCGCCTGGCTCGACCTCCAGACGGCCGGCCGAGTTGGCGATCTCCTCCGGAATCGTGACGGTGCCGAGGATCAACGTCTTCCGCGTGATCGCCCGCAGATGCCGCAAGGTCTGAAGGGGTTCCGGGCAGTGGTAAAGGACGCCGCTGCAGCAGACGACATCGAAGGACCCGGCCTCCTCGACCGTCAGCGGGTCGTCGATACTGCCATGGATCTCGGCGGTCCCGTCGACGCCCATCGAGCGGGCCCGGTCGCGGAAGAGCTGCCAATAGTCGACGTCCCCATCCTCAGGCCAGACGTCGATCATCGTCGTCGAGGAGGCCCCGGCCAGCGCGGCGGTCGTCACCTGCTCGTTCTTGGTCCCCCAAAGACCGCCGACCTCGGCGAACGACTGACCCGCAGCGACGGCCTGGACCCAGCTGTCGCAGATCGGCTCGCCCATCGGCGCGGATCTTAGACCAGGTCCGACCCGGGACCTGCGTCCCGTGACCCGGATCGCTACCCTGTCCAACTCCTTGAGGCGCCTGGTCGCAGCAGCACTCTTCCTCCTCGCCCTCGCCGGCGGTGTCTACCTCCTCTCCGAGGGGGCGACGACCCCCGCCTCGGCGGCGTCGACCGCACGGGCGCCGAAGGGCTTCTTCGGGATCGCGCCGCAGACGGCGCTGACCGAAAGGGACGTCAAGTACATGAAAGCCGGCGGGATCGAAACGATCCGCTGGCCGATGCTCTGGGGCGCGATCAACCCAACCAAGAAGGGCGCCTACAACTGGGAAGTCTTCGACCCGATCGTCGAACAGGCCGCCCTCCAGGGCGAGACCGTCCTGCCCTTCATCGTCGGCACGCCGAAGTGGGTGGCGAAGAAGGAAACGACGCTGCCGATCCGGAACGCCGCGCAGCGCAAAGCCTGGACCGCCTTCCTCAAGGCGGCGGTCGAACGCTACGGGCCGGGCGGCGAATTCTGGAAGCTGCACGCGCCGGCGACGATCCGCGAAGAAAAGGAACGGCAGTCGAAGGGCCCGGTCTACGAACTTCCCGGCGCCAAGCTGACGGTGATCCGCAAGCCGGTGCCGATCACCACCTGGCAGGTCTGGAACGAGGCCAACTTCTTCTACTTCGCCTATCCGGTCAGCCCGCATGACTACGCGAAGCTGCTGAAACTCTCGAGCCCGGTGATCAAAGCGGCCGAGCCGAGCGCCAAGGTGATCCTCACCGGCCTCTTCGGCGAACCGAAGCAGACCGGCAGCAAGGGGATGGCGGCGGCCGAATTCCTCGAACAGCTCTACAAGGTGCCGAACATCAAGAGCTACTTCGACGGCGTCGCCCTGCACCCGTACGCGATCGACTCCGAAGAGCTCGAAGAACTGGTCGAACGGTTCCACGAAGTGACGGTCGAAAACAACGACCGGGTGCCGCTCTACATCACCGAGATGGGCTGGGGCTCGCAGAACGACTTCAACATCAATGCCTTCGAGCACGGTCCCCAGGGCCAGGTCGAAGAACTGGACAGCGCCTACGCCTACCTGCTCGAAAACCGCACCAAGCTCGACCTCAGGGCGGTCTACTGGTTCTCCTGGAAGGACCTGCCCGAATCGTGCTCCTTCTGCGACTCGGTCGGCTTCTTCAAATCAGGCGCGGGGTTCCGGGCGAAGCCCGCCTGGCGCGCCTTCGTCGGCATCACCCACGGGCGCCTGCGCCCGTCCTGATCCGCACAGACAGCTTGTCCGAGGTCGCCGCGGCGTAGGTCGCGTCGGCGGCGATCGCCACGCGGAAGCGCACCCGGTGGTCGATCCGGGGGTGGAAGTGGGCCTTGCAGACGCCGCTCAGCTCGGCCTTGGCGACGGCGCGCCTGCCGACGCGCAGGGTCACCGGCTCGCCCTTGCGTCCGTTGCAGGGGGCGACCGTGACGGTGAGGAAGGCGTGCCCGCCGCGGCGGATCGATCGGTCGTTGGCGCGGAGGCGGATCGTGGTCGCCGCGCGGCCGGGGCCTCCCTTCCCTCCCCCGCCGGCGCCGCCCCCGCCCGGCCCCGCCGGTGTCGCCG
>DATEDJ010000177.1:0-5085 GCA_035281725.1 Solirubrobacterales bacterium
GGGTCGAGCGTGACGCGGCCCGGCGCAGCGTCGGGCGCCGATCCGGTCACGATCAGATTGGCGCGCTCGCGGGCGCCGACCGCCTTGGAGTGCCCGACCAGCGCCGCGACCAGCACCGCGGCATCGTGCCGCGGCCCGTCACCCTCGCCGGCGATGAAGAAGTGGGGGAAGAGGGCCGCGGTGGCTCCCTCGAAGTCGTCGAGCGTCTCGAGGCCAGGCTGGAAATCGTCGTGCATCCGCTGAACGGTAGGAGCCCGCGGGCCGCTCGCCATCCGTGGATTACCACATGCGTGGCGTCGTCACCGGAGCCGCCCGTCCCGGCGTTACTCTGGCGCGATGGACGAGCCCGCCGAGCGGAAGACCAGCGTGGTCCTGGTCGACGACCACGCGGTCGTCCGCGGGGCGCTGCGGGCGCTGCTCGAGGCGCAGGAGGACTTCGAGGTGGCGGGCGAGGGGAGCAGCCTGGCGGCCGGCCGCGAGGCGGTCGCCGACCTGGCGCCCGACGTCCTGGTGCTCGACGTGAACCTGCCGGACGGGCTTGGCGTCGACTCCGTCGCCGAGCTGCGCGAGGCCCATCCCGGCACCCAGATCGTCCTGTTGACGATGGAACGGGACATCGGCCTCGCCCGCCGCGCGCTCGACGACGGCGCGCTCGGCTACCTCTTCAAGGATGCCGCCCACCTGGAGCTGGTCGAGGCGGTGCGGGCCGCGGCGAGCGGCAACCGCTACCTGCCCGCCGCCGTCTCCGCCGGGCTCTCCCGCGCTCCCGACGACAGCGAGACCCAGGCCCTCTCGCCGCGGGAGACCGACGTCCTGCGGCTGATGGCGCTCGGCCACACCAACCGCGAGATCGGCGAGCAGCTCGACCTCAGCGTGCGCACGGTGGAGACCCACCGCGCCCACATCCAGCAGAAGCTCGGCCTCACCACCCGCCCCGAGCTGACCCGCTACGCGCTCGAGCACAACCTGATCGACTGACCACGCTGCGGTGGGTCAGGCGCGGGGGATGGCGCGGCTGACCAGGTGGAACTGGGCGCGGATGCCGGCGTCGTCGTTGTGGAGTCGGGTCGGCGTCACGTCGACGTGAAAGTCCGGGCAGTCGAGGTCAAAGTCGTGTTCGCGGTCGATCAGGAAGAGGACGCCGCCGACGGTGCCGACGGCGATGTCGTTGAACCCACACGGTCTGTGCGAGCTGACCAGGCGCACTTCCGGCTCGCCTGACTCGTCGGCGACGTGCCGCAGGACGAGGTTCCCGAGCTGGGCCCGCAGGTGGATGATCGCGTCGACCGCGGCGGGCGTGGCGCAGACTCGCTGGGTGCACATCCGTTTGGCGAGCTCGGCATTTCGGTGTGCGTCGGTGGTCATGGACCTATCGAACCACCTTGGACCTCGTCCCGCATCCCGGGAAACCCGCACCACCGCGACCGGGATCGGGCGGATGTGCGGACGGCGCCGCCGGGCGACAGTGGGTCATGTTCGGCAAAGCAGCGCAGAGAAAGGCGCGACGATGAAGAACCAGGTGCTTGTCGCAGGTGGAGGGGTCGCGGCGTTGGAGGCGGCTCTCGCCCTCGATCATCTCGCCGGTGACCTCGTCGAGGTCACGATCTGCTCGCCGCGGAGAGATTTCGTCTATCGCCCGTACTCCGTGGGCGTTCCCTACGGGGTCTCCCGCGTGGTCACCTATGACCTCGAGCGCCTCGCCACCGCGGCCAGGGCCAACTACCGCTCCGACAGCATTGCCTCGGTGAACCGCGAGGCCCGCCTCGCCGTCACCCACGATGGCGAGAGCCTTCCCTATGGCGACCTGATCGTCTGCCCGGGGACGAAGCTCTACTGGCCGGTGCCCGGCGCGATCACCTTCTGGGGGATCGCCGACGAGCGCGACGTCGGCAAGGTCATGGCCGAGATCCGCGAGGGTCGGGCGTACCGCATCGCCTTCACCATGCCCGCGGTCGAGAGCTGGGCGCTGCCCCTCTACGAGTTGGCGCTCCTGGCGCGGGCCGAGCTTGACCGGACCGGTGACGACGCCGAGCTGACGATCGTCACCCCGGAGGACGCGCCGCTCCAGGTCTTCGGCCGCGGCGTCGCCGAGGGGATGGCGGAGCTGCTCGCCGAACACCGCATCAAAGTGATCACCGGCGCCCATCCAGTGCGACTCGAGCATGGCCAACTGGAGACCGTGCCCGCCGGGCCACTGTCCTTCGACAAGGTGATCAGCCTGCCGAAGCTGGAGGGCCGGCGGATCCGCGGCGTGCCCCACGACCTCGAAGGCTTCGTCCACGTCGACTCCCACTGCAAGGTGCTCGGCTGCGACCACGAGTACGCGGCGGGTGACGTCACCGGCTACCCGGTCAAGCAGGGAGGCCTCGCCACCCAGCAGGCCGACGTCGCCGCGGCGGCGATCGCCGCCCGCCTCGGGGCCGACGTCGAGGCACCGCAATTCGACCCGATCCTCCGCGGCGTGCTCTGGACCGGCTCCGGGACCCGTTACCTGCAGGGCTGGCTCGCCGGCGGCCACGGCGAAACTTCGACGATGACCGAGGCGCCGCCGTGGGGATCCGACCAGGGCAAGATCGTCGGCCGCTACCTGACCGAGTTCCTCGCCGGGGTCGCCGCGTAGGTCATTGGACCAGGCCTGCCAGGCGCCAGAGCCTCAGCATGCCCAGGTCGATCAGCCGCAGCCCGGTCGGGATGCGGCGGACGGGATGCGGCGGAAGGTCGTCGCGACGCTTTCCGCCGCGGCGGTGCATTCGTGTGCGTGCCAGCGTGCGAACGGGTCCGCCAGGCCGCCGATGGCCCGCCGCATGATCTGGATCCCGAAGTGGGCCGTGCGGGCCCCGCGGCGCAGGCCGGGGAGGCGCGGATCGCCTGCCCAGCGGCGTTCGTAGCGCTCGCGGAGCGACCGCAGCACGCCGTCGGCGTTGGCGAAGGCGACGTCTACCCGGCGCGCGGCCCCGACGGCGAACCCGTCGACCAGCTGACCGAGCGTCGACCAGTCGGCCGCCGCCGCCTCGGCTTCCCCGCGCGAAGCGGCCTGCTCCCCGAGGCCGCAGACGACATCCGCGGTTCCCAGCGCTTCGCCCAGTTCCGCCGGAGCGAATTCGATCGCGACTCGCAGATGTCCGTTGACCTGATCGAGATCGTGGAGGAATTGGTTCGGAGCCGCCGCGGCAGGGCCGGCCGCGACCAGCGCGAGGGCGACGGCAAGCGGTGCGAGCAGGCGCCGTCGGATCATGCGGGGATGCTCGTCGGCCGGCCGCGAGCCGAGCCGTCGTCCGGATCGGAGCCCAGCTCGGCCTGCGGACGCGGGACGACCAGCACCGGGCAAGGCGCGGCGTGGATCAGGTGGGATGAGACCGAGCCGAGGAACGTCCGGGCGAGCGGCCCGTAGCTGCGCGAGCCCACCATCAGGAGGTCGTCGGGGCCGCAGTAGGCGGCCAGCTCGGGTGCCGCGGCACCGCGCAACGCCGCCCCGCGGGCATCGATGTCCGCGTCGACTGAACGGACGCCCCGCCGGACGACCGCGGCGGCGTCGGGAAGCGTGGGAGGGATCGGTCCGGCGAACGGCCCCGGCGCCGCGGTCGGCGGCGTGGTGACGCTGATGATGTGCAGCTCGCGATCTGCCCGGGCGGCGATCGATTCCGCCCTTCGCAGGGCCACGTCGGCTTCCGCCGAGCCGTCGTAGCCGACGACGATGCGGGCGAAACCGTCGTGGACGCGCCCACGGTAGCCATGCGGCGCCGCCACGACCGCCACCGTGGCGCCGTGCAGGAGACCCTCGGCGACGCTGCCGAGGAAGGCCCGCCCGAGCGGCCCGCGGTGCGGTGAACCGACCACCACGAGGTTGATGCCCTCGGCTTCGGCGATGTCGTTGAGGATCTGGCCGGCGGACCCCCCGACGTAGACCTGGTGCTCGACCCGGTGCCCGGCGAGCGCCTTTTCCGCGTCGGTGAAGAACGCTTTCCATTCGCTCGCCTCCTGGTAGCCGAGCAGCTCCCCGGCCACCGGCGGCGGCCCCGGGAAGGGCAGCACGTTGACGAGGAGGAACTCGGCCTCGATTCCGCGGCAGAGCGTCCGCGCCAGCGCCACCGCGTCCTTGGCGCCGTCGCTGCCGTCGTAGCCGATCAGCACCCGCCGCGGCTGCCAGTCCTTGTCCGTGCTCGCCATCGTCTTCCTCCTCGCCGGTTCAGTTGTCGTCGCCAGCTTGAGGCGGCGGCGGGGAGGCGCCATCCGTGTAACTCCACAGGCACGGACGGGGAGCCATGACCCGCGCCCGCTGCTACTATTACGCAATGCGATACATCAGTGAGCGTTCTACTGACCCAGGCCTGCTCGTCCTCGCCAGCCTCGCCGAGGGGCCGAAGCACGGCTACGCCATCACCCAGGACGTCGAGGAGGTGGCCGGGGTGAAGCTCGGGCCGGGGACCCTCTACGGGGCCCTCTCGCGACTTGAGGGCCGTGACCTGATCGAGGCGCTGCCGAGCGAAGATCGCCGCCGTCCCTACCGGATCACCGCGGCCGGCTCGGCGGCGCTGGAGGAGCAGCTGCGGATGCTCGACCGGGTGGTCGACACCGGGATGAAGCGCCTGCGCGCCGCGGGGGCGGTCTCGTGAGCGCCCGGCTCGCCCGCCTGGCGCTGCGGCTCTACCCGCCGGCCTACCGGCGCCGCTACGGCGATGAGATGGAGGCGCTGCTGGAGGACGGCGGCGCCGGCCCCGGCGCGGTCCTCGACCTCCTGCGCGGCGCGATCGGCGCCCACCTGCGCCCCGAGCCGGCTCTCGCCGCCACCGTCGGGCGCGAGGAGCGGCTGCGCCGCGGCCTCGCCGCGGTCCTCCTCTGCTGGGCGATCTTCGTCATCGCCGGCCTCGCCTTCTATAAGACGACCGAGGGGACGCCCTTCGAAGGGGTCGGCGAAACGCCGAGCGCGCTCGGCTCGCTCCACCTGGCGATCCAAATCCTCGCCGCGATCGGCGGCGTGGCGGTGGTGGTCGGCGCGGTCCCGTTCGTGATCGCCGCGCTGAGGGAGTCCGGTTCCTCGGTGGGCGCCGGTTCGGCGCCGGCCTCTGGCTCGACGGCGGGCTCTGA
>DATEDJ010000178.1:0-36841 GCA_035281725.1 Solirubrobacterales bacterium
ATCGCCCGGTGCTGGTCGCGGTCGCCGCCCAGGTGGGCCGCGCCCGCCTGATCGACAA
Source organism: Solirubrobacterales bacterium (assembly GCA_035281725.1). Classification (GTDB taxonomy): domain Bacteria; phylum Actinomycetota; class Thermoleophilia; order Solirubrobacterales; family 70-9; genus VAYN01. The sequence continues at coordinate 59 of DATEDJ010000178.1, forward strand.
CGTCTTGATCCAACCTTGAAAGCTGTGCAACGCAAGCACTGACACGGAGGAGTCACCTAATGCAGAGGCAGATGCTCAAGTCCAAGATCCACCGCGCGACGGTGACCGATTGTGATGTCGATTACATCGGCAGCATCACGATCGACACCGAGCTGATGGCTGCGTCGGACCTGATTACCAACGAGCAGGTCCACGTCTGGGACGTCGACAACGGCGAGCGCTTCGTCACCTACGTGATCGAGGGCGAGCCCGGCTCCGGCGCGATGCAGGTGAACGGCGCCGCCGCCCACCTGGTCGAGCCCGGCCACAAGATCATCGTCGCCTCTTTCGGCGCCTACGACGAGGCCGACCTGGAGCGCTACGCGCCGGTCGTCGTCCACGTCGATGACGCCAACAAACCAATCGCAATCGACGACCGTCCGGAGGTGTTGGTCGCATGAGCTCTGGAGTCCGTTCCCACACCCTCCCGCAGGCCGACCGCGTCGCGATGACCTTGCCGCGCCTTCAGGAGATGAAGGAAAGCGGCGAACCGATCGTGATGGTCACCGCCTACGACTACCCCTCGGCCACCGTCGCCGAGGCCGCCGGCGTCGACCTCGTCCTGGTCGGCGACTCGGCCGCCAACGTGGTGCTCGGCTACGACCGCACCGACCTCGTCTCGATGGAGGAGATGATCGTCCTCGGCAAGGCGGTGCGCCGCGGACTGAAGACCCCGCTGATGATTGGCGACATGCCGATGGGCAGCTACGAGGCCTCCGACGAGCTGGCGATCACCAACGCCCAGCGGCTGGTCAAGGAGACCGGTTGCCAGGTGGTGAAGCTGGAGGCGGCCGGCGTCTCCGTGCAGCGCGCCCGGGCGATCGTCGCCGCCGGTATCCCGGTGATGGGCCACCTCGGGCTCACCCCGCAGACGGCAACCTCGCTCGGCGGCTACAAAGCGCAGGGCAAGTCGGCGCGGGCGGCGACCCAGATGGCCAAGGACGCCGAGGCGCTGCAGGCGGCAGGCTGCTTCGCGGTCGTCTTCGAGGCGGTGCCGGCGGAGATCGCGACGACGATCGCGGCGCGCCTCGACATCATCTCGATCGGGATCGGCGCCGGCCCGGCGACCTCCGGCCAGGTGCTCGTCTTCCACGACCTGCTCGGCATCACCACCGGCCACATGGCGAAATTCGTCAAGCGCTACGCCGACGTGCACGAGGACATGGTGGCGGCGGTCGGTCGCTATGCAGCCGAGGTCCGCGGCGGGTCCTTCCCCGGCCCCGAGCACGCCTACGCGATCGACGCGGAGGAGCTGGCGGACTTCCACCGCCACGTCAACGACGACACCGCGCTCGCCTCGGCGAAGTCGTGGGAGTGGGAGCCGCTGGTCTAGCGGCGGACGCGGCCGACCTCGGTGACGTCGACGCCAACGGGGTTTTCGAGCAGCTGCTGCGGCAGTTTCGGCAGCGTTTTGGTGCAGTTCGCGCGACCTCTGCAGGCGCCCGCGTAGATCCTCTGCCCGGTCAGCTGCAGCTTGCCGAGGCCGGGGAGTTCGACCGCGAGGTCGCCCGTCCAGCTCGCCGTCTTCGGGCCTTCGAGGCGGAAGGTTGCCGAGCCGGAGAACGGCGCCGGTGGTTCCACCGTCGCTTCCGCCAGCGGTTCGGCCAGGTTCGGGGTGATGAAGGTCGAGGCGGGGTCCGTTTCGGTGTCGAAGATGCCGGCGATGCGGCTGATCCGAAACGCGCCCGCTTTGCTCCCGATCGCCGTCACCGCGAAGCTGGTGGTTGCCGGGCTGCCGGGCCCTGGCGGCACCTGTTCGCGGCTCGCCTGGAAAGTGAGATCAGCCTTGCTGTCCCCGGCAAGGAGGCGGAATTCGTCTTTTTCGGTCATTTCTTTCTTCGCTTCTTCGACGATTTTTTCGACCGCCTTAGCGTGATGTCCGTGGCCCTTGGGTTTGGCGGCCGGGAGGCGACAGTCGGTCGCTCCCTGGCGGGTGATAAAGCCCGGCTCGCGCGGCGCCCGGATGGTCGTATAGCCGCGTTCGCCGTGGAAGACGAACGAGCCGACGAAGTGTCCTTCTTCGATGACCGTCGGTTCTCCCGTGCACCATCTTGGCGGCTTCTGCGTTTGGGTCGAGGTGATGACGAGGTGACCGCGGAAGTGCCCGAGCTTGCCGACCTTGACGTCGAGGCGGCCTTGGTCGAGGCCGGCGAGGGGATGGCGGTGATGGGCGACGTAGCTGACGCCCTCCTCGCCGTTGTCGTTCTTCAAAGGCTTGTAGAGGAAGAGGACCAGCGTTTTGTCGTAGGAGAAGACGGCGAAATAGAAGCCGTTGGTCGCGGATCCGCCGAGCTGAACCGTGGTCCGGGCGGGTTGGTGGTGGGTCCTAGGACCGGCAGCGCTTGCCGGCAGGGCGAAGACCATCAGAGCCGTCACCGTCGCCAGGATCGTCGCGATCGCCCGCGCACGCATAAGGTCGGAGATCATTTCTTTGGTCGACAACCGGAGTCCAGGCACATCGCCGTCTTGAAGGTGGGGCCGGCCAGCGGCACCACCCCGAAGCCGGGCAGATCCACACGCAGGTCACCTGCCCAGCTCACCTGGTCCGCCGATTCGCGGCGGTAGGTGGCATCGCCACGGAATGGCTTCGGCGGCGCCAGTGCCGCTTCCGAGGTCATCCTGGTCAGGTCGGGGACCCTGAAGTAAGGACCGCGGACCAGGAGGGCGAAGGCGGTGCCTTGCTCTTGGATCCTCCCGCGGTCGCGGCGAGCCGTCCCGAGGAACGTGTCGATGGCAAATTCCTTGCCCTTGCGGCTGGCGGAGAGCCGCACGGCGCCGAAGCCGACCGTCCGGTTGCCTGCCGTCGCCGTCGCTCCCAGCGCGAGCAGGTGCGCCCCGGGCTTCGCGGCCCGCCTGGCCATCGTGATCAGCGCCGCGCGCGTGCGCTGCGGCGGCGAGCGTTCTTGCGGCTTGCGCCCGGTTTCCTTGGCGCAGTTCTTGTTCGGACTTGGGGCGTTCGTCATGGTGCCGAACGCTTTCTTCGACCGAACCCGGGTGTAGCCGCGCTCGCCGCGGAAGGCGACGAGGCCGACGAACCAGCCGACCTGGATCGTCTCCTTGTCGCCCTTGCAGCCGAGCGGAGCCGCAGGCCGTTCGACTTTCGTTTCAGGGACGAACCGCAGGTCGATCCGCCCGAACCTGCCCACCGACGCCTGGATCCCGTTCGAACCGCGCGGTTGGGGCGCATCTAGCCGGTATTCGGTGCTGACAAGTTCGAAAAGGTGCGCGAGGATCTGTTCCCGTTCCGGGAAGGTCGTGACTTTGAGCTTGCGGCGGTTGGTCAAGGTCACGCTGACCCCGTAGCCGTTCGAGCCCGGCAACGAAAGCGTCGCGATCACAAGACGGTCGTGTTGGCGGCGCCCGGTGGTCGATCGATGCGCCGCCGTCGCGATGCCAGGAGCGAGCAGGGCGACGATGGCGATCGTCGCAGCGATCGCCGCGAATGCCTTTGCTCTCACAAAGGCAGAGTATTTGTTACTTCGCCGGCTGGCTTCGCGGCACGGTGGAGCCGGTGCGGGCGGGGGAGAGGCCGGCGACTTTCAGCGCCGAGGGCTCGAAGAGACGGAAGCGCAATGGGCTGCTGACTCCCTCGCTCTCCTTGCAGCGGGGGCAGTCACCGGAGGCGGCCGCGATGGTGGCGTTGAACCTGCTTTCGCATCGCTCGCAGAAGAACACGGGGAACGTCCTTTGTTAGGTGGCGAGACTGGCCGAGGTGTGGAGCGAGACTAGTCCCCCTTCGCCGGCGTGTCCAAACCTTTATGCGGTGATCCTCTGCCGCAAAAGGAGCGTTCTCGGATCAGTACCGGTTTATGCGAGCTAGGGAGGCGCGCCGACCTCGTGGATGGTCGAGGCCGGCGCGCCCGGCGGTCACGAGGACTTCGTGATCGACACCGACGGCACGGTGCTGTTCAGACCTGAGATCTGCATGTGCTCAACCCCCTCCTCCCTGGTTTGCGAACTCACGTGTGCATCGCACTCGACCCAGAAAGAAGCGGGACGAGATTCCATTGCTGGAGCAGATTCCTGCATAAAGTCGCACCATCGGACCAAATGCCATTTACGATCTAGTGGGTTCCACCAATCTGAGGAGGTAGAGCAAATGAAATCGGCAGCGATCCGTCGCAGCCCTGATGCGACTTTGGGTGCGGCTGTAGCCCACCCGTTGCGGTGTCGCTGCCTGACGATCCTTGCCGATCGGGTAGCGAGTCCGGCCGAAATCGCTCGCGAGCTGCGGCTCGAGGTGAGCAACGTCGGCTACCACGTCGGTGCCCTGGCGGAAGCCGGGTTGATCGAGGAAGTCGGCCAGCGTCCGGTCCGTGGGGCGGTCGAGCACTTCTATCGAGCGGTCGTCCGGCCGATCACGTCGGCCGAGGTCGAAGCGGATATCGACCTTGATCGACGTCTGAGCTTCGCGCGAACCACCTGGTCGCTGATCACCGCCAACGCCACCACCGCCCTCGCGGCCGGCACGGCCGTCGAACGGCCGGAGCATCACCTGACCCGGGTGCCACTGCGCGTCGACGAGCAGGGGTGGTCGGAGCTGGCCGACGCCTACATGGAGCTGTACGAGCGCGTCTATGAGATCCAGGCTGATTGCGCCGAGCGGCTGGGCAAAGAACCGGACGATCCAGGAACGTCCGTCCTTTCGGTTCTCGCGTGCTTCGAGACTCCGGAGGCTGCGCCGGTGATCGAGCTGGCGCCGGCGACCGTGGAGGAGCGCCCCGCGTCATAAGATCGGCGGCGATGCCGATCGACGTCGCCAACGCCGACCTGCTGCTCTCGACCACCCGGTCAGTGCGCAAGCGCCTCGATTTCGACCGGCCGGTCGAGCGCGAGGTGCTGCTCGAATGCCTGCAGCTCGCGGTCCAGGCGCCGACCGCCTCCAACCGCCAGACCTGGCGCTGGGTGGTCGTCACCGACCCCGACCTGCGGCTGACGGTCGCCGACTACTACCGCGAGGCGGCGCTCCCTTATCTGCGCGAAGCGCTGGCGGCGGCCGACGGCGAGGGCGGTCAGGACAAGCGCGTCTTCGACAGCGCTATGTACCTGGCCGAGAACCTCGAGAAGGCCCCCGCCTTCGTCATCCCCTGCATCGCCGAAGACCTCGACGAGAAAGACGGGGCCGGCTCGATCGTCGCCCTCGGCTCGATCGTCCAGGCCGGCTGGAGCTTCCAGCTCGCCCTCCGCGCCCGCGGCCTCGGCTCGACCTGGACCACCCTCCACCTGCGCCACGCCGCCGAGGTCGCTGCCCTGCTCGGCATCCCCGACGGCGTCACCCAGGTGAGCCTGATCCCGGTCGCCTACACCAAGGGCACCGACTTCAAGCCCGCCCGGCGCCCCCCGGTCACCGAGATCACCCACTGGGACCGCTGGGGGTCCTAGGCCCCCCGATGCCGACCCCGCCCGACGAGGACATCGAGGTCGACCGTCGGACCAGCCTCGCCGGCGAGCGCACGCTGCTGGCCTGGTGGCGGACCGGGTTCACGGCGATCGCGGCGGCCCTGGCGCTCGGCCGCGTGGTCCCGGCGCTGATTCACAACGGGACCCGCTGGCCGTATGTGGTCGTGGGGCTCGGCTTCGCGCTCTACGGCATCGTGCTGATCCTCTTCGGCACGCGGCGGATCCACCGGCTGAACGTCGAACTCGGGATCGCCGAGCCCGACCGCACCCCGGAGCGCCAGATGCTCGTCCTCGCCGCGGTCGGCGTCCTCCTCGGCATCGCCACGATCGTCCTCATCATCGTCCAGTGAGGGGAGCGCAGGGCGGGCCGAAGGGGCGCCTGTACGCCGACGAACCTGCTCTACAACATCGTCGCCACGCCGGGCGCGCTCGCCCGGTATGCCGGTCGTGGCCTGGCCCGCCCGCCGCTCACCGGCGCCCTGGTCCTCGGCACCCTCCCCGGCGTGGTCCTGGGCGCGGTGATCGGCGTCGAGCTGCTGTCGGGGCCGAAGGCGTTCTATCTGGTGACCGCCGCGGTCCTCGTCCCGCTCGGGGCCTGGCTCGCCACCGGTCGCTCGCCGGCCGGACGCCGGACGCCCCCTTCGCCGACCGACCGGCGGATCACCCGCCTCGCTCTGCTCGTCGGCGCGATCGGCGGCGATCGTCGGCGTCGCCGCCTACGGGGTCCTGAGCCTGCGCCACAGCGGCTCGATCGCCCCGGTCTGGGTCGTGGGCCTGGCGATGGGCGTCGGCGGCCTGCTCGGCGGCTACGTCGGCGCCGGTCTGCAACCCCGACTCCCTGAAGCCCTGCTGCGGCGAGGGCTCGGCGTCCTCGCCCTCGCGCTCGGCGTCCGGTACCTGCTGCTCGGGCTGATCTCGGGTCACTAGCCCTGGTAGGGAGGAGCGACGCCCCATCCCCAGTGCGGCACCGGAGCCTCCTCGACGACGTCGGCGGCGTCCGGATCCGAGTTATGCGCGGCCAGGCGCGAGCCCCACTCGGCGTAGCCGATGATCGCGGCGCGGAACTCGGGATCGGCGGGCAGCTCGGCCTCGTCGGCCGCCTGGCTCAGCAGGTTGACGAAGAGGCGTCGTTGCGCGGGCGTGATCGCCAGCCCGCGATGGTGGGCCAGCATGGCCGGGTAGCCGCCGAGCGTCGCCGTGTAATCGGCCGGGCCGCCCATCACCTCGACCCACCAGGCGAGGACGTGCTCCCGGTGCTCCTTGCTGACCGTGCCGCCGAAGAGGGGAGCCAGCGTGCCCTCTTCTTCGACCAGGTCGTAGAAGCGGTTGAGCCAGCGGCCGAAGGCCTCGGCCCCGCCGCCCCACTCATAGATCGTCGGCGTATCGGCCATCGCCGGGATCGTAGACCGGGACCTCCTCGGCCATCACCGGCGGTGTGAACCAAGGCGGTGTCGCCTAACGTTGGGCCATGTCGTCGTTGGACTGGCTGCTGGTGTCGTTGGCGTTCTTCGTCCTGCTCTACGGTGCGGCGGTCGCGCTTTTTCTCGTCGCCGGCAGGAGCGAGGGCGCGCGGGCGCTTGCGGCTTCATCTCCGATCGATCTGATCCCTGACTTCGTCCCCGTCGCCGGCCACCTCGATGACGCGATTGTGACGGCGCTGACCCTCCGCTTCGTCCTCCGCGGTCGCGGTCCCGATCTCCTGGTCGAGCATTGGCCCGGCCCGCCGGAGGGCAGGCGGGTCATCGCGCGTCTTGCGGGACCATGATCTCGCCAGCCTCCTCGGCGGTGAGATCGGGGTAGAGGATCGCGATCAGCGCGAGGGCGACGATTCCCCCGACGAGCTGCACGGCGACGAAGGCGGGGACCGAAGCGGGCGCGATCCCGGCGAAGGTGTTCGAGAACATGCGGCCGACGTCGATCGCCGGGTTGGCGAAGCTGGTCGAACTGGTGAAGAAGTAGGCGGCGCCGATGTAGGCGCCGACCGCCGCCGGGGCGACCTGACCGCGCCGGGTGCGGGCCAGGGAGAAGATCACCAGCAGCAGGCCGAGGGTGGCGACGACCTCGGCGAAAAGGTGCGAGGGGGAGGCCCGGTGGGTGGTCGAGATCGAGATCGCGGCGAGCCCGAACATCGCGTTGGCGACGACGGCGCCGACGACACAGCCGGCCACCTGGGCCGGGAGGTAGGCGAGGAGGTCCCGGCGACGCAGCCCACCGAGCGCGCAGTCGACCAGCGACACGACTGGGTTGAAGTGGGCGCCCGAGATCGGGCCGAACATGAGGATGAAGGTGAACAGGCCGGCCGCCGTGGCGGCGGCGTTCTCGAAGAGCTGGAGGCCGGTGTCGCCGGGGGAGAGTTGCGCCGCGGCGATCCCCGAGCCGATCACGGTCGCCGCCAGGAAGGCCGAGCCGAGGAACTCGGCGAGGGCACGGCGGGGGAGGGGTGCGTCGATCACGCTGCGATCCTAAGCATTGACAGATATCAATTCAATAGATATACGTAGATAGATGCCTGTCGATCTGGAGATGGCCCCGAAGACCAAGCGCCCGGCAGGCGACCCCTGCTGCGAGCCGATCGTCTACCCCGACGTGGAGCGCGACCGGGCCGAGCGGATGGCGGCGATCGCCAAGGCGCTCGGCGACCCGGTCCGCCTGCAGCTCGTCGATGTCCTGCGCAAGCACGCCGGCAAGGTCTGCGTCTGCGAGCTGGTGCCCCTCTTCGATCTCTCCCAGCCGACCGTCTCCCACCACCTGAAGGTGCTCCGCGACGCCGGCATCGTCGGCTCCGAGCGGCAAGGCCTCTGGGCCTACTACTACGTGATCCCCGACGCCCTGGAGGAGCTCTCCGGATGGCTGAGCTAGCCGCCTGATGGCCAACGCGCTCTTCGTCTGCCTCCAGAACGCGGGCCGCTCACAGATGAGCCAGGCCCTCTTCGAACGCGCCGCCGAAGGCCGCCACGGCGCCCGCTCCGCCGGCACGACCCCGGCCGATCGCGTCCACCCCGAGGTGGTCGAGGTGATGGGGGAGATCGGCATCGACCTCGCCGACCGGGTGCCTCACGGCCTGACCGAGGAGGACGCCCGCTGGGCCGACGTGGTGGTGACGATGGGCTGCGGCGACAAGTGCCCGTACATCCCCGGGCGCCGATACGTCGATTGGGACCTCGCCGACCCGGCGGGCCGCCCGGTCGAGGAGGTCCGCGCCACCCGCGAGGAGATCGACCGGCGGGTTCGCGATCTGGTCGCCGAACTGGACTGACATCCAGGACCGTTGACGGTGACCGGCGCATTGACTAGCTTCGCCAGGTGACCGGTGAGCCTCCGGATGGGGTGGTGGAGCGAGCCCGCGATGCCGAGGTCGGAATCCTTGCCTGGATCGACCGCGACATCACCGGGCCGATGCGGGACTTCCGCGATCCCGACCAGGAGTGGCGACGCCTCTTCTCCGAGTTCTACGGAACCTTCTTCCTGGTGATCGTCGCCGCGGGCGGCGGGATGATGGGCGAGGCGTTCCCGGACACGATCAGCCGCACCGCCGCGGTCGTCGCCCCGGGCCTGATGGTGATGACGATCATCATGTTCATGGGCAAGGTCTCGGGCGCGCACCTGAACCCGGCGGTCTCCGTGGCCTTCTCGCTGCGCGGCGACTTCCCCTGGCGCCGCGTCCCCGGCTACATCCTCATGCAGCTCGCGGGCGCGACGGTCGCGGTCTTGTTCCTGCGCTGGGCGGTCGACGTCTCCGCGACCTTCGGCTCCAATTACGTCGCCCACGGCTACTCCGAGGGGCGCGGCTACCTGATGGAGGCCCTGCTGACCCTGGGCCTGGTCAGCGTGATCCTCGGCACCGCCTCGGGGGCGCAGAACATCGGCATCATCAGCGCGATCGGAGTCGGTGCCTACATCGCGCTCGCCGGGCTCTGGGGCAGCCCGATCTCAGGCGCCTCGATGAACCCCGCCCGCACCTTCGGGCCCGACCTGGTCGGCGGCAAATTCAGCGACTACTGGATCTACGTCGCGGGCCCGCTGACCGGCGCCGTCGTCGCGGTGGCGGCGGCCTACGTGCTCCGCGGCCCTGGCGGGGGGCGCTCCGGATCGGCCGCCGCGCAGGGCGACCTCTTCACCGAAGAGCAGCGCCCCGGCCAGGCTTGAGCGAGCGCAAGCGCATAAGCGGGGAGCGACGCTGGCCGATGGCCCTTGCCGTCATCGCCGCGGTGGTGTTGAACGCCCTGCTGCCGTCGAGCGTGCGGCCCGAGTCGCGCTGGTCACTCTCGGTGATCGGCCTGGTGCTGCTGGTGCTGATCGTGGCCGACCCAGGGCGGATCGATCGTTCGACGATGCCCGTGCGCGTCATCTCGCGCGTGCTCCTCTCCCTGCTGGCCGTCGCGGCCGTGGTCAGCACCGCGATGCTGATCCACGTCCTCGTCGTCGGCGGCGAACTGACCCACTCCGCCTCGCGCCTCCTCCTCACCGGCGGCGCCGTCTGGCTCTCCAACAACATCGTCTTCGCCCTCCTCTATTGGGAGGTCGACGGCGGCGGGTCGGTGGCCCGCACCCTCCACCCGCCCCAATATCCCGACCTCGCCTTCCCCCAGCAGATGAATCCCCACCTGGCGCCGCCCGACTGGCGCCCGATGTTCATCGACTACCTCTACCTGGGGATGACGAACGCCCTTGCCTTCAGCCCCACCGACGTGATGCCGCTGGTGCCCTGGGCGAAGATCACGATGGCCCTCCAATCGCTGATCTCGGTCGCGATCCTCGGCCTCGTCGTCGCCAGGGCGGTGAACATCCTGGCCTGATGGCGGCTTTAGGCGCACCTTGGTGCCATTGACTACCTCCCTCTACACCTGCGGTATGGCAACTGCTGTGAAGAAACTCGATCTGCACGTGGGCGAGCTGGTCGAGATCGACGGTCGCCGCTATGAGGTCGTGCCGGCTCGCGACGGTGGCGGGCTGACTCTTGAGCCGCCGATCACTCCGATGGCCGAGCTCGACGCGGCGCGTGGGACCAGGCCGGCACCAGCCGAGGACTTCGAGCGCTTCGCGGCCGACATCCCCTACGACGACGAGGGTTAGGGCCGACCGGACCGGCGGTTTCGATTTTCGCTGGCGCTTATCGTGGCCGTGTGAGTGAACGCGAGCGCCCCTTCATTTCCCCGCCGGTCCATTTCGGGCCGAAGGAGTGGACCGAGGAGGTAGAGCGCTTCAGGCCCAACTCGCCGGCCCGCCTGCAAGCCCAGCGCGCCCGTCAGGAGATCAGGGCTGGTCACACGCCGTTGGCGTGGCGGCGTTGTCGGGCACACGACGCACCGGACGGGACGAGCCTGCCCGGGTGCTTGAAACTCTACGTTCCGCTGGGCCGACCGGGGGCGTCCGAGGCGCCATTCGGCTTCGTGTTTCGTTTCCAACAGGAGACGGACGGAAGCTTTGCCCTTGGCCTCGTCGCCTACGGCGAGCGCCATCCCGACAATCCCGCTACCCGCACCATCTGCGAAGCGCGCCCACAAGCGCCTACATGGCCGCTACCCATAGTCGATGCTGATCGCTGCCACCAGTGGATGGACGATCAACGGCGCGCTCGGCCTCACGATAGCGCCGGTCCACGGTGCCGAGGCCGGGATCGACCGAATCCCCGACGCAGCATTCAACTGCGGGGCCGAGCGGCTGCTCAATTGCGAGATTTGGCAGTCTAGAGCCAAGATGGCGACCAACCGCAAACAGCCGTAACCCGTTTTGCCCATCTACGAGTTCGAGTGCGAGGGGTGCGGGGCGGTCTTCGAGGAGCTGGTCGCGGCCGGCGCGACGGGCGTCGCCTGCCCGGAGTGCGGGGCGGAGCGGACGCGGCGGCTGATGTCGGCGGTGTCGCCGCCGGGGCGGATACCCCGCGGGGCCGGGGTTCGCTCCGATGAATCGCGGCGGCGGGAGCGGGAGGCGGCGCGGCAGGATCGGCTGAGCGAGTCGCGGAAGCGGCGGGCGGCGGGGGAGAAGCCGTGAGCACCGCCGATGCGGCCGAGCGCCGGGAGCAGCTCGTCGCGCTCTACAAAGAGGTTTCGAACTGCACCAGATGCCCCTTGCATGAGACGCGGACGAAGGCGGTGTTCGGGGCGGGCAACGCCGATGCCGACCTGATGTTCGTCGGCGAGGCGCCGGGGGCCGAAGAGGACCGCCAGGGGCTGCCGTTCGTCGGCCGCGCCGGGCAGCTGCTGAACCAGATGCTGGAAGAGATCGGGCTCTCGCGCGAGGACGTCTTCATCTGCAACGTGCTCAAGTCGCGGCCGCCGAACAACCGCGACCCGCTGCCCGGCGAGATCGCCGCCTGCGAGCCCTACCTCTGGGAGCAGGTGCGGCTGATCGAGCCGCGCGTCGTCTGCACGCTCGGCAACTTCGCCACCAAGCTCCTCACCGGCAGCCCGACCGGGATCACCCGCGTCCGCGGCACTCCGCAGACCCACCAGCTCGGCGGCCGTACCGTCTTTCTGCTGCCGATCTTCCATCCGGCCGCGGCGCTGCGCACCCCCGCCGTGAAGGAGCAGCTGCGGGCCGACTTCGCAACGATCCCGGCGCTGCTCGAACGAGCGCTTCCGGCGCCGATGCCGAGCGCCGAGGAAATGGCCGAGGCGGAAGCCGGGCGGGACGAGGACGAGGAGCCGCCGCCGCCCGCCGATCAGCTCGGCTTCTTCGGGTAGTCAGAGGCGATGGCCGCCAACACGACCGACACCCAGCGCACCGAAACCCGCTCCGCGGTGGAGACCGAAGCGGTCGGCGCCCGGCTCGCCGAGCGGCTCGAGCCGGGCGACCTGGTGATCGTCTCCGGCGAGGTCGGGGCGGGGAAGACGACCCTGATCCGCGGCGCCGCCCGCGCCCTCGGGGTGACCGAGCCGGTCACCTCGCCGACCTTCACGATCGGGCAGCGATACAGCGGCGGCCGGCTGCCGATCTCCCACCTCGACCTCTACCGGCTGGAAGACCTGGAGGGCGAGGACCCGGCGCTGCTCGACGATTACCTCGGTCCAGACGCCGTCGCCTTCGTCGAGTGGCCCGCGGCGGGCGCCGGGCGGCTGGGCCGCCCCGCGGTCGAGGTGCGGCTCGAGCATGCGGGCGAGGATCGCCGCACGGTCGAGATCTCCGGTCCCGACGTCTGATCGGTCGCGCCGCTCCCTTCGTATGCTGGAAGGGTTACTGGGGAGACGCAACGAACACAGATGCGGCACAGACGTATTCGCAAAAGTCGAGACAGGAGGGTTTCACGGATGAAGAAGGGAATGCTGTCGGCGTTGGCACTGGCCGCCTTGGCGACCGGGTTGCTGATCGGCGTCTCCTCATCTTCGGCGAAGCAGGCGGCTGCGGCGGGCCCCGCCTACAAGCACTACATCGCCTGTGGGCTCTCGCGGAAGGCGAAGCCGGCCACCGTCTGCCCGGTCGGCAGCAAAAAGGGCGCCTTCTTCAAAAGCCTGAAGGCCGACGTCAAATACACGGTCTGCGTCAAGTTCCCGAAAGCTGAACATCTCTGCACCGAAAAACCGCAGGAAGCTGAACAGGGGACGCTCTACGTCAACAAGATCACCTCGACGAGCGTCGGCCGCCACCAGGTCACCTGGTTCGTCAAAGGCAAGAAAGTCGGGACCTCCGTCTTTCGCGTGAAGTAGGGGTCAAGGGAGGCGATCTCCTCTGGTCGTCGTCGGCTTCGACACCGCGACCCCCGACACCGCCGCCTGCGCCTGGCGCGACGGCGAGGTCCTGGCCGAGGCCCAGCTCGGGCTGAACGAGCGCGGGCGGCCGCGCCACGCGGCCGGGCTGCTCGCCGAGATCGAGCGCTGCGCCGACGCCGCCGGCGGCTGGAACGGGGTAGACCTGGTCGCGGTGGGGCTGGGGCCAGGCTCGTTCACCGGCCTGCGGGTGGGGATCGCGACCGCCAAAGGGTTGGCGGTGAGCCTCGGGCTGCCGGGGTGGGGCGTCTCGACCCTCGATGCGCTCGGTGCCGGGATCGCTGCCGCCGGAGCCCCCAAGGAGTGCCTCGCCGTCCTCGACGGCTATCGGGGCGAGGTCTTCGTCGCCCTCTACGGCGCCGCCGGTGAGACCCTCTGGGAGCCCGCCGTGATGCGGCCGGAGGAGCTGGCGAAGCGTCTCGATCAGGTGCCCGAGGCCCCCTCGGTCGCCGGGTCCGGGGCGATACGATTTCGTGACGAGTTAGAAGGAGCAGGCGGGATCCGCATCCCGGATGCCGCCGATCCCGTCCACCGCGTCGCCGCGCGCCACGTCTGCGCCCTGGCGGCGGCGGGGAAGGGCTCCGGATCGCTCGAACCGATCTACCTCAGACCTCCAGACGCGGAACGTTGGCGTGAGCGAGATTCTTTCCAGAGAGCAGACTGACCGCCCGACCCGGGACGAGACCCAGGTCCGCCGGCTCGCCTACAGCGACCTGCCCGCGGTGATCTCGATCGAGCGCCGCTCGTTCCCGACCCCGTGGTCGCTGGCGATGTTCGTGCTCGAGCTCTCGAAGCCCTCCGGCATCTGCCTTGCCGCCACCCGCGGCGAGGAGCTGGCGGGATACGTGGTCTGCTCGCGATACGACCAGGTCTGGCACCTGATGAACGTCGCCGTCTCGCCGGATCACCGCACTCACGGCGTCGCCGGGGCGCTCCTGCGCAAGCTCTTCGCCGAGGGCCGCGGCAAGCTCCCCTTCACGCTCGAGGTCCGCGTCTCCAACCGGCGCGCGATCGGCATGTACGAATACTTCGGCTTCCGCTCGGCCGGCGTCCGTCCTCGCTATTACCACGACAACGGCGAGGACGCGCTGATCATGTGGCTGGACTGAGGTGGCTGGACTGAAGTGGCTGACTGAGGACTCCGGGGACCGCGCCGTGCTGCTCGCGATAGAGACCTCCTGCGACGACACCTGCGCCGCCGTGCTCGACGGCGGCCGCATCCTCTCCAACGTGATCTCCTCGCAGGCGGCCGCCCACGCGGGCTTCGGCGGCGTCGTCCCCGAGGTCGCCGCGCGCCACCACCTGGAGCTGGCGGCGCCGGTGGTCGAGGCGGCGCTGAATGAGGCCGGCGTCACCCTGGACGAGATCGAAGCGGTCGCGACGACGGTCGGGCCGGGGTTGATCGGCGCCCTCCTGGTCGGGATCTCGACCGCGAAGGCGATCGCCGCCGCGCGCCGGCTGCCGCTGATCCCGGTCGACCACCTGCAGGGCCACGTCGCCGCCAACTTCCTCGAGCCCGAGCCACTGGAGCCGCCCTTCCTCTGCCTGGTCGCCTCCGGCGGCCACACCATGCTGGCTGCGGTGCGCGACCACGAGCGCCACGAGATCCTCGGCCAGACCCTCGACGACGCCGCCGGCGAGGCCTTCGACAAGTCGGCGCGCCTGCTCGGGCTCGGCTACCCGGGCGGGCCGCTGATCCAGAAGGAGGCCGAGGGCGGCGATCCGGAAGCGTTCCGGATGCCGGTCGCGATGCAGCGCGACCCCGGCCTCGACTTCTCCTTCTCGGGGCTGAAGACGGCGGTCCTCTACCGCTGCAAGGAGCTCGGGCCCGAGGGGGTCCAGGAGCGCCGCGCCGACCTCGCCGCCTCCTTCCAGAAAGCGGTTGTCGACCAGCTTGTGGCGAAGCTCAGACGAGGACTGAAGAAGGGGCGCTGGGAGGCGGTCGCGCTGGGCGGCGGGGTCGCCGCCAACGGCCCGCTGCGGGCCGCCGTCGCCGAGCTCTGTGAGCGCGAAGGCGTGCGTCTGAAGCTGGTCCCGATCTCCCTCTGCACCGACAACGCGGCGATGATCGGCTCCGCCGCCCGCTGGGCGCGGCCGGTCGCCTACCCCGACTACCTCGGCTACGACGCCTTCGCCACCGGCGAACGGATGGCCGCGTGACCGAGGTGCTCGTCTACTCCCGCCCCGGCTGTCATCTGTGCGAGGAAGCGATCGCGTCGCTGGTCTCCCTGCACACCGAGGGCTACCGCTTCGAGCTGCACGAGATCGACATCGAGAGCGACGACCTCCTGCTGCGCCGCCACCTGGAGAAGATCCCGGTGGTCGAGGTCGATGGGATCGTCGCCTCCGAGCTCCGCTTCGACGAGGCAGGCGTGCGCTCCAGGCTCGATACTGTGGGGGCATGGCCGACGTGATCGACGAGATCCAGGCAGCCGGACTGCCGGTTGAAGGCGAGCGCCTCTCGCTCGGGGTCGCCGCGCGCCTCTCGCGCTACCTGCAGGTGCTGACCCAGGCCCGCAAGATGGGCCGCGAGACGATCTCCTCGCAGGAGCTCTCCGAGTACACCCACATCAACCCGACCCAGATCCGCCGCGACCTCTCCGGCTTCGGCAAGTTCGGCAAGCGCGGCGTCGGCTACAACGTCGACTCGCTGGTCTCGGAGATCCGCAAGATCCTCCGCACCGCGGGCCAGCACAACATCGCCCTCTTCGGCGCCGGCCACCTCGGCCAGGCGATCGCCTCCTCGGCGATCTTCGCCGATCACGGCTTCCAGGTGGTGGCGGTCTTCGACGTCGACGAGGAGAAGGTCGGGACAGAGATCGGCGACGTGACGGTGCGGCCGCTGGACGGCGACCTGGCCAAGATCGTCGCCGAGGAGGAGGTCGTGGTCGGGGTGCTGGCGGTGCCCGCGGCCGCCGCGCAGGGGGTCGCCGACCGGCTGGTCGAGGCCGGGGTGAAAATCATCTTCAACTACTCCGAGCAGCTGCTGCAGGTGCCGCCGGAGGTCACCGTCCACACCTCGAGCCCGGCCGTCGACCTGCTGTACGCCTTGTACTTCTACCTGGCCTGAGGCCCCCCTTGACGCTCGATCTCGACGGCGCTCGCGAGCGGTTCGAGGACTCGATCGATTTCACCGTCGGGCTCGAGGAGGAGTTCGCGATCCTCGACCCCGAGACCTTGGAGCTGGCGCACCGCTACGAGGACGTGAAGGCGGCCTGCGACACCGACGAGGTGCTGGCCGACTCTGCGGCGGGGGAGCTGATCGCCTCCGAGATCGAGATCCGCTCGGGACGGGGGGAGACCTTCGGCGAGGCGGTCGCCGCCCAGCAGGAGCGTCGCGACCGGCTCTTCGCCCTGGTCGACTCGATGGGGTTGGCGCTGGGCGCGATGGGGACGCACCCATGGGCCAACTACCTCGACCAGCGGATTATCGACACGCCCCACTACAACCGGCTGCGCGCGGAACTCGGCTACGTCGCCCAGCGCAACAACACCTGGAGCCTCCACGTCCACGTCGGCGTGCGCGGGGCCGACCGGGCGATCGCGGTATGCGACCGGCTGCGGGAGCTGCTGCCGGCGCTGCTCGCGGCCTCCGCCAACTCCCCCTTCCTCGACCGCCGCGACACCGGCCTGGCGACGGTGCGATCGGAGATCTTCACGCGGACCTTTCCCCGTTGCGGGGTGCCCTCGCCGTTCGTCGACTGGGATACATACGCGCGTTTCGTCGGACTGCTGGAGCGGACCAACTCGGTGGTCGAGGCGACCCAGCTCTGGTGGAGTGTGCGGCCGCATCACAGCTTCGGCACGGTCGAGGTGCGGATCTGTGACGCCCAGACGCGCGGCGAGGAGGCCACGGCGCTCGCCGGGCTGATCGTCGCCTGCGTCGCCCAGACCGCTCTGGACCTGGACGAACGCGGGGTGGAGGGCTGGGTGCCGCTCGCCGATCGCGAGATCGAGGAGAACCTCTGGCGCGCGATCCGTTACGGGGCGGGCGGCAAGATGATCGACTTCCGCGCGGGAGAGGAGGTCGAGACGCGGGCCGTCTTCGAGCGCCTCCTCGCCTGGACCGAGCCCGCCCGCGCCGGCCTCGGGCTCGAGGTCGAGCCGCCCGCGCCGAACGGCGCCGAGCGGGCCCGCGTCGCCCATGCCCGCGGTGCCTCGTTGGAGGACGTCTACCGTGCCGCGGTGGCCGAGACGGCTGCCACGTATGCGCGTGCCGACCGTTCCGCCGGCGCGCTCTGAGAGCGGCCCGCGCCGGCTCGGCGGCGAGGCCGCTTTGTAGTTCCCCAAAGGACCGTAGCGCTCAGTCTCCGACCGCTCATATACGCTCCCGCCGGGAAAATTCCACCGGAGGAAAGTGACTTGACCAGCTTCTTGAGGGAATACGGCGTGGTCGTTGCACTTGTATGTGCTGGGGCCGCAGTCGCGTACGGACTTCTGATCACCCAACGGTTGTTGGCGAAATCGCCCGGCAACGACCGGATGCGGGAAATCTCGGGCGCGGTGCAGGAGGGCGCACAGGCCTACCTGACCCGGCAGTACACGATCATCGCCGGCGTCGCGATCCCGATCGCGGTCCTGCTGCTCCTGCTGCAGGACTACAAGACCGCGATCGGCTTCCTGATCGGGGCGACGCTCTCGGGCGCCACCGGCTTCATCGGCATGAACGTCTCGGTCCGCGCCAACACGCGCGTCGCCGAGGCCGCCCGTGGCGGGGTGCCGCCGGCGCTCGACGTCGCTTTCAAAGGCGGCTCGGTCACCGGCCTTCTGGTCGTCGGCCTGGCGCTGCTCGGCGTCGCCGGCTACTACGGGATCCTGGTCATCACCGGCTCCAGCGACAAGGAGGCGGTCGACGCCCTGATCGGGCTCGGCTTCGGCGGTTCGCTGATCTCCGTCTTCGCCCGACTGGGCGGCGGCATCTTCACCAAGGCGGCCGACGTCGGCGCCGACCTGGTGGGGAAGGTCGAGGCGGGGATCCCCGAGGACGATCCCCGCAACCCGGCCGTGATCGCCGACAACGTCGGCGACAACGTCGGTGACTGCGCCGGCATGGCCGCCGACCTGTTCGAGACCTACGCGGTCACCTCGGTCGCCGTGATGTTGCTCGGCGTCCTCACCTTCAACCCGGAATACGCGCGTGAGGTGGCGATCTACCCGCTGGTGCTGGGCGGGGTCGCGATCATCGCCTCGATCATCGGGGCGCTCTGCGTGCGGACCACGACCGACAAGGTCGAGGGCGCGCTGTACCGGGGACTGCTGATCTCCGGCGTCATTTCGATCGCGGCGTTCTACCCGATCACCGACTGGATGATGAGCGACCCGCTGCGGCTCGGCTTCGCCGACGCGGCGGCGAAGAGCGTCTCCGTCGGTGACCTCTGGTTGTGCGCCGTGATCGGCGTCGCGGTCACCGCGCTGCTCTTCGGGATCACCGAATTTTATACGGCGACCCGCTTCCGGCCGGTGAAGATGATCGCCGAGGCGTCGGAGACCGGGCACGCCACGAACATCATCGCCGGCCTCGCCCAGGGCTTCCAGTCGACCGCCGCCCCGGCCCTCGTGATCGCGGGCGCGATCCTCGCTGCCAATCAGCTGGCGGGCATCTACGGCATCGGTATCGCCGTCGTCGCCCAGCTCTCGCTCTGCGGTCTGATCGTGGCCCTCGACGCCTTCGGGCCGATCACCGACAACGCCGGTGGGATCGCCGAGATGGCGGACCTGCCGGAGGAGGTGCGCGCCGTCACCGACCCGCTCGACGCGGTCGGCAACACCACCAAGGCGGTGACCAAGGGATATGCGATCGGCTCTGCGGCGCTGGCCGCGCTGGTGCTGTTCGCGGCCTTCCGCAGCGAATTGGCCGACGAAGCCCCGGCGCGCTTCGACTTGAACGGGTTATTCCACCTGACCAGCCCCGACGTGCTGATCGGGCTGATCATCGGCGGGATGATGGTCTACCTGTTTTTGGCGCTCTCGATCGAGGCGGTCGGCCGGGCCGGCGGCCAGGTGGTCGAGCAGGTGCGCAAACAATTCAAAGACCACCCCGGGATCATGGACGGGACCGAAAAACCCGACTACGGGGAAACGGTCAGCATCGTCACCCTGGCAGCGCAGAAAGAGATGATCCTGCCCGCGCTGATCCCGATCGTGGTGCCGGTGATCGTCGGCATCCTCAGCGTCGACGCGCTCGGCGGCCTGCTGATCGGCGTGATCGTGGTCGGCCTCTTCGCGGCGATCTCGATGACCGCCGGCGGCGGCGCCTGGGACAACGCGAAGAAGTTGATCGAGGACGGCGCCCACGGCGGCAAAGGCTCGCCCGCCCACGAAGCCTCGGTCACCGGCGACACCGTCGGCGACCCCTACAAGGACACGGCAGGCCCGGCGATCAACCCGATGATCAAGGTCGCGAACATCGTCGCGATCCTGATCATCCCGATAGTTCACTTCTGAGGTTGGCGAGGGGAGGGGCCGGGCGCCCCTCCCCGAAAGCCGTCGCGCAGCTGGGGCCGGCCTGAAGGGTTCGGGCCGGGGCGCCTGAGCTTTCGTGGAGGGGCGCCCGGCCCCACTGCGAGCCCTTCCGGCGGCCCGACTTCGCGCTGCGTGACTTTTCCACCGTATGGCGTGGAAAACTCACGCAGCACGGGCGCCTCACCGGTCAGAAATCTCCGTACAAGATTTGGTCCCCTATAGGGGACCAAATCCATGGTCGCGAGTTTGTAACAGCGTCAAAGCGCGCGTCTCTGCGCCAGAAGCGCCCCGCTTTGTGACGGGCGCCCCTCGAAAGTCCGCCACTCCTCACGAACCCGGCCCTCTCGGCGGCGGCCTCAGCCCGCCCGGGTCGCCGCCGAGAGGGCCGCGTCCCTTTCCCCGTCCCTTTCCGTCCCGTGCACGCCTCCCTGCGGCCGCCTCGGACCCCATTGCTAGCGTTCCGCGCATGAAGCAACGCCTCCTGAGCGCTCTGCGCGCCCTGACCTGGCCTTGGCGCCGCTACCCGAAGACCGCCGGCGGCCTCACCGGGCTCGTCGCCCTCCTCTGCCTCCTCGTCGTCGGCTCGAACGCCTACATCCTGCTCAGCACCGATGGCGAGGCGACCTCGGACGTGGCCGACGTCCCACCGGCCGAAGTGGCGATCGTGCCGGGCGCCTTGGTCAATGCCAGCGGGCAGATGAGCGGGATGCTCGCCGATCGGGTCAAAGAGGCCGCGCTGCTCTGGCACACGGGCAAGGTGTCGAAGATCCTCGTCTCCGGCGACCACGGCCAGTGGACCTACGACGAGCCCGACACGATGCGGAAGGCCTTGGTGCGGGACGGGGTGGCGCCGGCGGACATCTTCGAGGACCACGCCGGGTTCGACACCTGGGCGACGATGGTCCGGGCGCGCTCGATCTTCGACGTCAAGGACGCGGTGGTGGTGACGCAGGGCTTCCACATGCCGCGGGCGCTCTACCTAGCCGAAGAAGTCGGCATCCACGCGACCGGCCTGCTCGCCGACCTGCACCAGTGGGGCTACCAGGGCGAGAAGAGCGAAATCCGCGAGGTCTTCTCGCGGGTGAAGGCGATCTGGGACACCACCGTCGACACGCCCGCGATGGCCGGGCCGCGGATCCCGATCCAGACCTCCGACGGCCGCGAAAGCTGGGGTCCGGCGCCACCGCCCGGCACGCCCCCGGCGGGCTCACCGGACTCGAGCACCGCTGCCGCTCACATCGACGCGATCGCCGCCCGCGCCCGCCGATCGACCTGAGCGCTCGGGCGTTGGCGCCAGGCCTCGGCGGTGACCAGCAGGGCGACGAGGATGATCGCGCTGCCAAAGATCTCGAAGGTCTCCTGGACGCCGAGCGGTTCGACCACGACGCCGGCGATCACCGCCGGGATCGAGAGCGAGCCGTAGGCGACCAGGTAGAAGGCCGACATCGTCGCCGCACGGTGCTCCGGCGGGATCGCCGAGGAGAGTGCCCGCAGGCCGCCGAGGAAGGCGATGCCGAAGCCGGCGCCGGTGACGATCGCCCCGAGCGTGAAGAGGACGGCCGACGTGGTCGCGGCGGCGGCGACGATCATGCCCATCCCCGCGGCCAGCGCCAGCGAGCCGACGACGGCGCCGCGCCAGGGGGCCCAGCGGCCGAAGAGGAGCTGCGAGACGGCGCCCGAGATCGCCAGCATGAAGATGCCGAGCCCGCTGACCAGATGGGTGTCGGACTTGTAGACGATCGCCGCGAGCTCCGGGCCGAGCGAGAGGAAGAGCCCGCCGATCGACCAGGAGGAGAGGACCGCAAGCGAGGCGAGGACGAACGGGCGGCGCGCCTCCGGGGGCACGTAGGGCCGCTGTGGGGTGAGGCGAAAACGGGCGTCGTCGGCCACTTCGACCGGCTCCTTCAGTCGCCAGGCGGCGACCAGGAAACCGAGGAAGAGGATCGCCAGGACGGCGTAGGGAAGGACCCGCGGCGCGGGCAGGAACTGAACGATCGCGGCGGAGACGATCACCCCACTGCCCATCCCGATCGTCGAGGCGACCCCGTTGGCGAGGCTGACCGAGACCGGATCGCGGTTCGGATGGAGGTCGAGGAGGGCGGCGCTGGCGGCGCTCAGGGCGAGGCCGGTCGCCAGGCCTTGGATGCCGCGGGCGACGAAGAGCCAGACGACCGAGTCGGCCAGCATGAACGGCACGGTGGCTATCGCCAGCGTCGCCATCGCGACGATCAGCACCGGGCGGCGGCCGACCTCGTCGGAGAGCCGGCCGGCGAGCAGCAGGGTGGCGAGGACGCCGAAGGCGTAGGTCGCGTAGACGAGGGTCAGGACCACCGCGTCGAAGCCCCACAGCTCGCTGTAGGTGCCGTAGAGCGGGGAGGGGGTGCCGGAGGCGAAGAGGGCGAGGCCGATGATCGCGGCGGCGAGGAAGTAGGCGGCGTGGCGGGAGAGGGGATGGCGGGCGGCGGGGAAGCTGGCTACGGACATCTGGGGCTCCGATGCTCTTGCGGGTTTCGCGAGGGCGACGATCTTGCGGTTCTCTATTTCCAAAGATTTGGAAGTAGAGAAGTTGTACCATGCTTCCTATGTCCGCAAACGCTTCTGTGACGAAGTCATCACGTATGGAGCGGATCCGTCATCCCGAGGTCGAGTCGCTCGACCTGGCGACGATCATGCGGGCGCTCGGCGACCCGCTGCGGATCGAGATCGTGCGCACCGTCGACCAGGAAGGCGAGATCCTTTGCACCGAGCTCTACGAACAGCTCGGCCTGCCGAACTCGACCGGCAGCTACCACTTGCGCCAGCTACGTGAGGCCGGCGTCACCCGGACCAATGCGAACGGCACCAAGCGGATGATCAGCCTGCGCCGCGATGACCTCGAGTCCCGTTTCCCGGGCCTGCTCGACCTGATCCTCCGCGACGACTGACCGCCGTCCGCCCGGCGGCTAGTATCCGCCGCTCAATGAGTCTCGGGTGGTCAGGAAACCTGCGCGCGGTCGCCATCAGCGCCGCGATCGCCGTCGGCGCCTCGCTCGGCCTCCTCGCCCCGGCCGCGATGGCGGCGCCCGTCAACGACAACTTCGCCAACCGAACGCAGCTCGGCGACGAACTGCCGGTCCACGTCACCGAGTCGAACGTCGACGCCACGAGGGAAGCGGGCGAGGAAATCGGTGTCTTCGCCAAGGGGCGCTCGATCTGGTGGGAATGGGAAGCGCCGATCACCGGCTGGATCACCGTGAGCACCTGCGAAAGCGGCTTCCTGACCGTCGTCAACGCCTTCGAAGGCACGGACGTCGCCCATCTCATCTCGATGACCGACCAGCGCAGCAACGCCAACCAAGGTCCCCAGTGCTGGGCCACGGGGACGGCCTACACCTTCCACGCGACCCAGGGCCACGACTACGCGATCGGGGCCGACGGCAACGGCTTCTACGTGCCGCCCCCGCCTCCGGAAGAAGCACACCTCCCCTCCGGCGAAGGCGAAATCAAGCTCTCGATCGAAGCGACGCCGCCACCGCCGAACGATGCCTTCGCCACGCCGATCCGGCTCGGCGAACACCTCCTAGAGATGAACCAGAGCCCGTTCGAAGAACCGAACGAAGACGAATACTTCTGGGAACAGACCCCGGGTTACAACTTCGGAGCGACCAAGGAAGCGGGCGAGCCCGACCACGCCGGAGACCCCGGCGGCGCCTCGGTCTGGTACTCGTGGACCCCGACCAGGTCGGGCGAAGTGTCGATCAGCCTGCAGGGCGCCGGCGGGCCGAAGCTGCTGGCCCTCTACAAGAGTTCGACCCTCGCCGAGCTGGTGCCGCTCGCCTCCTCGTCGAGCCCGATCGAACCGGTCAACTCGCCGGTGATCGCCGGCGAGGAATACCGGATTGCGGTCGACGGTTCGCAGGTCGAACACCCGCTCGAAACCTGGCGGGGGAGCTTCATGGGCTCCTTCAACCTCTCGATCCGGCTGGTAGCGCCACCCCTGGCGTGCGCCTGCGTCGGCGACCCGCCACCGCCGGTCCGCATGGAATACCCGCCATTCCACCGGATCGAGTCGTCTCTCTACCCGCCGATCACGCTGCTCGGCCACCGCTTCGACACCAGGGCGCACAGCGCCACCTTCCGCTTCAGCTCGCCGACTGCGGGAGCCACCTTCGTCTGCAAAGTGGACGCCAAGCCGTACAGCTCCTGCTCCTCGCCCTTCAAGGTCAAGGGGCTGAAGCCCGGCAAGCACGTCTTCCGCGTGCTCGCCACCGTCAACGGGATGACCAGCACGAGCCCCGGCGTCGTCCACTTCAGCGTGCCTGCCAGGCACCCGCGACACCACCGGGGCGCCTGAGCGCTAGCTTCCCGGCCGTGCCGGAGGGCTGGGTCAACGTCTTCGATGTGCAGCGAGAGGCCGAGCGCAAGCTCGACCCCGGTCCGCTTGGCTATTTCTCCGGCGGCGCCGGCGACGAGCTCACGGTGGGTGAGAACGTCGACGCCTGGCGGGACTGGCGGCTGCGCCCGCGCCAGCTGACCGGGGTCGAGGCGGTCTCGACCGAGGTCGAGGTGCTCGGCGCCCCGGTCAGCGCGCCGATCCTCGTCGCCCCGGTCGCCTACCAGCGTGTGCTGCATCCGGACGGTGAGACGGCGACCGCCCGCGCCGCCGCCGCGGCCGGGACCGTGATGTGCCTCTCGACCCTCGCCACCGCGACCCCGAGCGAGGTTGCCGCTGCCGCGCCCGGCGGCCGGCGCTGGTTCCAGCTCTATCCCTTCCGCGACGCCGGCGTCACCCGGGCGCTGATGGCGGAGGCGATCGAGGCGGGCTTCGAGGCCGTCGTCCTCACCGTCGACGCGCCGCCCGGCGGCAAACGCGAGCGCGACGTCCGCACCGGCTTCACGATCCCGCCCGAGGTCGAGATCCCCAGCGTCGCCGCCGCGCTCGGCCCCGGCCGACCGTTCCGGGTGACCCGGACCTTCGAGCTCCTCACCTGGTCGCTGACCTGGGACGACCTCGGCGCGATCGCCGCCGAAGCCGGCGTGCCGCTGCTGGTCAAGGGCCTCCTGACCGCCGAGGACGCCGAGCTCGCGGTCGCCCACGGCGCCGCCGGGGTCGTCGTCTCCAACCACGGTGGGCGCCAGCTCGACCGGGCCGTCGCCACTGCCGAGGCGCTTCCGGAGGTGGTCGAGGCGGTCGCCGGGCGGGCCACCGTGATCGTCGACGGCGGCATCCGCCGCGGGGTCGACGTGGCGATCGCGCTGGCGCTCGGAGCCGACGCCGTCCTCGTCGGCCGGCCCGCGGTCTGGGGCCTCGCCGCGGGCGGCGCGGAGGGGGCGGAGTGGGTGCTGCGGACCCTCGCCGAGGAACTCGAGCTGGCCCTGGCGTTGCTCGGGGTGGCAAGCCCTCGTGATCTCTCGCACGAGCACCTGCGGAGAGCGCTGACGACGCGCGTATATTCGGATTAAAGAGTGTCCATTCCCTCCTCTTCCTAGATGGCCCAGCGAATCCCAAGAGACGAGTCGCTGAGTCGCGTCCACGGCGTCGGAGCCCTGTTCTCCGCCGCCTACGGCAACGTCGGCTCGTCGATCTATTACGCCCTCGGCGTCACCGCCGCGTTCGCCCTCGGGCTGACGCCGATCGCCTTCATCATCTCCGGGCTGATCTTCGCCGCCACCGCCGCCACCTACGCCGAGGCGACCGTGATGTATCCCGAGGCCGGCGGCTCCTCCAGCTTCGCCCGCCACGCCTTCAACGAGTTCGTCAGCTTCGTCGCGGCCTGGGGGCAGATGCTCAACTACACGATCACGGTCGCGATCTCGGCCTTCTTCGTGCCCCACTACCTGGCCGTCTTCTGGCCCGCGCTGGGACACAGCCCGGGCGACGTGCTCGGCGGCGCCGCGCTCGTCGTCGGGCTCGCCCTGCTGAACATCCGCGGCACCGAGGAGTCCTCGAAACTGAACCTGATCCTTGCCGTCGCCGACCTCGCCACCCAGGTCGTCCTGGTCGGGATCGGGATCGTGCTCGTCCTCTCCCCGCAGATCCTGGTCGACAACATCCACCTCGGCGTCGCCCCGACCTGGCCCGACTTCGCCCTCGGGATCGCGGTCGGGATGATCGCCTACACCGGGATCGAGACGATCTCCAACATGGCCGAGGAGGCCAAGGAAGCGGCGCGGACGATCCCCCGCAGCGTCGGCTTCGTCGTCGTCGCCGTGCTCGGCCTCTACCTGCTGATCCCGATCGTCGCCCTCTCTGCGATGCCGGTCGTCCACGACGCGGTCGGCAACGGCTACCACACGGCGCTCGGCTCGAAATATGCCGACGACCCGATCCTCGGCATCGTCGAGAACCTCGGGCTATCCCACGGGCCGACCGAAATCCTCCGCTACTACGTCGGCGTCCTCGCCGCGGTGATCCTGCTGATCGCGACCAATGCCGGGCTGATCGGCGTGTCCCGGCTCACCTACTCGATGGGCCAGCACCGCCAGCTGCCCGAGGGCCTGCGCCAGGTCCATCCGAAGTACCGCACGCCCTACATCGCGATCATCATCTTCGCCGGCGTCGCGATCCTCACCATGGTGCCGGGCCAGACCAACTTCCTGGCGACGATGTACTCGTTCGGCGCGATGCTGTCGTTCACGATCGCCCACATCGCGGTGATCCAGCTGCGAAGAACGCAGGGAGACCGGGAGCGGACCTGGAAACCGCCGATGAACTTCCGCGCTTTCGGCTTCGAAGTGCCGCTGACCGCGGTGCTCGGCGGGCTTGGCACCTTCGCCGCCTGGATCGTGGTGATGGCGCTGAACCCCTCGACCCTCTTCGTCGGCACCGGCTGGATGGTCCTCGGGATCACCGTCTACGTCCTCTATCGCCGCAACCAGGGGCTGCCGCTGACGCGGACCGTGAAGGTGGTGCTGCCGGAGCCGCTCGGGGTCGAGGAGGTCGAGTACCGCTCCGTCCTGGTCGGCTTCGAGGACGACGAAGCGTTCTCGCCGGAGATGGTCGCGACCGCGGTCAAACTCGCCTCCAAACGGAGGCGCGGCATCCACGTCCACTCGATGATGACGGTGCCGACCAACCTGCCGCTCGACGCCGAGCTGCCCGACGCCGAAGCCGAGGCGCAGCGTCGGGTCGAGGAGGCGAAGCTGATCGGCGGGACGCGGGTGACCGGCCACGTCGCCCGGGTGCGGCCGGGCCAGGCGGGCTACTCGGTGGCCGAGGAGGCGGCCGAGATCGAGGCGGCGGCGATCGTCGTCGGCCTCCGCTACCGCAACGGCGTTCCCCAGTACGACAAGACCCTGCAGACGGTGCTCGGCGAGCGCCCCTGCCGGGTGATCGTCGTCTCCGACCCGCGCGAGACCCAGGCGCCGCTGGTCGGAGGCGCGGCGCTCGCCGAGGTGACGCCGTGAACCGCGAGCGTGCCTACCACGGGGCGATCCGCGGCTTCTCACTGGTCTTCGTCGTCGTCGGCCTGCTGTTGCTCGTCGTCACCCTCGCCAACGGGGGCGGCCCGGCCTCGACTGGCTTCCTGATGGGGATCCTCTTCTGCGCGGTCGGCATCGGCCGCTTCTGGATCGCGGGCCGACACAGCCGATGAAACTCCCGCACGCGGCCCGCAAGGGCAAACTGCGCCGTGGCCTGGGGGTGCCCTGGCTCTTCGCCGCCGCCTACTCGGCGGTCGGCTTCTCGATCTACTTCGCCCTCGGGGTGGTCGCCGAGCGCGGCCTCGGGCTGACGCCGCTGATCTTCCTCGTCGCCGGCCTCCTCTTTGGGCTGACGACGCTCTCCTACGTCGAGGGCTCGGCGATGTTCCGCGAGCGCGGCGGCTCCTCCGCCTTCGCCCGCCACGCCTTCAACGAGCTCGTCGCCTTCATCGCCGGCTGGGCGATCCTGCTCGACTACCTGATCGTGATCGCCCTGGCGGCGATCTCGGTGCCCCACTACCTGGTCCCGATCTGGAGCGGCTTCGACGACAAGGGGACCGAAATCCTCGTCGCCGCGGCGGTGATCGCGGGCGCCTGCCTGCTGAACATCATGAACGTGACCGGGCGGGGGCGGCAGCGCTCGCTCGCCTTCATTGCCCTCGCCGATCTGGCCCTGCAGCTGGCGGTGATCGGGGTCGGCATCGCGGTGGTTATGCACCCCGAACGGCTGACCGAGCAGATCCACCTCTTCACCGATCCGAGCTTGCGCGACATCATCTACGCGGCGGTCGTGGCGATGCTCGCCTACGCCGGGATCGAGGCCGCCTCCGACCTCGCCCCCGACATCGAAGTCGGGCGGCGCGATCTGAAGCGGATCGCCAGCCTCGGGGCGATCGCGGTGCCGCTGGTCTATGCCGGGATGGCGGCGATCGCGCTGATGGCGGTACCCGTGGTGGCGGGCCCGCACGGCCCCGAAACGGCGCTCGGCGGCCAGTACATCCAGGACCCGGTGCTGGGCGTCGTCTCCGCCTTCCACCCGCACTGGCTGGCCGAACTGATGCGCTGGGTCGTCGCCCTGGTCGCGGCGCCGGTCCTCTTCTGGGCGGCGACCACCTCGATGCTGGGCGTCTCCCGCCACACCTACACGCTGGCGATCAACCGCCAGATCCCCAGCTGGCTGGGCAAACTCGAGAAGAAGCGGGCCACTCCGTACGTGGCGATCACGATCTGCGGGCTGATCGCGCTCGGGCTGGTGATCCCGACCAACATCAAGGTGCTGGCCGGCCTCTACGCCTTCGGGGCGACGCTGGCGATCACGATCGCCCACCTCTCGATCATCCGCCTGCGGATCACGATGCCGGACAAGCTGCGCCCCTTCCGCATCCCCTGGGGGATGGCCTGGGGGAAAGCCGAACTGCCGATCCCGGCGCTGATCGCGGCCGTCGCCAGCGGCCTCGCCTTCCTCAGCGTGCTCGCCTTCCACACCACCGCCCGCTGGGTCGGGATCGGCTGGATGGCCTTCGGGCTCACTTTCTACGTCATCTACCGCAAGTACATCGAGGGGACCTCGCTGACCAAGCGGGTCCAGGTCGGCGAGGCGGCGCTGACCAAGCAGATCCCCGCGGTCGAATTCTCGAACCTGCTGGTGCCGGTGTTCGGGACCGAGCTCGACGACGACATCGTCGCCACTGCCGGGCGCCTGGCGGCGGCCGAGCGCGAGGAGGGCGACGGCGAGGGCGAGTCCCACCTCGAGCTCGTCTACGTGATCGAGGTGCCGCTGAGCCTGCCGCTCGACGCCGAGCTGCCGCCGGAGCGCGAGGCGCAGGCCCGCCGGGCGCTCGAGCGGGCGCGCGAAGTGGGCGACGAGTATGAGGACGTGGAGGTCTCGACCGAGGTGATCCGGGCGCGGAAAACCGGCGCCGGGATCGTCGAGGCCGCCCGTCGGGCGAATTCGGAAGCCATCGTGATCGGCGCCGAGCCGCCGACCAAGATCCGCGGCGGTGGCCGCTTCGGCGGGATCGGCGCGGCGAAGCCCGCCGAGATCGGCGCGGCGACCGAGTACGTATTGAAAAAAGCACCATGTCGGGTGCTCCTCACCGCGCCACCCGAGCCGGAATCGGGTGCGGTGGTCCAGCCGGCCGCCGCCGGCGCCCCGGTTCTCGAAGACGACGACGACGATTAGACCGTCGCAGGGCCAGATGATTGATTCCACATGGCGAGTTCGCAGTTCGCCGCGCTATCCGCGGTCAAGTGCGAACGCAGTGTGGGGGGACGGCGCGATTCGCGGCCCGGTCGATCGGGGACGGTTAGCCCCGGGCGTCTCGTGGCGGCCCTGGCAGGCTGTGGCCGCCACGAGACGCCCGGGACGCGAGCCTTTCGGCGGGAATGCCACGGGTCCATGACCCGTGGCATCGCGCTGCAAGGACTGATGTGGCCATGGCAACACCAAGGCTTGCAGCGCGTCGACGCTGCGGGGCGGCGCCCCACGGATCCGTGACGTTCCGCGCGCCTCCGTCACGATCCTCCCGTCCATGAGACGCCTCCCCGGCGTCTCCCGCACATCCCACGAGACCCGACCCTCTCGGCGGCGGCCTCAGCCTGCCCGGGTCGCCGCCGAGAGGGTCGGGTCCCTCGGCTTCCTTCACCCGGCTCCGCCCGCCGCTCGCCCGCCGCGTCCGTTCCCCGAACGCCGCTTCCGTGTCTGGGCGCCGGCGCCCAGCTCTCGCTGGCGGTTTTCGTGCAGCGCACCAGTCCAGAGGCTGGCGCAGTACGCCTGTCGATTAGCCTCGCGCGCGAAAAGTTGGTAGGTCGCGCGAATGCGGCCTATAGAGCCAGATCTAGAGAAGATGAAAGGGGAGGGTGGGATCGT
Organism: Solirubrobacterales bacterium; assembly: GCA_035281725.1. GTDB lineage: Bacteria > Actinomycetota > Thermoleophilia > Solirubrobacterales > 70-9 > VAYN01. The sequence continues at coordinate 29,933 of DATEDJ010000178.1, forward strand.
GCGTTTGAAATCGGCCGTGACGAGGTTGAGGTACCCACGTATTCGCTCCGTCGCCGTCGCCGCACTGGCCGTTCTGGGCCTCGCCGTCCTCGTGGCTCCCTCTCCGGCCGGCGCCGCGCCGACCGCGAGCGGCGGCAGCGCCAACCTCAAGCTGCGGATCAAAGTCAAGCGGGGCGGCTGGGAAAACGGTCGCGCCCTCAAGCTCTTTGCCTACGGGGGCGCGAAGCAGGTCCGCGTCCACAAGGCGACCCGGATGATCTTCCCGGTCACCAGCATCGATTTCGCCGGCCCCGAACCGGTCGTCTATCTGCAAGGCGGGGTCGCGCTGCGGATCCCCAACACCAAGGGCAAGCGCGTCCGTCTCGAAGGCCTGGAGATGATCCTGAAGCCGAGCTCGACGCTCATCATCGGCACCTTCCATGGCGGGGCGCTGATCCCGGTCATGCGCAGCGGCCGCCGGGCCAGCGTCGATCCGGTTGCGGGCAGCGTGCGGCTCCCCGGTTCGGGATTGAAGCTCACCGCCCGCGGCAGGCAGGTCATCCACAAACGCTTCGGCGTCCACATCGAACACGGGGCGGCGGGCACCGGCGGGCTCGGCGCCCAGGCCAACCCGATGATGGCGGCCCCGGTGGCGTTGGCGGGCGGCCACGCCGACTGGGGCATGTCGAACGACTGGCGCCAGTTCATCCTCGGCAGCCAGGGCGGCGGGACGAGCGGCGAAACCGCGATCTCGGGCGGCGTGCAGAAGTTCGAAGATTTCGCGCCGGTCGGGCACTACGTGTTCCCCTTCGCCGCCGGGACCTTCGAAGCCGGCCTGTACGGGGACGCCGATCGCTACTCGATCCAGATGGCGGGAGCCGTCACCTTCACCAAGGAAGGTAAGAGCTGGGTCTTCGCCAACCCGTCGATCCGCTTCCAGGGCGCGACCGGAGAACTGTTCCTCGATGCGGGCGGCACCCTCGCGGTCCCCTTCGCGACCCTGAACATCGGCGCGGTCGCGCCGACCCTCAGCGCCGACGGGAAGACGAAGAGCTGGCAGGGGGTCCCGGTCACCCTGACGGCCGCCGGCGCCGCGGCCTGGGGTCGCTACAAGGCGGGCGAAACGCTCGACCCGCTGTCGTTCGCGGTCACCTTCGGATAGCGGCTGGGAAGCGGCGACCTCCGGCGGACCAATTTACGCGGCGGTTGCCGCGCCGCTGGAGGTTGCCGCTCCGCTCTAGTATCCGCCGCATGTTCATCCTGATCGTCGGTTGTGGGCGCGTCGGCAGCTCAGTCGCGCGGGCGATGCTCCGCGAGGGCCACACCGTCTCCGCGCTCGACGAGGACCCCGAGTCCCACGCCCGCCTCGAGGTGGGCCTGGAGAAAAGCTGGGAGGACCTCGGCGGCCAGTTCACCGTCGGCGCCGGGCTCGAGACCGAGGCGCTGGAGGCCGCCGGGATCGACGGGGCGGACGTCTTCATCGCCTCCACCGACGGCGACAACACGAACATCATCATCGCCCAGATCGCCAAGCGCCGGTACGCCGTGCCGACCGTGATCGCCCGCGTCCTCGACCCGCTACGGGCCGAGTGGTACGCCCGCCAGGGGCTGCAGACGGTCTGCCCGACCCGGGTCGCGATCGACATGCTGGAGACTGCGGTGCGCGACTCGGCCGGGCGCGGCGGCGGCGGGCCCGAGGGCGCCGCGGAAGCCGCGTAGGGGAGGGAGAGCGCGTGTACATCATCGTCGTCGGTGCGGGGAAGGTGGGTTGGAACCTGGCCCGCGAGCTGCTTGAGAAGGACCATGAGGTGACGCTGATCGAGTCCGACCGGCGTCGCTACCTGACCGTCGAGCAGGAGCTCGAGCACAACGTCTCCTACGGCGACGCCTCCGAGCTCTGGGTGCTGGAGCGGGCCGGGGTGCAGCGCGCCGACATGGTGATCGCGGTCACCGGCGACGACGAGGACAACATGCTGATCTGCCAGGTCGCGCGGGAGAAGTACCTGGTCGACCAGATCATCGCCCGGGTCAACAACCCGCGCAACCGCCAGCACTTCGACCTGCTCGGGATCAAGCCCTCGGTCTCGGCCACCGACCTGATCCTGCGCCTCCTGGAGCACGAGGTGCCGGAGTACGGGCTGGTCCACCTGCTCGACCTGCAGGAGGAGCAGCTGGAGATCATCGAGATGCTGCTCGGCAAGGACTCCGGGGTGACCGGGCGCCGGGTCGGCGACCTGCACATGCCGGAGGGGTCGCTGCTGATCTCGGTGCTGCGCGCGGGCAAGGGCTTCGTCCCCACCGCCGACACGGTGCTGGAGGAGGGCGACGAGGTCTTGGCCGTGCTCGATCCGGGTAAAGAGGACGAGTTGAAGGTTCTGTTCGGACCGGCAGGCAATGGCGGCATCGCCAGTGGCTGACCGCGAGGTCGACTTCCTCCTCGTCGGCGGCGGCATGGCCGGGGCCAGCTGCGCCTCGGAGCTGCGCAAGCGGGGGGCAGAGGGTTCGATCCTGCTGGTCGGGCGGGAGCCCGAACCGCCCTACGAACGGCCGCCGCTCTCGAAGGAGTACATGCGCGGCGACGCCTCGCGGGCCGACGCCTACGTCAACGAGCCCGCCTGGTATGAGGAGAGCTCGGTCGAGCTGGCGACCGGCAAGAACGTGATGTCGATCGACGCCGCGGCGAAGACGGCGAGGATCCAGGGCGGCGAGGAGGTCGCCTTCGGCCAGGCGCTGCTGGCGACCGGGGCGAACGTGAACATCCTGCGTCTCGAGGGAGCCGAGAACGAGGGCATCCACTACCTGCGCGCCTACGGCAACTCCGACGCGATCCGCGAGGACGCCAAGGCGGCGGAGCGGGTGGTGCTGGTCGGCGGCTCCTACATCGCCGCCGAGGTGGCGGCCTCGCTGGCGGCGAGCGGGACCCACTGCACGATGGTGGCGGTGGAGGAGGTGGCGCTCTCGCGCACCTTCGGCGACGACGCCGGGCGCTTCTTCCAGGCGGGCCTCGAAGAGCACGGGGTGACCTTCATCGGCGGCGAGTCGGTGAGCGCCTTCGAGGGCGACGGCCGGATCTCGTCGGTCCTGACCGAGAGCGGGCGCAGCTTCGACTGCGACCTGGTCGTCGTCGGCGCCGGGGTGAAACCGGACGTGATGCTCGCCCAGCGCGCCGGGCTCGAGGTCGACAACGGGATCATCTGCGACTCGAAGCTGCAGACCTCGGTGCCGGGCATCTACGCCGCGGGCGACGTCTGCTCCTACGACAGCGTCGTGCACGGGCGGCGGATCCGGGTCGAGCACTGGGACGTGGCGATGCAGCAGGGCATGCACGCGGCGAAGAACATGCTCGGAGCCGACCAGGACTACGACGTGGTGCCCTACTTCTTCAGCGACCTCGCCGACTGGGCGAGCCTCGAGTACGTCGGCCCGGCCGCCGACTGGGACCAGGAGGTCTGGCGCGGCTCCCGCGAGGAGGGCGAGTTCAGCGTCTGGTACCTGAAGGACGGCAAGGTGGCCGGCTGCCTCAGCGTCGGCCGCTCGGAAGACCTCGCCGAGGCGCGTCGGCTGCTGGCCGACGGGGTCGACGTGGCGGGCGAGGTCGACCGCCTGAGGGACCCCGACGCCGACTTGTCGAGCCTCTAGTTATCCTCCGTGGTCGCGTTGCGCCCTGGTGTAATGGCAGCACGCCTCGCTCTGGACGAGGTAGTCGGGGTTCGAGTCCCTGGGGCGCAGCTAGAGCCTGTCTCAAGGCTCTAGTCCGCTACCGCTGCTAGCGTCGTTTACCTCATGCGGCTGAAGTTCCTTGTCCTTGCCTTGTCGGCGCTGGTACTCATCGCCTTGCTCGTCAGCGGGTGCGGCGGTGGCGGCAGCTCCAGCGCGACCACGACGAAAAAGCCGAAGACGGAAGAAAAGCCGCAGCTGAGCAAGGCCCAGTTCATCACCCAGGGTGACGGCATCTGCGGTGAGGTGAACACGGCGATCGGCTCGGTCGGCGAATCGGCCGCCGAATCCAGCAGCCAGACCACCCAGGTCGCCAACCTCTACATCGGCATGGTCGAAGGCCTCCAGCGCCTCGGCCGCCCGTCTCCGGCGACCGGCTACTCCGAATTCATGGGCGCCGCCGAAAAATTGGCGATGGTCGAGGGCGAAGTCAAAAAAGCCTCGGAAGCCGAAGAAGGCGAAGCCCTCGAAACCGCCTCCCAAGAAGCGGTCCCGGCGGTGGAAGAGTTCCAGTCCCAGGCGGCGGTGTACGGCTTCGAACAGTGCTCCGAAGGCCCCCACGCCCCCGAAGCCGCGCCCGAAACGGGCGGCGGCGAAGAAGTGGCGCCGGAAGAATCCGGTGGCGTGGAAGTGATGCCGGAAGAAGTGGTGCCGGAAGAAGAATTCGTGCCCGAAGAAGAAGTGGCGCCGGAAGAAGAAGTGGCGCCCGAAACGGGCGGGGCCGGGGGCGAAATCGAAGAAGTCGCACCGGAAGAAGAAGCGCCGGAAAGCGAATCCGGGGGCATCGGACCAGGCTGAGCCAGGCTGAGCGCCGGGCGGCCGGGGACCGCGCGATTCGAGGGCGGGGCGGCCGGGGACGGCCCGATTCGGGGCCTGGTCGATTGGGGACGCGGGCCCGGGCGTCTCGGAGGCGACCCGGGCAGGCTGAGGCCGCCTCCGAGACGCCCGGGACGGAAGGTTTCAGGGGGAGGACACGGTTCGGTGCGCGTTCCGCGGGACTTCGGGCGCCACCGCGGCGCTCAGATTCTCCTGACCGACTTTGACCCCGCTATAGGAGGGTGAAAGTCGACTGCAGCGCGTCCCACCGGTCAGAAATCTCCGTACAAGATTTGGTCCCCTATAGGGGACCAAATCCATGGTCGCGAGTTTGTGACGGCGTCAAAGCGCGCGTCTCTGCGCCAGAAGCGCCCCGCTTTGTGACGGGCGCCCCTCGATAGTCCGCACTCCCCACGAACCCGGCCTCTCGGCGGCGGCCTCAGCCCGCACGGGGCGCCGCCGAGAGGGCCGCGTCCCTTCCGTCCCGTCACCCGGGCCCCGGGCCCGCCCTACGCGACCGCGTTCTCCTCCCAGGCCCCGTACAACCGCGCGTACACGCCCTGGGCGGCGATCAATTCCTCGTGGGTCCCTTGCTCGGCGATCTCGCCGTGTTCGAGGACGACGATCTTTCCGGCCCTCCGGATCGTGCTGAGCCGGTGCGCGATCACGATCGCGGTGCGGCCGTGGAGCAGGCGTTCGAGCCCTTTCTCGATCGTTTTCTCGGTCCGTACGTCGACGTTGCTGGTCGCCTCGTCGAGGATCAGGATCCGGGGCTCGGCCAGGAGCGCCCTCGCGAAGGCGACGAGCTGGCGCTGTCCCGCCGAGAGCTGCACGCCGCGCTCGCCGACCTGGGTCTCGATCCCGTCCGGCAGGGCCTCGACGAACTCCGTCGCCCCGACCGTGGCGATCGCCTCTTCGATCTCCTCGAGGCTCGCCTCGGGCCGCCCGAAGGCGACGTTTTCCCGGACGCTGCCGCTGAACAGGAAGCCCTCCTGGGGCACGATCCCGAGCTGACGGCGGAGCGCCCGCTGCTGCACGCCCTTGAGGTCCTGACCGTCGACCAGCACGCGGCCTTTCTGCGGGTCGTAGAAGCGCGCCACCAGCTTGGCGAAAGTCGACTTGCCCGCTCCGGTCGCCCCGACCAGCGCCAGCGTCTGGCCCGGCGGCACGTGCAGGTCGACGCCTTCCAGGACCCAGGCGTCACCCGGCACCTTCTCCGGGTCCTTCTCGTCGGAATAGGAGAACCAGACGTCGTCGAGCTCGATCTCACCGCGGATCGTGCCCAGGTCGATCGCCCCCGGCGCGTCGACCATGTCGGGCTCGGTGTCGAGCAGGTCGAAGATCTTGTCGAGCGCCGCCATCCCCTGCTGGTAGGTCGTGTAGAGCTGGCTCAGTTCCTGGATCGGTTCGAAGAAGGTGGTCAGGTAGCCGACGAAGGAGACGATGATGCCGATTTCGATCGCCCCGTTGATCGCCTGCGAGCCGCCGTAGAGGAGGATCACCGAGGTCCCGATCGCGGCCAGCAGTTCGACCGCCGGGAAGTAGGAGGCGTTGAGGTAGACCGTCTTCATGTTGATCTGACGGTTGGCCTCGTTCAGCTCGGTCATCTCGTCGACGTGGCGCGGCTCCTGGCCGAAGCTGCGCACCACCCGCACGCCGCTGAGCGTCTCCTGCAGGTAGGCGGTGACCGCCGCGATCCGCTCCCGCGTCGCCCGGTAGGCGCCGTGCGAGGCGATCCGGAAGACGACGCTGGCGGCGAGGACCAGGGGGAAGGTGACGAAGGTGACCAGCGCCAGCTGCAGGTCGAGCAGCAGCAGGATGACGACGACCCCGCCGAGCGTCAGCGTGCTGGAGAGCAGCGTCACCACGCCGCTGGTGACGAGCTGGTTGAGCGCCTCGATGTCGTTGGTCATGCGCGAGATCAGCACCCCCGGGCTGCGCCGGGTGAAGAAGCCGATCGACATCGCCTGCAGGTGGGAGAAGACGCGCTCGCGCAGGTCCTGCAGGGCGCGGGTGCCGACCCAGCCGACGAGGTAGGTCTGGGCGTAGGTGGCGCCCGCGTAGACGACGGCGACGGCGAGGAAGGCGAGCACGATGCGGGTCAGGGCGGCGCTGTCGCCGGGGACGATCCCGGCGTCGATCGCCTGCCCGGCGAGGTAGGGCGGGGCGAGGCCGGCGCCGGTCGCGGCCAGCATCGCGAGGAACGTCAGCGCGACTCGGCCCCGGTACGGGCGCAGCAGCCTCGCCATGAAGCGCAGCTTGCCTGCTCTGCCGCTCACAGCCGCGCCAGCTCCTCGCGCTGCTCGAGGTCGCGCTGCAGGAAGACCGAGTCGGGCAGGCCGTGCTCGGCGATCTCGCGGTAGAACCCGCAGCCCTCGAGCAGCTCCTCGTGGCTGC
>DATEDJ010000179.1:0-56464 GCA_035281725.1 Solirubrobacterales bacterium
TCGGTCAGGCGGGCGACCAGGATCCGCAACGGCGAGGCGCCGGCGGTGAGCGAGCGGATGCCGATCCCGGCCCGGCCGAGCTCGACCGTCAGGTGCTCGACCGCCGCCTCCGCCGCCGTCACGCGGAGGCCGTCGCCGTCGGCCGACGTGGGGAGCTCGAGGTGGTGGGCGAGCTCCGCCGCGCCGTCGTCGTCGGCGGTGCGCAGGAGGTGCTCGGGCGCAGGTGCGAGCGTCCGAAGCTCGGCGATCGTGCCCGACCAGGCCACCTCGCGCTCGCGCAGGACCGTGATCTCGTCGCAGACGTCGTCGATGGCCACCAGGTCGTGGCTGGAGAGGAGCACGGCGGTCCCTTCGGCGGCGAGCTCACGCACGATCTGCCACAGCTCATCGGCGCCGGCCGGATCGAGGCCGTTGGCGGGCTCGTCGAGCAGCAGCACCCCGGGGCGGCGCATCAGCGCCGCGGCCAGCCCCAGCCGCTGGCGCATGCCCAGCGAGAAGCCGCCCACCTTCTGCCGGGCCACCTTCGCGAGGCCGGCCCGCGCCAGCGCGGCGTCGAGGTCGGGCCGCTCGCCGCCGTCGAGGCGGGCCAGCAGCGCGAGGTTCGCCCGGGCGCTCAGATAGGGGTAGAAGCGAGGGTCGTCGACCAGCCCGGCCAGGCCGCCCGCGGCACGCGCCGCGGCGTCGGCCCGGTCGCCCCCGAGCACCTCGATCGCGCCCGCATCGGGCCGGATGAGCCCGAGGATGCTGCGCAGGATCGTGCTCTTGCCCGACCCGTTCGGGCCGACCAGGCCATGGACGGAGCCGGCCGCGACCGCGAGGGACACCCGGCGGACGGCAAGCTTCTGGCCGTAGCGCTTGCTCAGGCCCGCCACCGTCAGAGCCGCGGGCGAGCCCGCCGGCCGGGGCGTGTGGGTGTGGGCGGGCAACTCGACGTGGGCCATACCGACGCCCCACGGAATCAGCGGACGTCGTCCGACAAGTTGTCGTGTTGTTACCGAAAATTCGCCGGCAAACGGTGCATTAAAGAGGCGATTCAGGTATCACTAGTTGGTAACAGTACGGGCGAGTCCCCGGAGTACCGTCGCTGCCGCGGGCCATGAGCAACGCGGCCCCTCAACTCGAATGCCTCCCCCCGTGTCAATCGGACGCACGGGGGCCAGCCCTCCAGAAAGGCAGGATTCATGTTCGCTCGCTTCCTGCGGCGCGCTCTTGCGCGGCCGCGTTGGGTCATCGCCGGATCGGCCGTCGCGGTGCTCGCGATGTGCGGTGTCGCCGGCGCCGCCGCCTTCGGTGGACCCTTCGGACTCGGTAACGCCACCAGAAATCCGTTCGGCCGCAGCCGGGTGGGGGAAGAAGTCGACGGCAGGCTCCTGGTCGCCGACGACCAATGGATCTCACCGCCTGCCGATACCAAGCGGGTCGAATTCTCTGACCAGGATGCGCTCGGCGGAGTGATCAGTCCGGACGGGACGAAGTTCGCGACGGCCTCGGGGAGCGGGGGCACCGGCCAGGGCCTGCGGATCGTCGACCTGGCGAGCGGGAAGATCCTTCAGAACGTGCCTTCGGTGAACAGCACCGGCACCGGCGGGATCCTCTACTCGCCCGCCGGCGACACTCTTTGGGTCTCGGAGCCCGACGACGTGCTGCGGTTCGAAGTCGGCCCGGAAGGGACCGTGACCGACCCCGAAACGCCGGTCAAGATCCCACTCAGCAGCACCGCGCCGAGCGGTGCCTACGCTTCCGGACTGGCGCTGTCCGCGGACGGCTCGAAGCTGTACGTCGCGATCAACGGCAACAACACGCTTGGCGTGATCGACACCGCGACCAACGCGCTGGTGAAGGAAATCCCGGTCGGCAATGCCCCCCGCGAAGTCGTGATCGCGGGTGACAAGGCATTCGTCTCCGACCAGGGCGGCCGCAAGGCGGTCGGGAGCGACACGACCAACAATTCGAACGGCACGCCGATCGTGTCCGACCCCTCCACCGGCGCCGCGACCACTGGCACGGTCTCGGTGGTGAATCTCTCCTCGGAGACCGTCGGCGACACGATCGACGTCGGCCTGTCACCCGATTCGGAGACGCTCGACGGCAGCGCGCTGTTCGTCACCAACTCGGGCAGCGACACCGTCTCGGTCATCGACACCAAAACCGACGGCGTCACCCAGACGTTCAACGTGGAGCCGCTGCCGGGCTCGACCGTGGGGGCGGCGCCGAACTCGGTCACGATGCCCGACCCGCACCACCTCCTGGTGAGCGTCGGGCGCGACAACGCGCTCGCTGTGTTCGACTACAACGGCCCGATCTACCCGGTCAAATACGAAGGTCTGATCCCGACCGACCAGTACCCCGATCAGGTGCGCTACGACAGCGTCCTCGACAAGCTGGTGGTGACGAACCTGAAGGGCATCGGCTCGCGCGGTCCCGAAGTCACCGATGACGCCGGCCAAGGCACCGAGCCGGCTGGCCTCGCGACCGGCCATGAAACGCACGCCCACGTGAGCACGCTCGACATCTTCTCGATGCCGTCCCGCTACGCGCTCACCAAGCTGACCCACCAGGTGTTCGCGAACAACGGCTGGAACCGGGTGGAGGCCGAAGAAAGCGTGCATCCGCACTTCCACGGCAAGCCGCAGGCCATCCCGGCCCGGCTCGGTGAACCCTCGCCGATCAAGCACGTGTTCCTGATCGTGAAGGAGAACCGCACCTACGACCAGGTGCTCGGTGACGTCAATAAGGGCAACGGAGACCCGGCGGACGCACAGTACGGCGAAGAAATCACCCCCAACGAGCACGCCCTGGCGAATCAGTTCACCCTCTTCGACAATTTCTACGACTCGGGGACCCAATCGGCCGACGGCCACGACTGGATCGTGCAGGCCGACGACAACGACTACAACGAATGGAACTCGGACGAGTGGGACCGCAGCTACCCGGCCGAAGGCGGCGACGCGCTCTCCTACCAGCGTGACGGGTTCCTCTGGAACGCGGCCGAACGGGCCCACAAGACCGTCGCCGACTACGGCGAGTTCGAGGCGTTCCTCGGCGGTCCGTCGCCGTTCCCGTCGTGGCGGGAATGGTATGAGGACTCGAAGGTCCTGGAGGGCAAGAGCAGTGCCCCGCTCGACGTGCCGCTGGACAAGTACAACTGGTACTCCGACGTGCCGTCGCTGAACAAGATCAGCAACCACCAGTACCCGCTGTTCAACCTCGGCGTCCCCGACCAGTACCGCGTCGACATCTGGGAACAGGACTTCAAGCAGGCCGAGAAGACCGGCAACCTGGCCAACCTGACGATCATCTGGCTGCCGGACGACCACACCGGCGGCTACCCCGACCCGACCCCGATCGCCTCGGTGGCCGACAACGACCTCGGGCTCGGCCGGATCGTCGACGACGTCTCCCACAGTCAGTTCTGGAAGAGCTCGGCGATCTTCGTCGCCGAGGATGACTCGCAGGCCGGCGTCGACCATGTGGACGGACACCGGGCACCGCTGTGGGTCGCCAGCCCGTACGCCAAGCACGGGGCGGTGAACGACGAATACTTCACCCAGCTGAGCATGGTGAAGACGATCGAGCAGATCCTCGGCATCCAGCCGATGAACCAGATGGACCGGGCCGCGATGCCGATGTTCAGCGCCTTCACCAACCACCCCGACGACACGCCGTACGAAGTCCTCCACAACCAGATCCCGCTCGGCCTCGGCGCCGAAGGAGCCGAAGCGGAAACCGAAGAAGAAGAAAAGGAAATCGCCGCGGTGGACGCCAAGGCGGGGACGCCGGACTACACGCCCGACATCGCCAAGCGGACGGCTGTGCCGGCGGCGGAGAAGGGAGTCGCACGGGCCTGGTCGACCTGGATGGCCGGCTCGGCAAGTAAGCACCTCACCGGGATGCGCGCCGCGGTCGACGCGGTGAACCCGGAGCAGCTCAACCGCTACGACTGGTACACGGCACACGGCTGGAGCAAGCCGTACCCGGGTGACAGCAAGATCCTGAAGCCCGCCGAAGTCCCCGGCCACAACCTGCCGACCGGTTATCTGGGCGAAGACTGACGCCCACGGACACCTGCCGCGCCGGTCAGGTCTGCGACCGGCGCGGCGGTCCAGAGCATCAGTCCGAACGCGCGGCGGAATCCGACGTCCGCGACGAGGGCGCGCCAGACCATCAGATTGGGATGGGGAGGCCCGACGGGTTCATCGATGGCGAAGCGGGCGCGCTCGGCGACGAGCGCCAGGTCGGCGGTGGCCGGGCCGATCTCGGTCAGGGTGGGATGGAGGCTTCGCAGCGTGGTTCCGGGTCCTGAGGATCGTGGCGCGAGCCGGACCAGGAGCTCGGCGAGCTGGGTGCGCGGCCCGCGTCGGCGCCGGGCCCGGCGCGCGGCGACGAAGATCAGGAGGGCGAGCGCGGCGGCGGCGCCCGCCAGCTCGAAGGTGCTTCCACCCGCTCCCGGCGACGGTGCGATGCCCGCCTGGAGGACGTCCAATCCGGGGGAGATGTCGGCGGGGGCGCTCGCCGGGGTGGGGTTGAAGGGAACCCATCCCACCCCGGGGAAGTACACCTCGACCCAGGCGTGGGCGTCCTCGTCGCGGACGGCCCAGGTTTCGTGGCCGATCGGTTCGCCGGTCGCGAAGCCGACCACCACACGGGAGGGAATGCCGGCGACGCGCAGGAGGAGGGCGGCCGCCCCGGCGAAGTGCTGGCAATAGCCGGCGTGGGTGTGGAAGAGGAATTCCAGCAACGGTTCGTTGCCTGGGGGGCCGACGTCGGTGCTGTAGCGGAATCGTTCCTGCCGGAGCAGGTAGTCCTCCACCCGCCGGACCACGGCAAACTCGGATTCGACGTGCGCCGAGAGGTGCCAGGCGAGACGGAAGAGGCGGGCCCAATCGGTCCCCTGAAGAGGTTTTGGCATGTCGGTCGCCAGGCGGGCAAGCGGATAGGGGACGTATTTCGGCGCCGCCCCGAGCCCGATCTGCGTGAGGGCCTGGTAGCGCCGTCCGGTAGGCACGGGGATGTCCGCAAGCTGAAAGCTCGTCGCCTGCACCGCGGCGCCTTCGACCCGGTAGGTGTGGCCTTCTTCGGGCCTTTCGACCAGTGCGAAACCGGCGCCCGGCACCGCCAGCGCACCGCCCTGGGTATGCACGGTGCTGATCCGACCGGGGGAGACGACGCCCTTGCTGCGCAGGCCTCGCACCTCGACCTTGATCGACTCGCGGACGGCCGCTGGTTCGGGCAGGCGGGAGGTTTCGGGGGCGACCAGCCAGCGCCGGTTGTCGAAGGCCTCGAGCACCTGCGTCCGCCACAGCGCCGGTCGGGGCGCGGTTACGTCCAGCATGACCGCGCCGGTTCGCCGGGTATCGAGCGACGTGTAGGTCTGCGCGGTGTCGAGTTCGTGGAACTGACGCATCTGGTGCTGATGGCCGAACGGCTGCCAGCCCGCCCGGGGGGCCGCGACCTGCGCCCCGAAGAGGGCGACCGCGGCGACCAGCGAGGCCGCCGCGACGATCGGGATCAGCCTGCCGCGGGCGACCCGCAGGACCGCCGCGACGAGGACGAGCGCACCCTGCCAGGACGAGTCCGGGGTCTGCTGGAGGGCGATCGCCCCGGCGAGCGGGACGAGCAGCAGGGCGAAGCCGAGGAGGCCGCGGTCGCGGCCGGGCCGCCGCCAGAGGAGCCCGGCGAGGCCGATCGCGGTACCGGCGATGAGCAGCACCGCCGCCAGCGCCCAGCTCTGGACGACCGGCGTCGCTTCGCCGATCGTCGGCAGGGCTTGGACGCCGTCGCGCAGCGAGGCCGTGGTCGTGTCCCAGGCGGCCGGGGCCAAGGTGCCCGCCGGCAGGCCGGCCGCGAGGATCGCGCCCGGCAGCCAGATGATCGCCAGGACCACCGCCGGCCGCGGGCCGAGGACGCGGGCGGCCGTGAGGGCGGCGACGGCGACCACCGGCGCCGACCACAGCAGGCCGCTGCCGAGGTCCCCCCACCAGGCCGCCAGGCCGCCGCCGCACAGCAGAATCAGTGCGGCCGCATCTCCCCAGCGGGGCTCACGATCGGCGCCGGCCCACACCATTCCCGAAGGTCGCTTTCTCGAGCGGCACCACCCCGGACGGGAGTGGTCCCGACCGGACTGCGGCGAGCGCCGGGGCCTGTGCCGCCCGTACGTGGATGGCGCCGGGCGGGGCGGAGGGCGCGGCGACGCTGGCGGCGCTTCGCAGGCTCGCCAGGCGACGGTGCATGGTGCGCCATCCGTCGGCCACGTTTGGCACCGGGATCGGATGCCGCTCGCCCGGCAGGAGGACGCGGCACCCTCCGGCGCGCGCCAGGCCGTGGATCTGGCCGGCCGCGGCGCGGAGCGTCCAGTCGATCGCCTCCTCGGAGGGCGCCCCGGAGAGGTCGACGACGACGAGCGGCATGCCCTGCGGCGCGGTGATGACGCGACGCTCCTGCCATTCTCCGGCTCGCGCCACGCTGGGCCAGTGGATCCGCCCGACCGGCGTCCCGCGGGAGTAGGGCTGCAGGCCGTCCGGCTCCGGGTCGCCGCCGGGTTCGGCGCCTTGCGCGCGCAGCTGGAGGCCGACGCTCGCCGGCGCCGGCAGCACCAGCACGACCGCCGGGTCGCCCGCGGCTCGCGGCCGGGAGGAGAAGAAGCTCAGGTCGTCGCGCACGCGGACGGCGGAGGGGCCGATCAGATGGGCGCCGGGCCGCTCGATCGTGCAGCGGCGCGACGAGTCGGGCTCGAGGCGCTGCCAGGTCCCGTCCTCGCCGCGGACCTCGGCGTGCACCGGCAGTGCCCGCGGCCCGTGGACCCGGAAGCGGAGGGTGATCGGCCGACCCTCGACGATCTCGGCCTGGTCGACGGCCCGCTCGACCACGACCAGACGGGCGCCGAGCGCGGTCGCCGTCAGGCAGGCCGCGACTAGGACCAGGAGGCCGAGCGCGAAGGCGAAGAGGGCCACCGATCCGAGCAGCGCCGCGGCGAGGAGCAGCGCGAACCCGAGCAGATCGGTCGCGAGCCCCCGTCTCATCGCGCCGGGACTTCCTCCAGCGCGTCCGCGACCACCGTCGCCTGCGCCTCCGCGGCCGCCCCGGCGACCGTCTGGATCCGGTGGGCGAGGACCGGCCCCGCCAGCGCCTGCACGTCGTCGGGCACGACGAAGTCGCGGCCGTGCAGCGCCGCGTGGGCGCGGGCGGCGGCGAGCAGCATCAGGCCGCCGCGCGGGCTCGCGCCCGCCTCGCTCAGCGGATGCCGTCGGGTCGCGTCGAGGATCGCGACGATGTATTCGAGCAGCGGCCGGCGCGCGTCGACTTCGGCGACCGCGGCGATCGCCTCGGCGGCCTCGCCGAGCTCGGCGATCGCGGGCAGCGCCGGGGCCGGGGGCGAGCCGAGCAGGTCGGCCTCCGCCCCCGCGGAGGGATAGCCGAGCGAGAGCCGGGTCATGAAACGGTCGAGCTGGGCGGGCGGCAGGGCGTAGGTGCCGTCGAAGCCGGCGGTCGGGTTCTGCGTGGCGATCACCGTGAACGGCCGCGGCAGCGGGTGCGCCTTTCCTTCGACGGTCACCTGCAGTTCGGCCATCGCCTCGAGCAGCCCGGACTGCGTTTTCGGCGTGGTCCGGTTCAGCTCGTCGACGAGGACGATGTTGGCGAAGATCGGCCCCGGGTGGAACTCGAAGGTCTCCGTGCTGGCGCGCCAGATCGTCGTCCCCAGCACGTCGGTGGGGAGCAGGTCCACCGTCCCCTGGATCCGCGCGAACCGGCCGCCGATGCTGGCGGCGAGGGTGCGGGCCAGCTGCGTCTTGCCGACCCCGGGCCGATCCTCGAGCAGAAGATGGCCGCCGGCCAGGACCGTGCAGAGCACCACCTGGAGCATCTGCCTGTCCAGCTGCATGCCGCGCGCGATGCCCCCGGCCAGGTGTTCACCCCACGCAGCGACGCCGGTATCGGAAAACCGAACGGCACGCAAAGTGGCCATGAAGTCAGTATGGCCGACCCAGCTTGTCGGGGCGCAGGGCCGGGTGTAGCCTCGGATCGAGGCAGGGCTGAGCCAATCAGGAGGCAGCAAATGGCAGCCGAAGCCAAGAATTTCACCGCTCCCGACGAAACCCGGCCGTTCGAGGGCAAAGGACAGGCGAAAGCCGTGGAGCTTGCCGGCCACACCGTCCTCGAGGGCACCTTCGAGCCAGGCTGGAAGTGGTCCGAGAACGTGAAGCCGATCGCCGGCACCGACTCCTGCCAGGCGGCCCATTTCGGCTACGTCCTCTCCGGCTCGATGCGGATCTACATGGACGACGGCACCGAGCTCGAGATCAAGGGCGGCGACGTGGCGGCGATCCCGCCCGGCCATGACGCCGAGGTGATCGGCTCCGAGCCCTGCGTGATGGTCGACTTCGGCGAGATCGGGGACTACGCGAAGGCATAACCCAGCCGAAAGCGGGTGGGAAAATGGGACCCCGACAGAAGGGAGTACCACCATGTCGATAATCCTGACCCCGGCCCAGGCAGCGGCGCTCGCCAAGGTCGCCGGGGAGAATCCCTCATCGCTGCAGCTGCACCAGATCGGCGAGGACCCCGACCTCTTCGTCACCTTCGCGGGCCAGAAGGAGCCGGCGCTGCGCATCCGCGACGACGGCGTCACGGTGTCGCTCTGATCTCACCGTCGGCAGACGGTTGATCCCACGGCGGGTGGGTGGTCGACGGAGTGATTCGTGGCCCGCTCGACTGGGGACCACACGTCCCGGGCGTCTCGTGGCGGCCCTGGCAGGCTGTGGCCGCCACGAGACGCCCGGGACGCGAGCCTTCCGGGTGGATTGGCACAGGTCCGTGGCCGTGGCGGTCGCGCTGCAAGCCTTGCTGTTGCCATGGCCACACCAAGGCTTGCAGCGCGTCGACGATGCGGCGTCGAGGTCGTCATGGCGACCAGGACCGGCGCGGGGTGAGTTGACCACACCAGGGTGTGGTCAACTCACTCAGCGCGATTTCAAGCCATGAGGAACCGTGGAGTTCCGCACGCCTCCGTGACGATCCTCCCGTCCCCGTGACGCCTCCCCGGCGTCTCATGCACATCCCCCGCACCCCCGGCCCTCTCGGCGGCGGCCTCAGCCCGCCCGGGTCGCCGCCGAGAGGGCCGCGTCCCTCGCCGTCCTCCACCCGGCCCCCGTCGGCCGCTCGCCCGCCGCGTCCCTCGCCCGTCGGCCCTCCGGGCCGACGGGCGAATCGATCCTCGGCCTCCTCCTCGGCCTACTCGACCTCGCCGCCGCCGAGGCACTGGGGGTCAGCTACCAGGGCGACCCGGCCGCGCTCGACCGGGTCCGTCCGGAGACGCCGGCGTTCGCCTCGCCGAGCTGAACGATTGAGCGCCTCCTCCAAGGGTGGGAACGCCACGTGCCCATGCGTGTACCCTTTGATCGTGCCCGAGCGCAACCGGCGGATCAATGTGACCCTCGACCCGGACTACGCCAGAAAGCTGGCGAGTCTCGCCGAGCGAACGCACGTGCAGGAGGGGACCCTGGCACGCTCGCTTCTCTCCAGCGCACTCGACGAAGCCGACCCGGACGACTCTCGAATCACCGAGATCCTCGACGGTATTCCCGGTGCTTGGGAGCGCGCCCAGGAGTCGATCGAGCAAGCCGGGCGCGGCGAGACGGTGCCGCTCTCCGACCTCTAGACGATGGCAACGGTCGAGGTCACGCGCCAGGCGCGTGACGAACTCCGCGAGCTGATCGAGAGGCGCGGACTTCCGGCCGACGTGCGCGAGCGCATCGCGCGAAGCCTGACAATCCTCAGCGAGTTCCCGCGCGCCGGGAAGAAGCTATCCGGCGTCTGGCGGGACTGCCGGGCCCTGATCGGCCCATGGGGCTGGCTGATCGTCGTCTACATGTATCTCGAGTCGGAGGGTCGGGTCGTCGTCATCGCCTTCCATGACGCTCGGACGTCTGACGCCGCGATTGCCCGGCGCTGAGAGGATCGACTTCGATCGCCGAGCCACGACGGAGGTATAGATGAGCCACGGATCCGTTCCCCCCGACCCGATCCCAGAGGATCACCCGCCGATCCAGTTTCTCGCCTTCGAGGATTGCGAGGAGGTGGTCGGCGAACCACCGGGTTTCGACGGGGTCCAGCTCAATCGCCGCCTCTTCGATCTGGCCGCCAGTGGGACGCCGCACCTGGTCGCCGACGTGGTCACCTTCAAACCCGACTTCATCCATCACATGCACCGGCATTTCAACGCCGACCAGGTGGTGGTCCGTCGGCGACATGTCGGAAGTCGGCTTCGAGGCCTTCCCCGCTGATTAGGCTGGCGCCATGCTGATGTACTCGATGAGCGTCTCCGCCGACGGCTTCATCAACGACCGTGACGGCGAATTCGATTGGACCGCGCCGGACGACGAGCTGTTCCGCTTCCACCTCGAGGAGGTGCGGACGCTCGGCGCCTACCTGATTGGCCGCAGGCTCTACGAGGCGATGCTGGTGTGGGAGACGGATCCGTCCCTGCGCAGCGACGAGTCCCGGACCGCGTTCGCCGACGTCTGGTGCGCGCTGCCGAAGGTCGTCTTCAGCCGCACGCTCGACCGCGTCCAGGGCAACGCCCGGCTCGCCACGGGGTCGGTCGCCGAGGAGGTCGCCGCCGCGCTCGCCGCGACCGACAAGGACGTCTCGATCGGCGGCGCCGGACTCGCCGCGACGGCGGTCGAGCTCGGCCTCGTCGACGAGCTGCGCATGTTCCGCTGCCCGGTCGTGGTCGGGGGCGGCACGCCGTACCTGCCGCCGGTCACCGAAGATGTCCCGCTCGACCTGATCGAGACCAGGACGTTTGCCTCCCAGGTGATCTACGAGCGCTACGGCCGCGCAGCGACCTGAACCGGGTAGCCCGCCCGTAGCACCGCGAGCGTCGCCGGCGGCGTGATCGCGGTGGCGCTCCCGCGACGCGGACGGCGCCGGGCCTCGCCGTAGCCGTTGAGGCCCCAGGCGACGATTTCGTCGCCGCGGACCAAGTGCGGGGCGCCCTGCTCAAGGACGAAGGCGCCGTCGGGAAGCTTGGCCCAGGGGACCTGGTGGAAGCGGCGCCGGTGGGTGCCACGGTAGATCCGCTCGGAGTGGAGGCGGCGGTTCATCTCCCCGGCCGAGGGCGGCCCGCCGCCCAGGGCCGCCGTCCAGGCGGCTTTGTAGGCCTCGTATTCGGAGTGCCGACACTCGCCGCAGGGACGATGGCCGGCGGCGAAGGCGACCGCCTCGTCGTGGAAGAAGAGCGGCGTCCAGCGATCGGGGATCCAGAGCTCGCGGTGGCGGCCGCGAAACCGCAGCGCGCAGGTGATCCAGAGGTTCCCGGCGTGGAAGCGGACGATCTCGCGACCCTCGTGGAGGACGCCGCGGTTGCCGGTCCAGGCGCCGCGCAGCGGCGTGGCGACGATCTCGCCGGTCGGGGTGACGCGATTTCGCTGCGGCATCCCCCGACCATACGCGGGGCGGGGCGTGGAGCCTTTCTGTCGCATAGGGACAGAAAGGCTCCACAGCGCGATCAGACGGGGCTCAGGCCGGCCGCGGTGACCTTCAGGTTCGTCGCCTCGGGATGCTCGCCGGCGGCGAGCGCGAGGATCGCGTCGGCGACGCCCGCGGCGTCGAGCTGCGCCGGGAAGCGGCGCTTCATGTACTCCGCGGTCGACTCGCCCGCCGCCGCGTAGGCGCTGGCCGCGACCTCGGCGATCACGGTGCCGGCGACGAGCTGCGGCGCCACCGCAGCGAAGCGGATCCCCAGCTCGCGCGCGGTGGCGAGCTGCTGGAGGTAGTCGGCCATGAACATCTGGGTGCGCTTTGCCCCGGCGTAGCCGCCGGACTTCGGCGAGCCGCCGAGCGCCGCGCCGCTGGCGACGATCACCACGGTCGAGCCGGGCCGAAGCGGCCGCGCGATCGCGGCGCGGCCGACCTCGAAGGCGATCTTCACGTCGACGTTCCATGCAGCCGAGAACGACTCCCACGACTGCTCGTCGATCGTCGCCATCGTCGGACGGGTCCCGGCGGTGAGGACGACGAGGTCGGGGTCAGCCTCCTCGAAGAGCGCCGCCACCTCGCCCGGGTCGGTCGCGTCGCGGTCGCTGCGTGACCCGAGGACCTCGAAGCCCGCCCCGGCGAGAGCGGTCGCGGTCGCCGCGCCGATGCCGCTGCCCGCCCCGATCACCAGCGCCCTCTTGATCTCAGTGTCCACCTCGGTGTCCATCGCATCCCTCCGTCGGTCGTGTTTCCTACAGAGAGCCGCGCGGGCGCCGAAATCCATTGCCGCGCGGTCAGATCGCGGACGGGAGCTCAAGGCCGGCGAAGGACGCGGGCGTCCGGAAGGCGATCAGCTCGGCGATCTCGCGGCCGCGCAAGGTGAGCACGCTGAGCTCGCCGGGCAGGTAGGCGCCCGCGGCGTCGTTCCAGACGTAGTGGCCGAAGGCCAGCTGCCCGTTGACCCGCGTCGGCAGCATCCGGACCCGCGTGCCCGAGCCGAAGGGGAAGCGGCCGAGGAAGGTGCCGACGGCGTCGCGGCCCGCGAACCACTGCGGTTCCGGCGGCATCGCCAGGACGGCGTCCTCGGCCAGCATCGACACCATCGCCTCGATGTCCTTACGCTCCCAGGCCTGCACGTAGCCTTCGACTACGCGTTTCAGGTCGGCGTTGTCGAGTGCCCGCAGCGTCGCCTGCTGGCTGCGCTCGGGCAGGCGGGCGTCGACCGTCTTGTGGGCGCGCTGGAGGGCGCTGTCGACCGACACCGAGGTCGTGCCGAGGGCCTCGCCGGTCTCGCGGGCCGAGAAGCCGAGCACGTCGCGGAGGATCAGGATCGCCCGCTGCCGCGCCGGGAGGTGCTGCATCGCGGCGATGAAGGCGAGCTCGACGCTCTCGAGCGCCTCGTAGCGGGCATCCGGCGAGGCGGATCCACTCTCGACCTCGGCGTCGGGGATGGGGTCGATCCAGATCGACTCGACCAGCGGCCCGCGCGGTTCGTCGTGGGGGTCGGCCGCCGGGCCGTAGTCGATCGGCAGCACCCGCTTCGGCCGCCGCTCGATCGCCCGCAGGCAGGTATTGGTGGCGATCGTGTAGAGCCAGGAGCGCAGCGAGCTGCGCCCTTCGAAGCGGCCGATGCCGCGCCAGGCGCCGAGCATCGTCTCCTGGAGCGCTTCCTCGGCGTCGGTGCGGGAGCCGAGCATCCGGTAGCAGTGGGCCTGCAGCGGCGAGCGGTAGGGCTCGACCAGGTCGGCGAAGGCACGTTCGTCCCCGCGGCGCGCGGCGGCGAGGATCTGCTCGTCGTTCATCGCGACTCCTTAGCCTGCCAGAGGGCGATCTGCCCCCCGGCCTCGGTGGAGACCACGCTGCGCCATCCGGCCGGGCCCTCCCGCGGCCCGAGCACGACGGTGGCACCGAGCGACCGCGCGCGCTCGGTCGCCTCGGCGATCTGCTCGACCTCGACGTAGGGGAGCCAGAGCGGCCGGGTGACGCCGCATTCGACGATGCCCCCGCCGACCTCGCCGCCGAGCCCGACGGCGAGGTAGGAGCCGTGATCGGTCTCGACCCGCTCCGAGCGCCAGCCGAACAGCTCGCCGTAGAACGCCCGCGCGGGCGGCAGGTGGGGGGTGTGCAGCTCGAGGTGGACGACCGGCATATGGAGCTGAGACTCGGTGGACGGCCGAAATCCATCGATGGATTTCGGCGGCCCCGCGGATCTTTGCTTTCAAACCCAATCCCCGAAAGAGAGGTTCGAAATGCATTTGCCGCCCGTCGTCTCCGAGCAGGAGTGGAACGAAGCGCACGAGAAGATGCTGGTCAAGGAGAAGGAGCTGACCCGCGCCCGGGACGCGCTCGCCGCCGAACGGCGCCGGATGCCGCGGCTCGCGGTGACCAAGGACTACCGGTTCGAGGGGCCCGAGGGCGAGGTCGGGCTGGCGGATCTGTTCGAAGGCCGGCGCCAGCTGATCGTCTACCGCTACTTCTACGAGCCCGGGGTCTACGGCTGGCCCGAGAGCGGTTGCCGCGGATGCTCCCTCGGCGCCGACCAGGTCAGCAACCTCGCCCATCTGAATGCCCGCGACACAACCCTCGCCTACGTCTCGCGCGCGCCCCAGGACAAGATCCAGAAGTGGAAGGAGCGGATGGGGTGGAAGATGCCCTGGTACTCGATCACCGACGACTTCGACAAAGATTTCGGCGTCGACGAATGGCACGGGCACAACGCCTTCATCCGCGACGACGAGGGCGGGATCTTCCGCACCTACTTCGTGAACATGCGGGGAGACGAAAACCTCGGCACCACCTGGAGCTACCTCGACATCACCGCGCTGGGTCGGCAGGAGATCTGGGAGGACTCGCCCGAGGGGTACCCGCAGACCCAGGCATACGTCTGGTGGAACCTCCACGACGAGTACGACGAAGCGACCCCCTTCACGCGTGCTCTCGAAGTGGATACCGCCTCCCAGCGCGGGTCCCGCAGCGTATGACCCCGCTCGCCCATATCGCGGGCGTGCCGGTGGAGGAGTGCCTGCCCTTCTTCGGCCCGGCGGGGGCGACCTTGGTGGTCGCCCGCGTCTGGCTGGCCCTGAAATTCCGCCGGGGGCGCGACGAGGAGGAGTAGGTGGGGGTGCGGCCGGATCTCACCGGTCAGGAGTCTCCGTGTGGAGTTTTGGTCCCTGAGGACCCAAAACTAAACACACATCTTCTTGACCGGTGAGATCCACCCACCTTCGTCACGAACCTCCCCCGGGACCCGCACGGGACCCGCACCCTCGCCTCTCCCACGGACCCGGCCATCTCGGAGGCGGCCTCAGCCTGCCCGGGCCGCCTCCGAGATGGCCGGGTCCCTTTCCCGTCGCAACGGCGACCATCTAGCCTGGACACATGAGCGTGGAGCTGACCGACGCGGGGGTCGCCCGGCGGGAGGTGCTCGCGGTCGCGCGCGAGGGCGAGGCGGTGACGATCGGCCCTTCGGCGGTGGCGGCGATGGAGCGCGGGGCCGCGGTGGTCTCCTCGTTGGTGGCTTCCGACCAACCGGTGTACGGGGTCTCGACCGGCTTCGGCGCGCTGGCGACGACCCCGATCCCGGCCGCGCGGCGGGCGGAGCTGCAGAAGGCGCTGCTCCGGTCGCACGCGGCGGGGATGGGCCCCGAGGTCGAGCGCGAGGTGGTGCGGGCGACGATGTTCCTGCGCGCCCGCAGCCTGTCGATGGGCTTCTCCGGCGTGCGGCCGGTCGTCGCCGAGCGGATCGTCGACTTGCTGAACGCCGGGCTGACCCCGGTGGTGCCGGAATACGGGTCGCTGGGCGCCAGCGGCGACCTCGCGCCGCTCGCCCACTGCGCCTTGCCGCTGCTGGGGGAGGGTGTGGTCCGCGACGCTGACGGCGAGTGCCTCGACGCGGCCGACGCCCTGCGCGCGGCGGGGATCGAGCCGCTCGAGCTCGGCGCCAAGGAGGGCCTCGCCCTGATCAACGGGACCGACGGGATCCTCGGCCAGCTCACCCTCGCCCTCCACGACCTCGACCTGCTGATGAAGGTCGCCGACCTCTCGGCGTCGATCTCGGTCGAGGCGCTGCTCGGCACCGACCGCGCCTTCGCCGCCGACCTGGTCGCCCTGCGCCCGCAGCCCGGGCAGCGCCTCAGCGCGGCGAACATGACGCGGATCCTGGCCGGCTCGGAGGTGGTCGCCAGCCACCGCCACGACGACCCGCGCGTCCAGGACGCCTACTCGCTTCGCTGCGCCCCGATGGTCAACGGCGCCGCCCGCGACGCGATCGTCTACGCGGGCAATGTCGCCGACGCCGAGTTGGTCGCGGCGATCGACAACCCGATGGTCCTGCCCGACGGCCGGGTCGAGTCCTGCGGGAACTTCCACGGCGCGCCGCTCGGGCTCGCCTGCGACCTGCTGGCGATCGCCGCCGCCGACGTCGGCGCGATCGCCGAGCGGCGCACCGACCGGCTGCTCGATCCGACCCGCTCGATGAACCTGCCGCCGTTCCTGGCCGAGGAACCGGGGGTCAACTCCGGGATGATGATCGGCCAGTACACGCAGGCGGCGATGGTGGCGGAGAACCGGCGCCTGGCGGTCCCGGCGAGCAGCGACACGGTGCCGACCAGCGCGATGCAGGAGGACCACGTGTCGATGGCCTGGGGCGCGGCGCGCAAGCTGCGCCGCTCGGTCGAGAACCTGGCGCGCATCCTCGCGATCGAGCTGGTCTGCGGGGTGCGGGCGCTGGAGCTACGCGAGCCGCTGAAGCCGGCCCCGGCGACCGCCGCGGCCCGCGATTGCCTGCGTACGGCGGTGCCCGGCTTCGGTCCCGACCGCCGGCTCTCGCCCGAGCTCGAGGCGGCGGCGAGGCTGGTCTCCTCCGGGGCGCTGGTGGAGGAGGTCGAGGAAGTGATCGGAGGTCTGGAGTGAGTCGCGAGATCCACGCGCCGCACGGTCCCGAGCTGTCCTGCAAGGGCTGGCCGCAGGAGGCCGCGATGCGGATGCTGATGAACAACCTCGACCCCGCGGTGGCGGAGCGGCCGCAGGACCTCGTCGTTTACGGCGGCACCGGGCGGGCGGCGCGCTCCTGGGAGGCATTCGACGCGATCGTCCGGGCGCTGCGCACGCTGGAAGGAGACGAGACCCTGCTCGTCCAGTCGGGCAAGCCGGTCGGCGCCTTCCGCACCCACGAGTGGGCGCCGCGGGTGCTGATCGCCAACTCGAACCTGGTCGGCGAATGGGACAACTGGGACGAGTTTCGCCGCCTCGAAGCCGAGGGACTGACGATGTACGGGCAGATGACCGCCGGCTCCTGGATCTACATCGGCAGCCAGGGGATCGTGCAGGGGACTTATGAGTGCTTCGCCGAGATCGCGCGGCGCCGCCACGGCGGCTCGCTGGCGGGGACGATCACCGTCACCGCGGGGCTCGGCGGCATGGGCGGTGCGCAGCCGCTGGCGATCACGATGAACGGCGGCGTCGCGCTCTGCATCGAGGTCGACCGCGAGCGGATCGCCCGCCGCCTGGAGACCCGCTACCTCGACGAGGAGGCCGACGACCTCGAGGACGCGATCCGTCGCTGCCTGGCGGCGAAGCGGGAGGGACGGCCGCTCAGCGTCGGCCTCTGCGCCAACGCCGTCGACGTCCTGCCCGCGCTCCTGGCGGGGGACTTCGAGGCCGACATCGTCACCGACCAGACCAGCGCCCACGACCCGCTGAACGGCTACGTGCCGAACCTGATCAGCCTGGAGGAGGCGGAGCGGCTGCGGGTGGAGGACCCGGACGAGTACGTGAAACGCGCGCGCACGGCAATCGCCGCCCACTGCGCGGCGATGGTCGAATTCCTCGACCGCGGCGCCGAGGTCTTCGACTACGGCAACAGCCTCCGCGCCGAGGCGCGGCTGGGCGGCTTCGAGCGCGCCTTCGACTACCCCGGTTTCGTCCCCGCCTACGTGCGGCCGCTGTTCTGCGAGGGCAAGGGGCCGTTCCGCTGGGTCGCGGTGTCCGGCGATCCCGCCGACATCGCCGCCACCGACGCCGCGGTGCTCGACGTGCTGGCGGGCGACAAGTCGCTCGAACGCTGGATCCGCCTCGCCGGCGAGCGGATCGCCTTCCAGGGGCTGCCGGCGCGGATCTGCTGGGCCGGCTACGGCGAGCGCCACCGGCTGGGGCTGCGCTTCAACGAGATGGTCGCGAGCGGCGAGCTGAAGGGCCCGATCGTGATCGGCCGCGATCACCTCGACTCCGGCTCGGTCGCCTCGCCCTACCGGGAGACCGAGGCGATGGCCGACGGCTCCGACGCGATCGCCGACTGGCCGCTGCTGAACGCGCTCGTCAACACCTCCTCGGGCGCCTCCTGGGTGAGCATCCACGACGGCGGCGGGGTGGGGATCGGTCGCTCTCTGCACGCCGGGATGGTGTGCGTCGCCGACGGCACCGACCTCGCCGCGGAAAAGCTCGACCGGGTGCTCCACTCGGACCCCGGCATGGGCGTGATCCGCCACGCCGACGCGGGGTACGAGCGGGCGATCGAGGTCGCCGAGGAGCGCGGCGTCCGCGTGCCGATGCGCGAGGCGGATTGATGGCGCCCGTGGCGCCCCCGCGCGGGAGCGCCTGATGTCCATCCTGCCGATCCGCGAGCTCGGCGATCCGGTGCTGCGGAGGGTGGCCCGGGAGGTCACCGCGGAGGAGCTCGCTGGCGCCGAGGTCCAGCTGCTGATCGACGACATGATCGAGACGATGCGGGCGGCGGACGGGGCCGGGCTCGCCGCGCCGCAGGTCGGCGTGCCGCTGCGGATCGCGGTGATCGAGGTGCGCGAGGGCAACCCGCGCTACCCCTACAAGCCGCCGATCCCGCTGACCGTGATCGTCAACCCGGCGCTCCGCTCGCTCGACGGCGTGACCTTCGCGACCAACGAGGGGTGTCTGTCGATGCCGAACCTGCGCGGCGACCTCGAGCGCTTCGAGAACGTCGGCGTCCGCTATCTGGACCGCGAGGGCGAGCCGCACGAGGAGACCTGGCGCGGGCTCAGCGCCGGGACCTTCCAACACGAGACCGACCACCTCGACGGCATCCTCTTCGTCGACCGGATGGCCGACATGTCGAGCCTCTCGACCTGGGCGGAGTTCGAGCTCCACGGCAAAGACGAGTTCGCCCGGCGGATCGAGGCGCTGGTCGCGCGGGTCGGCTCGTGAGGTCCTGTTGACGATGAAGTTCTGGTGTGAGTACGCCTGGCTGGGTTCGGAGGACGCGACGGCGGGCGTCCTGATCGACGTCGAGGGGGAGCGGATCGTCAGCGTCCGGATCGGACTCGCGGAGGCGCCGCCCGACGCCGTCGTCCTGCCCGGCTACACGCTGGCGGGCCTGGCCAACGCCCACTCGCATGCCTTCCAACGCGCCTTCCGCGCCAAGACCGAGGTCGGCGAGGGCACGTTCTGGACCTGGCGGCAGCGGATGTACGAGGCGGCGGCATGGCTCGACCCGGACAACTACTTCGCGCTCGCCCGAGCGACCTTCGGCGAGATGGCGCTCGCGGGGGTGACCGGCGTCGGTGAGTTCCACTACGTCCACCACGCTCCCGACGGCACCCCTTATGAGGACCCGAACGCGATGGGCGCCGCGGTGATCGCCGCCGCTCGCGAGGCGGGGATCCGGATCACGCTGATCGACGCCTGTTATCTCCATGGTGGGATCGGCGAGGAGCTCGGGCCGGGCCAGAGGCGCTTCTCCGACGGGACCGCCGAGCGCTGGGCCGACCGGGTCGCGGAGATCGAGACCGGGCCCGGCGTGCGGGTGGGCGCCGCGATCCACAGCGTCCGCGCCGTGTTGCCCGCGGAGGCGGCGCTCGTCGCCGGGTGGGCTCGGGAGCGCGGGCTGCCGCTGCACGCCCACGTCTCCGAGCAGCCCGCCGAGAACGAGGCATGTCGGGCCGCGTACGGGCGCACCCCGACCGAGCTGCTCAGCGAGGCGGGCGCCGTGTCCGAGCGCTTCACCGCGATCCACGTCACCCACCCGACCGACCACGACATCGCGTTGCTCGGCGCGTCGGGCGCCAGTTGTTGCTTCTGTCCGACCACCGAGCGCAACCTCGCCGACGGCATCGGGCCGGCCGCGGCGCTCCGGGCAGCCGGCGTGCGCCCCGCCGTCGGCAGCGACTCGCAGGCCGTCATCGACCTCTTCGAGGAGTGCCGGGCGGTCGAGCTCGACGATCGGCTGGCGCGGCTCGAACGCGGCAATCAGGACGCCGCGGCCCTGCTCATCGCGGCCACCGAGGAGGGTCATCACGCGATCGGGTGGCCGGAGGCCGGGGCGATCGAACGGGGCCGGCTCGCCGACTTCGTCAACCTAAGGGGCGACGGGGTGAGGCTCGCCGGGATCACCCCCGCCTCGGCCGCCGCCTCGATCACCTTCGCCGCGACGGCCGCCGACGTCACCAACGTCATCGTCGGCGGCGAGTTCGTGGTCCGCGACGGGCGGCACCTGAAGCTGGACGTCGAGCGCGAGCTGCGCGACTCGATCGCCGCTCTCGGCACGGGCGGAGCATGACCTCCTTCGCCCTCGACAACATCGGCCTGCTGATCACCAACGATCCCGCCCTCGGCGAGGGCCCGCTGGGCAAGCGCGACGGGGCGGCGGTCGTCTTCGAGGACGGGGTGGTGAGCGCGGTCGAGGACGCCGGGGTCGCAGTCGACGAGCGGGTCGACGTGGGCGGTCGCTGCGTCATGCCGGGATTCGTCGACAGCCACACCCACCTGGTCTTCGCCGGCGACCGGGCGGCGGAGTTCGCGGCCCGCATGGCAGGAGAGAGCTACGCCGCGGGCGGCATCCGGGTCACCGCCGAGGCGACCCGCGCGACCGACGCCTCCGAGCTGGAGCGGCTGACCCGGGCGCGGCGCGAGGAGGGCCTCCGCGCCGGCATCACCCACGTCGAGATCAAGTCGGGATACGGCCTCGAAGTCGCCGCCGAAGCGAAGTCGTGCGACGTCGCGGCCCGGTTCACCGACGACGTCACCTTCCTCGGCGCGCACGTCGTCCCCGCCGAGTACGAGTCCGACCCCGACGCCTATGTCGCACTCGTCTGTGGGGAGATGCTGGTCGCCTGCGCTCCCTTCTGCCTCTGGATCGACGTCTTCTGCGAGCGCGGCGCCTTCGACGCCGATCAGTCTCGGGCGGTCCTCGAGGCAGGTAAGGCGGCCGGGCTCGCGGCCCGGGTCCACGGCAACCAGCTTGGTCCCGGCGACGGTGTCCAGCTCGCCGTAGAGATGGGCGCCGCCTCGGTCGACCACTGCACCTACCTGAGCGATGCCGACGTCGAGGCGCTCGCCGCGAGCGAGACCGTCGCCACCTTCCTCCCCGCGACCGACTTCTCGACCCGCCGGCCGTACCCGTCGGCGCGCCGCGTGATCGACGCGGGCGCCACGGTCGCCCTGGCGACCAACACCAACCCGGGCTCCAGCAACACCACCTCGATGGCCTTCTGCATCGCCCTCGCCGTCCGCGACATGGGCATGACCGTCGACGAGGCGGTCCAGGCCGCCACCCTGGGCGGGGCGATCAGCCTCCGCCGCAGCGACGTCGGCCGCCTCGCGATCGGCGCCCGCGCCGACGCCATCGTCCTCGACGCCGCCTCCCCGATCGACTTCGTCTACCGCCCCGGCGTCCCGATCGTCCGCGAAACCTACGTCGGCGGACGACGCGCCGCGCCCGCGACAAGCTGAGTCGCTAGCGTCACTCTCAGTGGGGGCGATCGAACTACAAGGGGTGGTGAAGAGCTTCGGGCCGATCCGGGCCGTCGATGGGCTCGACCTCGACGTGCCGGAAGGGATCTGCCTCGGACTGCTCGGGCCGAACGGCGCCGGCAAGTCGACGACGATGCGGCTGCTGACCGGGCAGGCGATCGCCGACTCCGGCGAGCTGCGGGTGCTCGGCCACGAGCTGCCGCGGCAGTCGAAGGAAGCGCGGGCGCTGATGGGGGTGGTGCCGCAGCTCGACAACCTCGACATCGACGTCACGGTCGAAGACAACCTCGCCGTCTACGCGCGGCTCTACCGGGTCAAGGACGTCGGCGCCGCGGTCGACAAAGCGCTTGACATCGCCCGCCTGCGCGAGCGCCGGCGCGACGCGGTCGAGAAGCTCTCGGGCGGGATGCGGCGCCGGCTGCTGCTCGCCCGCGGCCTCGTCCACGAACCGCGGCTGGTCCTGCTGGACGAGCCGACGGTCGGCCTCGACCCCCAGATCCGGACCGAGCTGTGGACGCTGATCGGCAGGCTGAAAGAGAGGGGGACGACGATCCTGATGTCGACCCACTACATCGAGGAGGCCGAACGGCTCGCCGACGAGGTCGCGGTGATGCACCAGGGCAAGGTGATCAGCCGCGGCCGGCCGGGCGAGCTGATCGCCACCCACGCCGGGACCCACACCGCCGAGGTCTACGCGCCGCCGCAGAGGCTGGAAGAGCTGCGGGCCGAGGCGGAGGCGGCGGGCCTGCGGGTGCGCCCGGCCGGGCCGGCGATCGCGATCGTCGGCTCCGAGCGGGCCGGGAACGGCACCGTGCCCGAGGACGCCGTGGTGCGGGCGGCGACGCTCGAGGACGTCTTCGTGCTGCTGACCGGGGAGGAGGCGGAGTGAGCGCGGCGGGCGAGGGGATCGCGGCCGAGGCGGTGACGACGGCGCCCTCGCGTCCGATGCGCAGGCTGGAACCGGCGGCGATCGCCGGGGTGATGAGCCGAGAGGTCGCCAACTTCCGCACCTACTGGCGCGGGACGACCTTCTCCAGCGTGCTCGAACCGCTCGTCTACCTGCTCGCCTTCGGGCTCGGGCTGGGGGCGACGTTGGTCGACGAAGTCGAAGGCGTCCCCTACATCCAGTTCGTCGGCACCGGCATGGTCGCCACCGCGGTGATCTTCTCCAGCGCCCTGCCGGCGATGTTCGGCACCTTCGTCAAGCACCGCTTCCAGAACACCTATGAAGCGATCCTGGCGGCGCCGGTCGACATCGACGAGCTGGTCACCGCGGAGATGCTCTGGATCGCGACCCGCTCAGCGGTCTACGGCTGCGTGCCGCTGATCGTCACCTTCTTTTGGGGCCTCGAACCGGCGCCGGGCATGTTGCTGGTCCCGCTCTTCGCCTTCGTCACCGCCCTCGGCTTCGCCGGCTTCGGGATCACGATGGCGGCGGTGGTCGCCAAGATCGACCAGTTCAACTACGTGACGGCGCTGTTCGTGACCCCGCTCTTCCTGGTCGCCGGCACCTTCTTCCCGATCGACGGCCTGCCCCAGTTCTTCCAGGTGATCGCTCAGGCCAACCCGCTGCACCAGCTGGTCGAACTGGTCCGCGGCGGCGCCTTCGGCTTCGAATGGTGGGACCTCGCCCGCTTCGCCTTCCTCGTCGCCTTCGCCGTCCTCACCTGGCGGATCGCGATCGACCGTATGCGCGCCCGCCTGATCCAGTAGCGCGCCTCAGACGAACGCCTCGGCCGACAGCACGATCGCGCCGAAGGCGAACGCGAGCGCGATCGAGCCGGCGACCAGCTTGACCGGCGGCCCGCCGTGGCCGAACAGGAACGCCGGCGCCACCGCCAGCACCACGGTCCCAGGTTGGTATCGGTAGAGGGTCGGGACCCCGCGAGAGCCGTGGATGCCGGTCCGACCCGCGTCATCTGAGGTCGGCCCGGCATCCACGGCTCCTCGGGAGGCGGGGAAGGGTCACGGGAGGCGCGAGAAGTGACGGTTCCGTGCGGCTTCGGTGCGGGAATCCCGGTCGGCAGCTTTGCTCAAGATGATGTGTGTTTAGTTTTGGGTCCACAGCAACCGAAACTAGACACACATCTTTTTGAGCGGTTAGCGCCGCGCGGGAAGGTGAGGAACCCTTGCGCCTTCGTCCCGAGACCCGCGCCTTCGAAACCTCCCCGCCCGGCGGCTGATGGGCGGCCTTAGCCCGCCAGGGCCGCCTATCAGCCGCGCGAGGCGTGAGCTTCCACCCCCGCAGCCGCCTGAGGGCCAGCCGCCGGCCCGCCCCTCGGATCCACCGCGAGGGCCTCGGCCAGCAGTCTGACGCCGCGGCGGATCGCGGTGGAGCTGAGGTCCGAGTAGCCGAAGATCAGACCGCCTTGGCGGGAGGCCGTGAGGCGGTAAGGAGAGACGCCCGCGATCGCCACCCCATGGTCTGCCGCGGCCGCAACCGCCCCGGCCTCCTCGACCCCTTCGGGAAGCCAGGCGACCAGATGCAGGCCGGCGGCGATGCCGGTCGGGCGCAGTCGCGGCAGGCGCTCGGCGAGCTCCTCGATCAGGGCGTCGCGGCGGTCGCGGTAGATCGGGCGCATGCGGCGCAGGTGGCGATCAAACTCGCCGCGGACGAGGAAGTCGGCGAAAGCAAGTTGGTCGATCAGTGGCGAGCCGCGGTCGGCGACGATCTTCTCCTCGGCGAAGGCCTCGATCAGCCGCGGCGGCAGGACGAACCAGCCGAGGCGAAAGCCCGGCGCGAGCGTCTTGCTGGCGGTTCCCGCATAGACGACCTGGTCGGGGGCGAGCCCCTGGATCGCGCCGATCGGCGCCCGGTCGTAGCGGTACTCGGCGTCGTAGTCGTCCTCGACCACGAGGGCGCCGGTGCGCTGCGCCCAGGCGACGACGGCCGCGCGGGCGTCGGCCGAGAGGACCGCGCCGGTCGGCCACTGGTGCGAGGGAGTGAGGATGAGTGCGTCGGCGCTCGTCCGCTCGAGGATGTCGACGCGGATCCCACCCTCGTCCACCGGCACCGGGACCACCTCGATCCCGAGCCGCGGCGCGACCACGCGAGCGTCGTCGTCGGCCGAGGGGTCCTCGACCGCCAGCCGCTTCGCCCCCTGCGCGGCCAGCACCTGGAGCAGGAGCGAGATCCCTTGCGCGTAGCCGTTGGTGATCACGACGTGCTCGGGCCGGGCCACGGTGCCGCGGACGCGGTTCAGGTAATCGGCGAGGGCCTCGCGCAGCTCCGGCGCGCCCTGGCCGTCCGGGTAGGCGAGTCGCTCGTCGGGCGCCTCGGTGATCACCCGGCGGACCGACCGCAGCCAGGCTCGGCGTGGGAACGCGGCGACGTTGGCGCGGCCGTAGCCGAAGTCGACCTCCACCGTCGGTGGAGGCGCCGCCGACGCCGCCGGCTCGCCCGGCACCGCCCGGCTGAGCTCACCGGCGACCTGGGTGTAGCCGCCGCTGCGACTGCGCAGATAGCCCTCGGCGACGAGCTGGGAGTAGGCCTCGACGACGACCCCGCGGGAGACGCCGAGCTCCTCGGCCAACCTCCGGGTGGGGGGCAGGGAGGAGCCCGGAGAGAGGGTGCCGGAGCGGATCCCATCGCGCAGGGCGACCTCGACCTGGCGGTGGAGAGCGACGCCGCTGCCGCGCTCGAGCTGGACCAGCACCTCGGTCGCGATCGGAGAATTGGTCCTTGAAATAGGCATCGGATTGGATCTTAAAACCAGTACCGATTGATGGAAGCCTGCCACCATGGAAAACGCAAGCGCCGTACTCACCCGTCCCTACAGTCCCCAACCCCGTCTGCTCCGGCCGGGCGGGTCGGCCTACGAGGCGGCCCGGACCGTCTGGAACGCGATGGTCGACCACCGGCCCGCGGCGATCGCTCCCTGTGCCAATGCCGAGGAGGTGCGGGCCGCGGTCGCGTTCGCCCGCGAAGCCGACCTCGAGATCGGCATCCGCTGTGGCGGTCACAACATCGCCGGCCTCGCCGTCCCCGACGGTGGGCTGATGATCGACCTGCGGCCGCTGAGCTCGGTCCGCATCGACCCTGTGGCGCGCCGTGCGACGGTCGGCGGCGGCGCGCTCCTCGGCGCCCTCGACCGCGCCGCCCAGCGGCATGGACTCGCGACCACCGCCGGCAACGTCTCCCACACCGGCGTCGGCGGCCTCACGCTCGGCGGTGGCATGGGCTGGCTGGCCCGCAAGCATGGGCTGACCTGCGACAACGTCGTCGCCTACACGCTGGTGACCGCCGAAGGCTCCGTGATCCGGGCCAGTGTCGAGGAGCACCCGGAGCTCTTCTGGGGCCTGCGCGGTGGCGGCGGCAACTTCGGCATCGTCACCGAGTTCGAGTTCCGGCTGCATCCCGTGCCCGGTCCGACGCTGGTCGCCGAGGTCCCCTTCGGTCCCGACGAGGCCGCCGAGGCGATGGCCGGCTGGCGCGAGCTGGCGGCGAGCGCGCCACGCGAGGCGACCTTCACCGCCGGCCTGCAGGGCGATCGCGCCAATCTCGGCTTCGTCTGGGTCGGTCCGCGCGAGCGCGCCGCCGAGCGCCTGGTCGAGCAGTTGTCGCGGTTGGCGCCGGGACGCGAGGCGCGGGTCGAGGAGCTCTCCTACCTCGAGCTTCAGACCAGCGACGACAGCATCGAGGGCCACGCCCGCCGGCGCTACTGGAAGGGCCATTACCTCCCCGACCTGCCCGACGAGGCGATCGCCGCGCTGCTGGCCGGACGTGATGCGTCGAGCCCGAACGTCAGCCTCCAGACCTACGGCGGCGCGATTGCCGAAGTGGCCGACGAGGACAGCGCCTTCGACCATCGCGGGGCGCGGTTCGAGTACGTCGCCGCCGCGGGGTGGACCGACCCCGACCGCGATGACGAGCGGCGCGCCGCCACCCATGCCGATGCGGCGCGGATCGCACCCTTCGCCAAGGGTGCCTATGTCAACGCCCTCAGCGACGAGGGCCAGGGCGGCGTCCGCCAGGCTTATGGGGCCGCCAAGCTCGCTCGCCTGCGCGCGCTCAAGGACGCCTTCGACCCCGACAACGTCTTCCACCTAAATCACAACATCGCCCCCAGCGGGCACTAGAGGAGGCACACACCGATGTCACGCATAGTCAACTCCACCTACATCACCCTCGACGGAGCGATCGAGAACCCGCAGGACTGGCCCTCGGGCCGCCATGAGGACGACGGGCGCGCCCAGGAGGTCCAGCTCCAGCTCCTGCTCGAGTCCGAGACCGTCCTCATGGGCCGCCGTACCTACGAAGGGTTCGCGCCGGTCTGGTCGGCCCAGTCGGGGGATCCCTTCAGCGACAAGATCAACTCGATGGAGAAGCTCGTCGCCTCGACCACCCTGTCGGACCCGGAGTGGAACAACACCACCGTCGTCGCCGAGGACCTGGTCGAGGAGATCGGCCGCCGCAAGGGGAGCGGTGGAGACATCGTCCAGTACGGATTCGGCCCGGTGACCAGGACCCTGCTCGACGCCGGACTCCTCGACGAGGTGCGCCTCTGGGTCCACCCGCTGATGGTCGGCGCCGGTGAGCCCTCCGACCTGCTCTTCCGCGCCGGCACCAGCGCCCAGCTCGAGCTCACCGACGTCGACCGGCTCGCCTCGGGGATCGTGATCCTGACCTACGCCGTCTGAGGGTCGGCCGGCCGTCCCGTTCACCCAGTCCCCATCTCAGGCGGGCTCACCCGAGGATGCGGCCGGCAGTTCGACCTCGACCCGGAGGCCGCCGGCGGGGCGGGGGGCCAGGGTGACGGTGCCGTCGTGCCCCTCGGCGATGCTCTTCACGATCGCCAGGCCGAGGCCGACGCCGGTCTGGTCGGTTCGTACGCGTTCGGTGCCGCGGAGGAACGGCTCGGTGAGCCGGGAGACCAGCTCGGGGGCGAGCTCCTCGCCGGTGTTCTCGACGGTGAGCTCGACGCTTTCGGGGTGAGCGGCGGTCGTCACCCACACGGTGCCCCGCTCCGGGAGGTTGTGGATGATCGCGTTGTGGATGAGGTTCGTCGTCAGCTGAAGGAGGAGGGCGCGCGAGCCTAAGGTCGGGGTCGGGACGGGGGAGGTCTCGACGGTGACGCCGCGCTTCTCGGCGAGGGGGAGGAGGGTCTCGGTGGCTTCTTCCACCAGCAGCGAGAGGTCGACCGGTTCGCGGGTGAAGGAGCGCTGGTCGGTGCGGCTCAGGAGGAGCAGCGCCTCGGTGAGGTCGATTGCCCGGGCGTTGACCTCGTGGAGCTGCCGGACGAGTTCGCCGTCGCCCCGGTCGGGATCGGCGCGGGCGACGTCGAGGAGGGTCTGGGTGACCGCCAGCGGGGTGCGCAGCTCGTGCGAGGCGTTGGCGGCGAACCGCTGCTGTTCGGCGACGTGTGCCTCGAGCCGGGCGAGGAGGCCGTCGATGGTGTCGGCGAGGTCCTTCAGCTCGTCTTGGGGGCCCGGGAGCGCGAGGCGCTCGTTCAGGTTGCGCTCGGAGATCTGCCTGGTGGTCGCGGTCATCGCGCGCAGCGGGCGCAGGACCCGGCCCGCGACCAGCCAGCCGAGGGCGATCGAGACCATGGTCATGATCGCCAGCACGATCAGGGACCGGAAGAGCCCTTGATGGAGAGCGTCGGTGGAACGTTCGACCGCTTCGTGGTACCTCAGTTCGAGTTCAGCGCTCGCGCCGGTCCTCTGAGCGCGAGATCCTTCCGGGACGATCACGTTGACCCCGGTAGCTTCGCGGAAGAGCAGGTAGGTGATCGCCAGCAGCACCAGCCCGGAGATGAAGAACAGTCCGCCGTAGAGGAGGGTCAGGCGCAGGCGGACGGTCGGCGCGGGCAGGCGGGGCATGGTCAGGTGCTGATCCGGTAGCCGACGCCGGGCACGGTGGCGATGATCTCCGGCTCGCCGAGACGTTTGCGCAGGCCGGAGACGGTGATCCGGACCGCGTTGGTGAACGGGTCGGCGTTCTCGTCCCAGGCCCGCTCCAACAGTTCCTCGGCGCTGACCACGCCGCCTTCGGCGGCGACCAGCACCTCGAGCACGGCGAACTGCTTGCGGGTGAGCGCGACGTAGCGGTCGTCGCGGTAGACCTCGCGGCGGAACGGGTCCAGGCGCACCCCGGCGATCTCCCAGACCGGCGGCCGGCTGTGGGCGCGGCGGCGATCGAGCGCGCGGAGCCGGAGCACCAGCTCCTGCAGCTCGAACGGCTTGGTCAGGTAGTCGTCAGCGCCGAGCTCGAACCCCGACGCCTTGTCGTCGAGCCGGTCGGCGGCGGTGAGCATGAGGATCGGCATACCGCTGCCGGAGGCGACGATGCGCCTGGCGATCTCGTCGCCGGACGGCCCGGGGATGTCGCGGTCGAGGACGGCGATGTCGTAGGCGTTGATGCCCAGCAGCCCGAGGGCGGCGTCGCCGTCGGCGGCGATGTCGGCCGCGATCGCCTCGAGGCGGAGGCCATCGCGGATGGCTTCCGCCAGGTAAGGCTCGTCCTCGACGATCAGCACGCGCATGCTCTGGATGCTGCGGGTCCGAGCATATCGCCGGCGTATCGAGAATCGCTTACCCGCCGGCAACATCGCGCTGCCTTGAATGGCGGCATCCGCCCGCTGATCGCCGGGCTCGCCACCATCGTCGCGCTGCTGTTCGCGTCGGTCCCGGTCGCCTCGGCCCACCAGAACCAGTCGAGGGCACCCGGCCATCTGCCGGGACAGCCCGCTGCCTCCGGTCATCACCACGCCTCGCCCGGTCACAGTGGTCACGTCGGTGCACCCGGTCACTCGACGCGGCGCTCGTCAAGGGCAGCCGCGCGGTGCGACTCGACGCCGTGGTGCGCGCCTACGGAGAGGCCGAGCGCGTGCCCTCGCTCGCCGCCGCCGAG
Organism: Solirubrobacterales bacterium; assembly: GCA_035281725.1. Classification (GTDB taxonomy): domain Bacteria; phylum Actinomycetota; class Thermoleophilia; order Solirubrobacterales; family 70-9; genus VAYN01. Next base: position 29,048 of record DATEDJ010000179.1, read on the forward strand.
CTCGCGACGCACGCGTAGAAGGTCGATTCCAGGGCCGGGTGCGTTCCGCTGTTCCTTATGGTCGCCTAGCGACCATAAGGAACAGCGGAAAGGGGCGCAGCGGCGCTCGGGCGGGGCCGCGGCGGGGTTCGGGGCTGAGGGTTTGGGACGGCGTGGCCGGGGACGGCGGGATTCGGGGCCCGGTCGATTGGGGACGGCGGGCCCGGGCGTCTCGGAGGCGACCCGGGCAGGCTGAGGCCGCCTCCGAGACGCCCGGGACGGGGAGTTTTCGGGAGGTTCCGTCACAGGGACGGGAGGTCCGTCACGGAGATGCCACGGTCCTCAACGGTCAGGAATCTGCGTGGTTACTTATCCACCCATGGCGCGGATTTCTAACCGCGCAGATTCCTGACCGTTCGAGACCGGCAACGGCCTGTGACGTTCCCGCCGTCTTCGTCACGAACCCCGGACGCTTTGACCCGGCCGGCGTTGCGGTGCGAGAGATCGGCCATGGGACGGATTTCTCGCACCGCAGGCCCGGGCCCCGCACCCTCGCCTCCCCCCGCAGACCCGGCCATCTCGGCGGTGGCCTCAGCCCGCCCGGGCCGCCGCCGGGATGGCCGCGTCCCTTTCCCGTCTCGGCGGTGGCCTCAGCCCGCCCGGGCCGCCGCCGGGATGGCCGCGTCCCTTTCCCGTCCCCTCCCCCGCCGCCGCAGCGCCGCCCGGGATCGACCTCCAGCGCCTCCGCCGCGCATTTCGTGGGCGTATCGAAAACGCCTTACGTGCCGGCAACAGACCGCTGTCGAGACTGGCGGCGTGGCCTACAGCGAACCGGTACGAAGAGCGGCGCCGCGCACCTACCGTGCGCGACGGCGCGTCCGGCCGACGGTGCTGGTCGCGGTGCTCGCCCTTCTCCTCGTCGCCACCCCGATCGCCGCGGCCTGGCACCTGCTCGCCGACCAGGCCCAGCTGTTCGACGGCAGGGCAAGCACTTACCTGCCGCCCTCCAGGTGGCCGCAGCAGGGGCAGGCGGCGATCGTGCTCGGCGACGGCGTGCCCGCGGTGAGCCCGCACCAGGATGCGGCTCCGATTGCCAGCCTGGCCAAGGTCATGACCGCCTACCTGACCCTGAAGCGCTACCCGCTGAGCGGTGGCGATGGCGGGTTCACGATGACCGTCACCGCGGCGCAGGCGGAGGCGGTGGACGAGGAAGCCGACGCGGGCGCCTCGGTGGTGGCCGTGGATGCCGGGGAGCGGCTGACGGAGCGCCAATTGCTGGAGGCGCTGCTGATCCCCTCCGGGAACAACATCGCCCGGATGCTCGCCGCCGGGGTGGGGGGCAGCGAAGCGGACTTCGTCAACGCGATGAACGCCGAGGCCGGCGCCCTCGGGATGAAGCACACGACCTACACCGACCCCAGCGGGTTCGACCCCGGCACGGTGTCGACCGCGGCCGACCAACTGCGCGTCTTCCGCCAGGCGATGAGCTACCCCGTCTTCCGCCGGATCGTGCAGATGGAGAGCGCCACCCTGCCGGTCGTCGGCACGGTCACCAACTTCAACCCGCTGGTCGCCGATGGCTACGGCGGCAAGACCGGCTCGGACTCCGCCGCCGGAGGGTGCCTGGCCTTCTTCACCCACGTCACGGTCGGCGGCCACCGGCGGACCGCGGTCGGCGTGGTGATGGGACAGGGGGAAGGCAGCGACACGGCGGGGCTGCTCGGCGCCGCGGCTGATGCCGCCGAGGGGCTGGTCGCCGCCGCCGTCCCGGGGCACCGCGTGCCCGGCGGAGCATTTCGTCCGCATATCGAAAATCGCATACGCCCGGGCAACGCCGCGGCGCCCAAGCTGGCCGGCTGATCTACAGCGAACCGGCAAAGGAGTGGAAATGAAGACGAAGTACTGGGCGATCGCGCTCGGGCTGGCGCTCTGCGTCGTCGGGCTGGTGGCCTGCGGCGGCGGCTCGGGCTCGGGCGGGGACGGCGGCACGGCCGCCGCCGAAGAAGAAGCCGGCCTCGAATTCGCCGAATGCATGCGCGCGCACGGGGTCGAAATGGAAGACCCGAAGGCGGGCCAGAGCATCGATGTCGGCGGCAACGACCCGAAGACCAAGAAGGCGCTCGCCGCCTGCAACGGAAAGCTCGGCGACGCCGGCCAGGAACTCTCGGCCGAAGAAGGCGAAGAATTCAAGGAAGGCTGGCTCGCCTTCGCCAAGTGCGTGCGCGAACACGGCATCGACATGGGGGACCCGACGTTCCTCGGCCCCGGCAAAGTGCACCTGGACATCGCCGGGATCGATACGGGCTCACCCGAATTCGAAGCCGCGCGGGAAGCCTGCCAGGGCAAGACCCTGGAAACGCACGGCATCAACATCGGGGGCTGAGGTGGAGGCCGAGCGGGCAGGGCGCGAGCGCCCTCGGTTGGCGAGGGTTCGCCGGTGGGCGCCGCTCGCCGCAGCAGCGGCGGTGTTTGCCGCCGCGGTGCTGGTCCTGCTGCTCGCCGGCTCCGGTGGGGGCGCCACGGCCGACTCCTCCGCCGCCGCCGGTGCCACCGCCACCGGCAAGGTCGAGCGCCGCACCCTGGCCGAACACCTGACCGCCTCCGGGACGATCGGCTACGCCGGCGAAACCACGGTGCTCGCCCGGCTCTCCGGGACGGTGACCGCGCTGCCGGCGCCCGGCGACGTGGTCCGCCACGGCGAGCGCCTGTACGGACTGGCCGGGGAACCGGTGCTGCTGATGTACGGGGCGGTCCCGGCCTACCGGACCCTGGCCGAAGGGGTCACCGCAGGCAGGGACGTCGAACAGCTCGAGCGCAATCTGGCAAGCCTTGGTTATTCGCCTGGAGCTGTCGATGACGAATTCACCTACGAGACCGCCGCCGCGGTTCGCGCGTGGCAGGAAGCCCACGGGCTCGAAGCGACCGGCGAAGTCGAACTCGGCCGGGTCGCCTTCCTCCGCGGCCCCCAGCGAGTCACCGCCGTGGAAGCGACGCTGGGCGAAGCGCTCGGGGGCGGGGGCGGTGGCGAAGCCGAATCCGAAGGGGGAGCCGAACCGCCGTCGGTCCCGGTCCTCCGCACGAGCTCGACCCGCCGCGTCGTCAGCGTCGAACTGGAAGCCGACCAGCAGTCGATCGCCCAGCGGGGCCAGAAGGTCGAGGTGGTCCTGCCCGGCGGCGCCGACGTCCCCGGCGAGGTGCGCCGGCTGGCCGCGGTCGAATCCTCGGATGGCGAAGGCGCGACCGGCGAAGAAGCCGAACCGGGACTCGAAGCGACGGTCTCGGTGACCGGCAAGCACCGCATCCCCGCCCTCGACGGGGCGACGGTCAACGTCCTCTTCACCCAGCAGGTCCGCAAGCACGTGCTCAGCGTGCCGCTTACCGCGCTCGTCGCGATTGGCGGCGAACGCTTCGCCGTCTACGCCCGCGAAGGCGCCACCCGTCGGCAGATCGTCGTCACCCCCGGCCTCGCCGCGAATGGCTATGTCGAGGTCGAGGGGAAGGGGCTGCGTCCCGGGCTGACCGTGGAGATGGGACGGTGAGCGATCCGGTCCTCGAGCTGCGCGACGTCCGCAAGACCTACTCGGGCGGGGTCGAGGCGCTGCGCGGCGTCTCGCTGAGCGTCGGGGCCGGCGAGCTGACCGCGATCGTCGGCCCCTCCGGCTCGGGCAAGTCGACCCTCCTCCACGTGATGGGGACGCTCGACCGGCCGAGCGGCGGCAGCGTCGCGATCGAGGGCCGCGACCTCTCCCAGGCGAGCGACGACGAGCTCGCTGGCCTCCGCGCCACCCGGCTCGGCTTCGTCTTCCAGCGCTTCTTCCTGCTCGAGGCGGCGCCGGTGATCGACAACGTCGCCGACGGCCTCCTCTATGCGGGGGTCCCCGCCGCCGAACGCCGCCGCCGCGCCGCCGAGGCGCTGGCCCGGGTCGGCCTCTCCCACCGCGAGCGCCACAACGCCGCCAAGCTCTCAGGCGGCGAGCGCCAGCGGGTCGCGGTGGCGCGGGCGCTGATCGGCGAGCCGGCGATCATCCTCGCCGACGAGCCGACCGGCAACCTCGACACCCGCACCGGCGGCGAGCTGATGGAGCTGCTGCGCGGGCTGAACGAGGGCGGCGCGACCCTGGTCATCATCACCCACGACGAGGAGATCGCCGCCTCGGTGCCGCGCCGGGTCGCGGTCCGCGACGGGCTGATCGAGGGCGACTCGGCGGCGGCGGTCGCGGCCCGATGAGCCGCCTGCTGCCCCGCGACCTGCTGCGGCTGGCCACGGTGGGCCTGCGCACCCGCAAGCTGCGCGCCGCCCTCTCGGTGCTGGGGATCTCGATCGGGATCGCCTCTCTGGTCGCCGTTCTGGCGATCTCCGAAACGAGCAAGGCCGACCTGCTGGCGAAGATCGAAGGGCTGGGGACGAACCTGCTCACGGTCGGCCCGGGCGAATCCCTCTTCGGCGAACGGACGAAACTCCCGGCTACGGCGGGCGGGCGCATCAGCCTGCTCGGCGGAGTCGAGTCGTCGGCCGCGGTCACCCAGGTCGATGGCGCGACCGTGCGCCGCAGCTCCTACGTCCCGCCCGAGATCACCGGCGGGATCTTCGTCGCCGCCACCGACCCCGGGCTGCTGCGGACGCTCGAAGGAACCACGGCCTCAGGGCGCTTCGTCGACCGGGCGACCGAGCGCTATCCGGCGGTCGTGCTGGGGGCGAAGGCGGCGCAGCGGCTCGGCGTCCCCGGCGTCGACGGCCTCGACCAGGTCTTCATCGCCGGGCGCCTCTTCACCGTGGTCGGCATCCTCGACCCGCTGCCGCTGGTCCCCGAACTCGACAGCGCCGCGCTGATCGGCTATCCGGCCGCGGCCCGCTACTTCGGCACCGATCGCAGCCCGTCGAAGATCTACGTCCGCGCCCAGGACGGCGAAGCGCGGGTGCGGGCCGCGGCGGCGCTGCTGCCGCGCGCCGCTGATCCCTGGGGGCCCGAAGAAGTCGCGGTCAGCCGTCCTTCCGATGCGCTGGAGGCGCAGGCCGCCGCCGAAGGAGCTTTCACCTCGCTCTTCCTCGGCCTCGGCGCGGTCGCCCTGCTGGTCGGCGGGATCGGGATCGCCAACGTGATGATCATCTCGGTGCTGGAGCGCCGTTCCGAGGTCGGCCTGCGCCGCGCCCTCGGCGCTCGCCGCCGCCACATCGCCGTCCAGTTCCTCGGCGAGTCGTTCGTGCTCGGGATCGCGGGCGGCGTCGCCGGGGTGCTGCTCGGCATCGGCGCGACCGGCGCCTACGCGGCCTACGAAGGCCTGACCTTGCTGGTGCCCCAGGCCGCGGTCGCCGGCGGCCTCGCCGCCGCGTGCCTGCTCGGCGCCGTCGCCGGCCTCTACCCGGCGATGCGCGCCTCCCGCCTCACCCCGACTGAGGCGCTGGCGACGACCTGAGGAGGCCCTCCTTCCGCTGTTCCTTATGCCCGACAGGTGGGGATAAGGAAAAGAGGAAGGACCGGCTGAGGGAAAGCAAGGGACCCGGCCATCTCGCGGCGGCCCGGGCAGGCTGTGGCCGCCGCGAGATGGCCGGGTCCTGAGGGGACGGAGAGGGTGCGGGGCGCGTCCGAGGGGACGGAGCGCGGTCGGGCGAGGGGGTCCGTGACCGAGACGGCCGGGAACGTCACGTGGACGTCAGTGATACGCCGGGAACGTCACGGCGGCGTGAGGGAGAGGTCACGGATGGCCCGGGGCCCCTCGGTGCGTTCGTCGCTTGTAGCCGTATAGGGGTACAAGCGACGAACGCGCTCCGCGGGCACGCAGGGCCTCCACGAAGGCGCACGCCTCCGTGACGTTCCCTCCACGAACCTCCCGACCCGGGCCGCGCCCGTCCCCGGCTGCAGGGGTCCCGGGCCGGCCACCCGTCCCGGCCGCAGGCCCCCCGGCCACGAGGCGCTGCGGTCGCTCGCCGGCGCCGGCCGGCAGAACGGGGACGGTGTCTGAATCGGACCGGCCTCAGGCGCGCGCGGCCCAGGCGCTCCGCGTCAGCTCGTACACGGCGTGGTCGCCGAGCGGCGTCGAGACCGTGTCGGCGTAGACGGCCCCGAGGAAGTCCTCGACCGCGTGGCGCGTGCGGGTGTTGTCGACTCCGACCCGCAGCTCGACCGTCCCGAAGGTGGCGAAGGCGTGGTCGAAGAGGAGGCCCTTGACCTCGAGGTAGTCCTCCAGCGTCCAGTTGGGACGAGCGAGGAAGGTGTGGTCGATCAGGATGCGGTCGCGGGCCTCGTCGGGCGGCTCGAAGCGGGAGCTGCCGACGATCTCTCCGTCGGCGGTGGTGACCACCACCGCGCCGCCGGAGGCGAGCGCGTCGTCGAAGAACTGCTGCACCTTCGCGGGCGTGGCGCGATCCGGCTCCGGATGCTCCTCCCAGATCAGCGGGTCCTCGGCGACGGCGATGAACGCGTCGCGGTCGGAGTCGAGCAAGGGACGCAGCTCGAACTTCGGCCCCTGCAGGGACGGCTGCCGATCGAAGTCCACGCGCCGATCATCTCATCTCAGTGTCCAGGTCGGTTGACACGCAGATAGGAGGCCGGCACCGTCGGCGGCCATGAACGTGACCAACGTCTCCGACCTCGAAACGACCGAGCTGCGGTCCGGCGCCAGCGACGAAGTGGCCTGGGTCGGCGGCTTCTTCGCCTACGGCGGCAAGGACGCCGAGCAGTCGGCGACGATCTACTTCGCCGTGCCGCCGGGCGAGCGCCTCGGCAAGCACGTCGACACCGCCGAGGAGACGCAGCTCGTCTTCTCCGGCGAAGGCGAGCTCCTGCTCGACGAGGGCGCGAAGCCGATCCGGGCGGGCGATGTCTTCGTCCTCACCGAAGGCACCTCCCACGACCTTCGCAACACCGGTTCCGAGGATCTGCGGATCATCGCCTTCTTCTCCAAGCCGCAGGTCGAGCAGCACTGGGACGTCGATACCTGGCCTCCGGACGGCTCGAAGGTCACCGGTTCGCCGAACCGCGGCTGAGCCGCGCGCCAACTACCCGCGCGGCTCGGGAAGGTCTTCGAAGGACCCCAGCTCCGGTGCGCCGTCGGGGACGCAGGTCAACAGCTGGACGCCGTTCGTGCTCGTGGCCGAGTGCTCGACGCGGAACTTGGTCGGCGGCACCGCGCCGTCGAAGAGCCGGGCGCCGCGGCGGAGCGCGATCGGGAAGACGAGCAGGTGGTGGCGGTCGACGAGCCCGGCGGCGAGGAGCGCCTGGGTGAGCTCGATGCTGCCGTGGACCTGGAGCTCGCGACCCGGCCTGCGCTTCAGCTCGGCGACCGCCTCGGTCAGCTCACCGTCGAGGAGCGCGGCCCCGTCCCAGGAGAGGTCGCTCAGCGTGCTGGAGACCACATGCTTCGGCAGGCTGTTGAGGGCGGCGGCGATCGGGTTCTCGGGATCGGCGTACGGCCAGTAGCCGGCGAAGATCTCGTACGTCCTACGGCCCAGCAGGAACGCATCGGCTCGGGCGAAGTTCTCGGCCACGGCCTTCGCCCAGACCTCGTCGAAGTAGGGCATCGCCCAGCCGCCGAGGTCGAAGCCCCCGCTGGTGTCCTCTTCGGGCCCGCCCGGCGCCTGCGTCACCCCGTCGAGGCTCATCATCGTGGTCGCGGTCAGTTCCATCGTCGTCTCCTTTGTCGATCGGCCTTACATAGGGGCGACGAACGAGGCTCGCTGAAATCGACATCGATCGCGAGCCTTGTCAGCCGGCGGCCAGCGCCGTACCGCCGAGGAGCAGGCAGAGGCAGAAGGCCGAGCCCAGGGTGAGGGAGACAATGGCGATGCCGAAGGCTTTCGCGACCGCCGCGATCTTGCTGAGGGTGCCCCGGTTGGGGCTCGCCAGGTCCATGCCGCGATCCTGCGGCCCAGGCGGGCTCGGGACAATGAGGGAGGCCGGCGTCTGGAGCGGGGGATAACCCCCCGGTCACCTCCGGGCGGCGAGTTGCTCAGGCGCAGACGTTGCGGCTGTCGCGCCACTGCAGCAGCTCGCGCAGTTCTCCCAGGTCATAGCCACCGGGACCGCCGCCGATCCCGATCGTCAGCTCGTCGACGCCGGCGTCGACGAGCGCGTCCGCGTGCTGGGCGATCGCGTCACGGGCGCCGATCACGCGCTCGATCGTCGACGGGTCGCGGTCGAGGCGGGCACAGTGTTCTGCGAGCACCTCCGCTTTGTGGAGGTAGGTCTCGGCATCGCCGAACGTGTGCCAGAGCTGTGCGTGTTCGGCCACCAGCCGCAGCGTCACTTTCTCGCCAGATCCGCCGATCATGATCGGCATCTCGCCGACCGGCGGCGGGTTCAGCTTCGCCAGGCGCTGCTTGATCAGCGGCAGGTCGCGGTCCAGCGCCCGGAGGCGATCCGGAGCGGTCCCGAACTCATAGCCGTATTCGTCATAGTCGCGCTCGAACCACCCGGCGCCGATCCCGAGGACCACCCGTCCGCCGCTGAGGTTGTCGATCGTCGAGTGGATGTTGGCCAGCAGCTGCGGGTTGCGGTAGGAGTTGCAGAAGACCAGCGCCCCGATCCGGACCCGCTCGGTGGCGGCTGCGAGCGCGGCGAGCGACGTCGCCCCCTCGAAGTGCCTGCCGTCGGGGTCGCCGTAGAGCGGATAGAAGTGATCCCAGGTGTAGATCGCGTCGACGCCGAGCTCCTCGGCTTCCCTCCACGCCTCCTGCATCTGCGCGAAGTCGGCGTGCTGCGGCTGGATCTGAACACCTATGCGGGTCGGCACAAATACCCCCTGATCGACGGAAAGGCAGGACGCCGCTCAGTCTAGGGAGGGGCTTTGCTCGGCTCGACGCGTTAAAGCACGAAAGCCCCGCAGGTGCGGGGCTTTCGTGTGCTGCTCAGACCGGGGTGACGTTGACCGCTTTGGGGCCTTTGTCGCCGGGCTCGGAGTCGAAGGAGACTTTGGAGCCTTCCTGGAGGGACTTGAAGCCCTCGCCGGCGATGTCACTGTGATGGACGAACAGGTCCTTGCCGCCATCTTCAGGGGTGACGAAGCCGTAGCCCTTGTCGTCGTTGAACCACTTCACGGTTCCGGTTGCCATTTGCTTACCTCCGTTGGTTTTCGTGCTGCGAACGCGGAGGAGAGCGGTTAAGCAAACGATCTACGGGCGCGGGCACAACTTTGTCGGATGATTCCGACTTGAACACTCCCGAGGCTAGCAGTGTGTGGCTCCTATCGCTGAACTCGGCGGCGCAGGAGGAAGAAAAGCGCCACCGAGGCGGCGGCCGCCAGGGCCACGATCGTCGCCCACTGACCGACGTGATCGTAGAGGGCGATCAGGGACGGGCCGACGAAGAAGGCGCCGAGGCCGATCGTCAAGGTCCACATCAGGCCGGAGAGGGCGCTGCCGGCGATGAAGGGCCGGGTCGGGAGCTTGTTGATCCCCGCCAGCCAGCCCGGCCCGAAGAGCGAGGCGAGGAAGGCGCGGCGCTGGACGAGGCCCTCGCTGCGGACGAGGAGGCGGGTGCGCCAGGCGAGCAGGGGGCCGGGGGAGAGGAGGAGGCGGCGGCCGCCGGCGCGGCCGAGCCAGTAGGCGGCGAGGCTGCCGGCGAAGGTGCCGAGGAAGGCGATCACGAGGATCGAGGCGATCTGTTCCTCGCCCCGCGCCGCGACGGTGCCGGCGCTGACCAGGGCCGCCTCACCCGGCCCGGAGACGGCGATCCAGGTCGTCACGACCGCGGCGAAGAGGCCGATGGAGGCAAGCAGGCTCATCCCTCGATTGTGACGACCCGGACATGCCGGCTCTGATCGAGATGAGGCCGATGCTGGTGCCGGAGCTCGATGTCGCCGACCTCGAGCGGGCGTTGAGCCTCTACACCGTGGTTGTGGGTTCCGGGTCGCCTACGAGCGGCCCGAGGACGGGTTCGTTTACCTGGAGCGGGACGGGGCGGAGCTGATGCTGGAGGACGCGGCCGGGCCCGGGCGACGATTTCGGATCGATGGTCGAGCAGGGGATCGAGCCGCTGGTCCGGCTCGAGCACCGGCGCTACCGGGTCGGGGAGGAGGAGGTGGCCAGCGAGCCGTTCGTGGTCGCCGACGGAGACGGCTATCTGCTGCGGTTCTTCACCGACTGGGGGCCACGGCGGCGCCTTCGCCGGGCTAGGCCGTTCCCTCGGCGGCGACGAGGTCCGGCAACTCGCGATGGTCGCCGATGACGAAGTGGGCCTCGGGGCCGGGCTCGGGATCGTCGGCGAGGCCGCGGTAGCGGACGCTGCGCATGCCGAGGGCGCGGGCGCCGGCGATGTCGGTGCGGCGCAGGTCGCCGACGTGGATCGCCTCGGTGGGCTCGGCGCCGAGCATCCCCAGTGCCGCGGCGAAGATCTCCGGCGCGGGCTTGTAGGTGCCGACCTCGTCGGAGAAGCCCCAGCCGGAGAAGTAGGGGAGGAGGCCCTGGTCGGCGAGGAAGGCGCGCAGGATCGCGCCGCCGGTGAAGCCGGCGTCGCAGACGATTCCGAGGGCGAGGCCGTCGCCGGCGAGGCGCTCGAGCGTCGCGCCGATGGCCGGGGCGAGGCTCAGCTCGACTCCGCGCCCGGCGCCGAGGAAGGCCTCGGCGACCGTCGCCCGCGCCGCGGCGTCGAGCTCGAGCGCGTCGACCAGGCGCTCGGCGCCTTCGGCGGGCGAGAGGTGCACGCCTTCGGCCCAGGATGCCTCGCGGCCGCTGATCACCTCCTCGACCGTGGTGCCGATCTGCTCCGCCGTGTGCTCGAGCCCCAGCGATTCGCAGGCGGCGAGCACGGCGGCGTGGCGGGCCTCGCGCATCGCCCCGCGCGCCGGTTCGGCGGCGATCGTGTTCCAGAAGTCGAAGGTGACCGCCCGGATCGGCATCGCGGCCAAACTAGCGGGACGGGAGATACCCTTGCCGCATGGCCGGTTCGACCAAGGCGCAGAAGCTTCCAGGTGGCGTCGTCCACGAGCTGCCCGCCGACCTGGGCGAGGGCCTCGGTGCCAGCGACGTCGCGCTCGCTGCCTGGCTCGACATCACGCCGCTGGCGCGCAACGAGTTCATCTGTTGGGTGGAGGACGCCAAACAGCAGGCGACCCGCGAGCGCCGTATCCGGCGCACCCGCGAAGAGCTGGAGGAAGGCATGCGCCGCCCCTGCTGCTGGCCGGGCTGCGGCCACCGCGAGCGCACCGGCAAGTAGCGGTCGGGGCCGGTCAGGCGACGCGGACGAAGCCGCGCATGTAGCCGTCGTGGCTCATCGCCCACGGATCGCACGGTTTCGCGCAGAACCACATGTAGCTGCCGGTCCTCGTCGGCGCCTTGAAGGTGAAGGTGGTGCTCGCCGGTTCCTTCGCGGTCCCGGCGGGGATGGTGACGTTCAGCCCGAGCATCGGCGAGGTGAAGGTGTGTTCGCCTTCGTCGTAGTTGACGACGGTCACCTTCACCGTCGTCCCCGGATCGACCGAGAAGTCGGCGGGCAGGAAGGCGTCGTGCCAGGTCCCTTCCGGTCCGAGTCGGCCGTGCTCCTCGTCGCTTTTGACGACGATGTTCACTTCTTCGGTCCCGTTCCCGGTCCCGGTGGTGCCGGTGCCGCCCATCATCGAGCGAGGCGTGGCGCCGTAGTGGTGGGCCGTGCCGTTCATCATCGAGATGCCCGATTCGCTCGAGTGCATGTCGTTCAGCTTGAAGGCGACGGCGAGCACCGCGACCACCGAGAAGATCAAGGCCATCGTCGCCAGCAGGACCGCGAACCCGGAACGGGACGGTTCCGGCTGCGACGGGGGTGGGGTGGAGATCTGATCTACGGACATGAGTCGACCCTAGGCCCGGCGCCCGGTCACACCATCCGGGGGACGCCGCACCGATCCTGTGGGTCGGCCCCAGGTGGGCGGGCCTCGATCCCGGCGCGCCAGCCCGGCGCGCGCCCGTGGAGGGGCGGTCCGGCCTCCGAGAGATCGAGGCCGGCGCGCGACAGGAGCCAGACCACCACCGAGTTGGAGTTCCACATCTCGCCGAGGCCGACCCGGTCGGCAGGCGGGCGGCGCGGCCGCCGAGGCCGACCCGGTCGAGCAGCTCGTCGACCCGGCTCGCGTAGTGGGCTGGCCGTTCGCCGTTGACCAGCGCCGGGAGCGCGCGTTCTCGGCGGCGCTCAGCGTCGGCAGCAGGTTGAAGAACTGGAGACGAACCCGAAGCCGGAGGGACCCATGATCGCGACCATCTCGCCCTCCTCGACGGTGAGGCTGACGTCGCGCAAGGCCTGCACGGCGGTCGCCCCGCTGCCGAAGGCACGCGTGAGATCGCGTGCCTCCAGCAGCGGGGCGCCGGACTTTCCCTTGTCGTGGTCGACGGTCGTCATGGCGATCGGCCTCGCCTGCCCTACTTGCTCACCCGCCAGAGACCGTGGCGCGGGGGCAGGATCGTGACCAGCAGCAGGGTCACCACGGTGGCGCCCAGATAGGCGAACGCCTGGGCGACGCCGTCGAATTCGCTGGTCAGCTCCTGGCCGAAGATCAGCAGCGCGAAGGTGAGCATCGAGACGCCCAGCGAGGCGACGAGGATGGGCTTGCGGCGGGTCGGCAGGAACTCGCCGGTGACGATGCTGGCGATGAAGCCGAGGAAGGCGACCGCCTCGACGATGCCGAGGATCACCCAGGTGGCGTTCAGGCCCGGGAACGAGTCGACGAAGGAGCCCGCGTAGCCTTTCGCCAGGCCCTCCGGCATGACGCCGTTCTGGTCGATCAGCTTCTCCTTGGCCGAGTAGTACCAGAGGAAGCCGAAGCCCATGTAGATCGCGGCGACGACGGCCCAGTAGGCGATCGACTCGACCGAGATCGAGGCGGCTCCCTCGTGCTCCTTGTCCTCACCCTCGACGGCGACGTAGTGCCGGAGGCGGATGGCGTTCGTTGACATGTCTCTTTCTCCTGTCTCGCGGCCGCATCGGCGCGCATTGCGTTTTGCACGGCCAAGCTATGAGCGGGGCGGCGAGGCGCCATCCGGGGTTTGCCCACGCCTGGGGGTCGTGGTCGCACGGATGGCGGCGGGGCGGTGGGTTGGTGGGATCTCCCCAACGCCAAGAACCGAGAGGAGACCGTCCGATGAAAGCCGCCGTAGTCCATGACTTCACCCAGCCGCTGCGCGTCGAGGAGGTGCCCGACCCGACCCCCGGCGAGGAGCAGGTGCTGGTCCGGATCGAAGCCTGTGGCCTCTGCCACACCGACATCCACGCCGCCCACGGCGAGTGGCCGGTGAAGCCCGCGCCGCCGTTCATCCCCGGCCACGAGGGCGTCGGCATCATCGAGCAGGTCGGCCCGGGGAACCCGCACGGGCTGGAGGAGGGGATGCGCGTGGCGTTGCCCTGGCTCGGCTACGCCTGCGGTGACTGCCGCTACTGCAACAGCGGCCGCGAGACCCTCTGCGAAAAGCAGCTGAACACGGGCTACTCGATCGACGGCGGCTTCGCCGAGCTGGCGGTCGGCTACGCCCGCCACGTGGTGCGCGTCCCCGATGGGGTCGACCCGCTGGACGCGGCGCCGCTGACCTGCGCCGGGGTCACCACCTATAAGGCGGTGAAAGAGTCGGCCGCCCGGGCGGCCGACCGGGTCGCCGTCTTCGGCGCCGGCGGCCTCGGCCACCTGGCGATCCAGTACGCGCGGGTGACCGGAGCCGAGGTGGTCGCCGTCGACATCAACGACGAGCGGCTGGCAACTGCGAGGGAGCTGGGCGCGGAGCGGGTCGTCAACGCGGCGAGCGAAGACCCGGTCGCCGCGATCCAGGCGATGGGCGGCGCCGACGTGGCGGTCGCCACCGCGGTCTCCCCGGTCGCCTTCGAACAGGCGATCGGCGCGCTCGCCCGCGGCGGGCGGCTGGTCTGCGTCGGCCTGCCGGCCGAGAACGACCTCAAGGTGCCGATCTTCCAGACCGTGCTCGGCGGGCTCAGCCTGAAGGGCTCGATCGTCGGCACCCACCATGACCTCGAGGAGGTCTTCGAGCTGCACCGGCGCGGCGAGACCAAGGTGCTGCGCGCCGAGCGCACGCTCGAGGACGTCAACGAGGCGATCGCCGAAGTGCTCGACGGCAGCGCGCCGGAGCCGCGCCTGGTCTTCGACTTCCAGCCGACCATCGACAAGAGGGCCCGCGCCGCCACGGCGGGCGCCCACGCATAAGAACCAGGAGGAAATGAAATGGCGACGATCGAAAAAACGCAGGCCTTCGAGGCCCCCGGGCGCGAGGGCAGCCCGGTCGAGGTAGCCGACCGCTATGAGAATTACATCGGCGGGGGATGGGTGCCGCCCGCCAAGGGGAAGTACCGCGAGAACCTCAGCCCGGTGACTGGCGAGGCGTTCAGCACGGTCGCCGACTCGACCGCCGATGACATCGAGCTGGCGCTCGACGCGGCGGATGAGGCGAAGGCGACCTGGGCGAAGAGCTCACCCGAAGAACGGGAGAAGGTGCTCCTGGCGATGGCCGATGCGGTCGAGGAGAACCTGCAGATGCTCGCCGTGGCGGAGAGCTACGACAACGGCAAGCCGGTGCGCGAGACGCTCGCCGCCGACATCCCGCTGGTGGTCGACCACCTGCGCTACTTCGCGGGCGCGGCGCGGGCCGAGGAAGGACGGATCTCGGAGATCGACGAGAAGACCGTCGCCTACCACTTCCAGGAGCCGCTCGGCGTGGTCGGCCAGATCATCCCCTTCAACTTCCCGCTGCTGATGGCGGCCTGGAAGATCGCCCCGGCGCTCGCCGCCGGCAACTGCACGGTGGTCAAGCCCGCCAGCCCGACGCCGTGGTCGATCCTGAAGCTGATGGAGGTCGTCAACGAGGTGGTCCCGGCGGGCGTGATCAACGTCGTCAACGGGCCCGGCGCCGAGATCGGCAGGGCACTGGCGACGAACAAGCGGATCGCCAAGATCGCCTTCACCGGCGAGACGGTGACCGGCCGGCTGATCATGCGCTACGCCGCCGACAGCCTCATCCCCTCGACCACCGAGCTCGGCGGCAAGTCGCCGAACGTCTTCTTCGCCGACATCATGGCGGCCGACGACGACCTGCTCGATAAGGCGGTCGAGGGCTTCGTCCTCTACGCCTTCAACAAGGGCGAGGTCTGCACCTGCCCGTCGCGGGCGCTGGTCGAGGAGTCGATCTACGACGAGTTCATGGAGCGGGTGCTGGCGCGGGTCGAGGCGATCCGTCAAGGGAACCCGCTCGACCCGGCGACGATGATGGGCCCGCAGGTCTCGAAGGCGCAGCTGGAGAAGATCGAGGGCTACGTCGGGATCGGGCTCGAGGAAGGGGCCAAGCTGCTGGCCGGCGGGCACCGCACCGAGGGCCTGCCGAGCGAGCTGGCGGGCGGCTACTACTTCGAGCCGACCGTGCTCGAGGGCACCAACGACATGCGGGTCTTCCAGGAGGAGATCTTCGGCCCGGTCGTCTCGGTGACCACGTTCGCCGACGAGGCCGAGGCGCTCTCGATCGCCAACGACACCCTCTACGGCCTCGGGGCCGGGGTCTGGACCCGGGACGGGGCGAAGGCGTTCCGCATGGGCCGCGGCATCGAAGCCGGCCGAGTGTGGACCAACTGCTACCACCAGTACCCGGCCCACGCGGCGTTCGGCGGTTACAAGATCTCCGGCGTCGGCCGCGAGAACCACCGGATGATGCTCGACCACTACTCGCAGACCAAGTGCCTGCTCGTCAGCTACGACGAGAAACCGCTGGGGTTCTTCTAGGAGCCCCGGGAGACCGGGAGGGACGCCGATGGCGCGCATCGAGGCGACCCCCGCCGCGGTGGAGACGATCGGCCGGCTTCGCGAGAGGCACGGCCCGATCGTCCTCCACCAGTCGGGCGGCTGCTGCGCCGGCTCGGCACCGATGTGCCTGACCGCGGAGGAGCTGCCACCGGGGGCGGGTGACGTCGAGCTGGGCGAAGTCGCCGGCGTCCCCTTCCTGATCGACGCCGACCTGCACCGCGCGCTCGGCGAACCCGACTTCACCCTCGACGTCGCCGCGGGCGGCGAGGATTCGTTTTCGCTCGAGGGAAGCGATGGGGTTCACTTCATTACCCGGGTTCGGCCGACGGGCGGGCGGGGTCCGATCGGTGACGAAGGTAGGTGAATTGCACCGGTCAAGAAGACGTGTGTGGAGTTCTGGTCCCTGAGGACCCAAAACTCGACACAGGTCCATTTGACCGGTGAGTTTGGGCGTAGATTCGGCGCCTCCCTCACGAGACGCCTGGGGCTCGCCGTCCCCGATCGACCGGGCCACGCAGCGCACCGTCCCCGGCCGCCCGGGTCCTACTAGGGCGATCGCGGGAAGGCGCTGCCTTCGCCTTCGGCGGTCGGCTCTTGCGGGCCCAGATGCTCTGCCGGGCGAGGGACCACCAAGACCGGGCAAGGCGACTCGTGGATCAGGGCGGTGGAGGTGGAGCCGAGGAGGACGCGCTCGACGGTGCCGTAGCCGCGGGAGCCGACGACGATCAGGTCGACGCCATCGTGGCAGGCGTCGGCAAGGACGTCGGCGGTCTGGCCGTGAAGGACGCGGCGGCGGAGAGGGATCGACGGGTCGACTTCTTCGAGCGCCTGGCGCTGGATGTCGTCGGTGTCCTGGGGGAGGGCGAAGGTGTAGGCGATCGCCCCGGAGACCGGGGCGGTGGGGCGCTCGACGGTGAGGACGTCGAGCCTGGCGCCCGCCGACTCGACCAAGGCGCCGGCGTAGGCGAGCGCGGCCTGCGACTCCTCACCGCCGTCGTAGGCGACCGCCACGGTGCCGAGGGCACCGTCGGCGCGGTCGGCGTAGCCGTGCGGGGCGGTCGCGACCGGCACCGGCGCCCCGTGCAGCAGCGTCTGGCTGACCGAGCCCGCGAGTACTCGGCCCAAGGTGCCGTGGTGAGGGGAGCCGACCACGATCAGGTCGATTGCGTTCTCCACTGCGAAGCTTTCGAAGACCCGGGCCGGGGAGGCGCCGAGGTAGCTGATGGTCTCGACCCGCCGCCCCGGCAGGCCGGTGACGGCGGGGGCGAAATACTCCTCGGGTTCGACGAAGTCGGTCCCCTTCAGCAGGCGGAAGGCGGAGGACGGCGCCCCGGGGTAGGGCAACACGTCGACGACCGCGACGTAGGCATCCGGCGGGGCGATCGCGGCGCAGAGCGCCACCGCATCCTTGGCCCCATCGGTGCCGTCGTAGCCGACCAGGATGCGACGTGGAGGCCAGTCGAATTCGCCGGTGGACATCAGGCGGCAGCCTGCACGCCGATCGGCGTCGGGCAGATCAAGACCGGGCAGGACGCCTCGAGGGCCACTTCGCCGGCGACGTTCTTGTGCAGCAGGCGGCCGACGTGGCCTCGCACGTGGGTGCCGAGCACCAGCAGGTCGACGCGGAGGCCGGCGGCCTTGACCAGCTCCGGCACCGGGAAGCGGCGCAGGAGGATCGGCAGGGCGCGCACCTCGGGCGGCAGCGCCACGACCGTCTGGTGCAGTTCGGCGCGGCGGCTCTCCAGCTCGGTGGGTGCCGCCGGCGAGCCGTCGTAGCCGACCCCGATCACCCGCATGCCGGTGTCCTCGCCGTCCCCGTCGAGTGGTTGCCAGTCCGACTCGCCCTCGGTCCGGTCGGCGAAGCGCGGCGGGGCCACGGCGACGGCGATCGGCGCCTCGCCGAGCAGCTGCTCCATCGTCGTCCCCGGCGCGATGCGGCCGAGCGGACCGCGGTGGGTCGAGCCCAGCACGACCAGGTCGCCCGAGAGAGGATGTCGCCGAGCGCCAGCGCGTCGCGGCCGCGCTCGGTGTCGAGGTAGCCGACGACGACCTTGCCTGACATCTCAGCCCGCTTCCTCGTGCGGCACGACCAGCACCGCGCACGAGGCGATATCGATCAGGTGGTTGGAGCCGAGCAGCAGCCGGTCGAGGGGCGGCCGGGTGCCCGCGACGAGCACGTCGACGTCGCCCTCGCAGGCTTCACCGATCGCCTCGGCGACCGAGCGGCAGCCTTGCCTCCAGCCCGGGTCGAGGTGCTCGCCGGTCGCCTTGATCGACGGTGCCACCGAGTCGAGCGCCTCCTTCAGCACCGCCGTCGCGTCGGTCTTCGGGCCGAGCTCGTGGCCGCCCTCGATCCCGGCGACGACCGGGTCTTCGGCGACGATCACGTGCAGCGCGGCGCCGGTCTCGCGGGCCAGCGCTTCCGCCCGGCGCAAGGCGGAGCGTGCTTCGGCGGTGCCGTCGAAGGCGACCGCGATCTTGGCGATCCCTTTGCGCCCGCGCTCGGCGTAGCCGCGCGGCGCGACGACCACCTCGCAGGGCGCGTGGTGAAGGACGTGGTGGGCGACGCTGCCGAGCAGGGCGCGGCCGATCCGGCCGCGGTGCGGAGAGCCGACCACCAAGGTGCCCGCCTCTTCGCGCTCGGCGAGGCCGACCAGCGCGACGCTCGGCGTCAACGTCGCGGGCATGTTCTCGGCGACGATCTTGCGGTCGCCGGCGCCGACCAGGTCATGGGCCAGGGCGACCGCGTCCTCGCCGCCCGGGCTGCCGTCGGCGCCGACCACGATCGGGCCGGTCTCGTGGCGGGCGGTCGCGGCGGTCGCGCTCTGTTTCTCGGTCGTGGTCATCATCAGCTCCTCTCGCTCGCTGCCGGTCCATTACGAATGTAGGAGCGCCAGGCCCGCCCGCCATCCGGGATTCGCCGCAGCGTCGCGACGGCGTCGGCCGGATATGGACACGGCGCCGGGCGCGCAGAATGCGGCCATGAACCACGACTCGATCCGCTTCCCGGTCGGCGCCGCGGCGCTCGGCTTCTCCGTCGCCTACTTCCTCAGCGACCTGATCGAGGCCCTGCAAGGCGGGTTCTCGACCGGCCAGCTGGTGCTCACCCTGATCGCCGAGGCGGCGATCCCGGTCTTCGTCCTCGGACTCTGGCTGGTGCAACAGCCACGGGTCGGCAGGCTCGCCGGTTACGCGGCCGGCGCCTACGCGCTCGCCTACGTCTTCTTCACCTGGACCGTCGCCTACGCGCTCTACCACGGGGTCCCGGACTACGACACGCTCAGCGACGAACTTGGGATCTGGATATTCCTCGGCGGCGCGGTGATGGTGATCGCCGGGCTGGCCTTCGGCTGGGCGACGATCCGCACCGGCGTCCTGCCGCGCTGGGCGGCGGTGTCCTTGATGGCAGGGGTGGTGCTCGTCGCGGCGACCCAGAACGCTCCCGACGCGGTCCAGCTGGTCGCCGCCGCGGTCCGTGATCTCGGCTTCGCCGGCATGGGCGCGGCGCTGCTCGCACCCGGCGTCGCCGTGCGCCCTCGCCTCGGTTAGAACTAGGCGATGCCCGAAGTCGTCGTCCTGGTGCTGGCCGCCACCGGCACCGCGGTGGCGACCGGGCTGGGCGCCGTGCCGGTGTTCCTGCTCGGTCGCCGCGCCCACGGGCTCGCCGGGCCGCTGCTCGGCTTCGCCGCCGCGGCGATGACCGTCGCCGCCTTCACCGGCCTGCTCATCCCGGCGGCTGAAGATGGCTCGGCCCTGGCGATCGTCGCCGGGTTCCTCGTCGGCGTCGCCTTCGTGCTCGTCGCCCGGGCGCTGCTGCCGCCCGACCACGGCTTCCTCGGCCGGAGCGGGCCGGACGCCAGCGCCTCGGCGCTGGTCTTCCTCGTCCTCTTCGTCCACAGCCTGCCGGAGGGCTTCGCCGTCGGCAGCGCCTTCGCCTCCGATCGTGCCGGCCTCAGCCTCTTCGTGATCCTCGCGATCGCGATCCAGAACGTGCCCGAGGGGACCAGCGTCGCCCTGCCGATGGAGGAGGCCGGGTTCGGCGCCTGGCGCCAGTTCTGGGTCGCCACCGCGACCAGCCTGCCGCAGCCGGTCGGCGCCGTCATCGCCTGGCTCGCGGTCGAGTCGATCAGCGGCCTGCTGCCGCTCTCCTTCGCCTTCGCCGCCGGGGCGATGCTGACGATCGTCGTCATCGAGATGGTCCCGCGGGCGCTAGCGGGCGGCCGCGGCGGGGCGCTCCTCGGGGCGCTGGCCGGCGCCGCGACGATGGTCGCCCTGAGCCTCGCCCTCGGCGTCTGACAGCGCGCCCGCCCAGTGAGTTCGCAGTTATCTGCGCATAGCGATGAGAACTGCGAACTCACCAGCTCACACGATGGCGAGGACGCCGAGGGCCAGCACCGAGGCGGCTATCAGCGCCAGCGCGATGCCGGTCGCCCACCGTCCCGGCCGGCCGAGCGCGTGCTCCCCCATCAGCTCCCGATCCCGCCCGAGCCGGCGCAGGAACGGCAGCAGCACCAGCAGCAGCACCGCGTTCAGCGCCTGGGTGAGGAAGAGCAGCTGGATCAACGGCGCGCCGGGGATCAGGACGATCACGGCGGCGACCACCATCACCGCGCCGAAGCTGAGGTAGAACGGCCGCGCCTCGGAGAAGCTGTCGTCAAGGTCGGCTTTGTCGCCCAGGGTCTCGGAGATCGAGTAGGCGGTCGAGAGCGGCACGATCGCCGCCGCCAGCAGCGCGGCGCCCAGCAGTCCGAACCCGAACAGGGTCGCGGCGGCGTTGCCGGCCAGCGGTTCGAGCCCGCGGGCGGCGTCGCGGGCGTCCTCGATTTCGATTCCGGCGGGGTGCAGGGTGGCGGCGCAGGCGACGACGACGAAGAGGCCGATCACCCCGGTCAGCACCGCGCCGACGATGACGTCGACCCGCTCGTAGGGCAGGTCCTTCTCCTTCAGCCGCTTGTCGACCGCGTAGGACTGGATGAAGGCGAGGCCCCAGGGGGCCAACGTGGTGCCGACCGTCGCCACCGCGACCAGCAGGCCGTCGCGGGTCAGCGGCAGGTTGGGGACGACGGCGCCGCGCGCCGCCGCGCCCCAGTTGGGATGGGCGAGGATGCCGGAGACGATGTAGGCGACGAAGACCGCCCCCAGCGCCAGCAGCACGTGCTCGACGCGGCGGAAGTTCTCCCGCAGCACCAGGGCCGAGACGGCGATCGCGGCGATCGGCACGCTGATGTAGCGGCTCATCCCGGTGAGCAGCTGCATCGCCGCCGCGACCCCAGCGAACTCGGCGCAGAGGGTGCCGGTGTTGGCGATCACGAGGGCGGTGAGGACGACCCCCGCGGCCCGCTTTCCGTAGCGCTCCCGCACCAGCGTCAGCAGCCCTTTGCCGGTGACGATCCCCAGCCGCACGCCGAGCTCGTGGAAGACGATCAGCGCTGCGGTCGAGACGACCAGCACCCAGATCAGCTGGTAGCCGTACTTGGCGCCGAGGATCGAGTAGGTGGTGATCCCGGCCGGGTCGTCGTCGGAGAGCCCGGCGAGGAGGCCGGGACCGAGCACGGCGAGGAGCGCCGACACCCCGCCCGCGGCGATCAGGCGGTGGCGGTGGCGGACGATCAGCCCGTGGACGTGCCGGGTGGGGAAGTGGCGGTGGCGCCGCCTCGCGGACCCGTCGGCCATGGCGCGATCGTAGGCGCGCCGCCCGCCGTGATCCCGGGCGGCACCACCGAGGTGCGTGCGGATTTCCCACGATGGGAACCGCCGCCGCCGCGCCTAGCCTGGGGGAGATGAGCGGGGCGGCGATCGAGACCGACGGGCTGAGCAAGCTCTACCCGGGCGGCCACGGGATCGCCGAGGTGACGATGTCGGTCGCGGCGGGCGAGGTGTTCGGCTTCCTCGGGCCCAACGGGGCGGGCAAGACGACGACGATCCGCACCCTCCTCGACCTGATCCACCCGACCGGCGGCGCCGCCCGCATCCTCGGCCTCGACAGCCGCCGCGACAGCGTCGCGATCCGCGCCCGGATCGGCAACCTGCCGGGCGATTTCGGCTTCGGCCGCGACACCACCGGCCGTGATGCCCTCGCCCTGCTGGCGCGGCTGCACCGCGCCCCGACCGCCCGCGCCGACGAGCTGGCGGAGCGCTTCCGGGCCGACCTCGGGCGGCCGCTCGGAGAGCTCTCGCGCGGCAACCGCCAGAAGGTCGGCCTGATCCTCGCCACCTTCCACCGCCCCGAGCTGCTGATCCTCGACGAGCCGACCGGCGGCCTCGACCCGCTGATGCAGGAGAAGTTCCTGGCGCTCGTCGGCGAGGAACGCGAGCGCGGCGCCACCGTCTTCCTCTCCTCACACGAGCTCGACGAGGTCGAGCGGATCTGCGACCGGGTCGGGATGGTCCGCGACGGCAGGCTGATCGCGGTCGAGCGGGTCCCCGACCTGCTCGGCCGGGCACGGCGCAAGGTGACGGTGCGGCTCGCCGACACGTCAGGGGTCGAGGACCTGGGCCGGCTCTCTGGTGTCAGCGACCTGGCGCGGACGGACGGCGAGGTCAGCTTCCGCTTCGCCGGCGACGTCGATCCCGTGCTGAAGGCGCTCGCCGCAAACCACGTCACCGACCTCGAGGTCTCGCGGCCGACCCTGGAGGAGGTCTTCCTCAGCTACTACGAAGGTGGGGAGGAGGCCGGATGAGCTCCCACCTCGCCGCGCTGATCCGCTTCCACGTCCACGAGCGGCGCCGTTCGCCGCTCGCCTGGGGGCTGCCGCTGGGGCTGATGTCGGCGTTCATCGTCGTCATCTACCCCTCCGTGCAGGGGGCGCTGACCAAGGTCGTGGCCCAGTACCCGGAAGGGCTGAAGCAGGCCTTCGGTATCGGCGAGCTGTCGAACGTCGAGCAGTACCTGCACGGCGAGATGCTGAGCCTGATCGTCCCGCTGGCGGTCGGTTACCTGGCCGCCCGGGCGGTCGCCAACGACCTCGCCGGCGCCGCCGAAAGCGGCCGGCTCGAGATGGTCCTGTCGGCGCCCGTGCGGCGCTCGGCGGTCTGTGCGGCGGCGTTCCTGGGCGCCGCGGTCGAGGTCGCGGCGACGCTGGCGCTCACCTTCTTCCTCAGCCTCCTCGGCAGCCTCGTCGCCGGCTCCGGCCTCGACTTCGGCGACGCGCTGGCCGGATTCGCCGCGGTCTGGCCGCTCGCCCTGGTGGCCGGCGGCGCGGTCGTCGTCCTCAGCGGCCTCTCGCTGAACATCAGCGTGGTGACCGGGGCTGCGGCGGGCTTCCTCGTCGCGATGTACGTGATCGACTTGATCGGCAGGCTCGACACCGGCCTTTCCGGCATCCGCTACGCCTCGATCTTCCGCTACTACGGCGACGCGATCGAAACCGGGATCGAACCGCTCGCCTTCGTTGGCCTGGTCGCCTTCGCGGCGCTGCTGACGGTGCTCGGCGCGATGCTGGTCGAACGGCGCGATCTCACCGTGTGACGCGTTCTTCACCCCCGGATCTCCGGGCGAGTGGAATATTGGTCTGGTGTCCATCACCGACAAAGACATTGTCGGCCGGGGAGACGATCGCTTTCGCCGACTGGTCGAAGTCGGCTCTTCGCTTCTCTCCGAGCTCGACCTCGAGGTCGTCCTGCGCTCTGTGGTCGAGGCGGCGCGCGAGCTGACCGGGGCCGAGTACGCGGCGCTCGGGGTGCTCGACCAGGACCGACGTGAGCTGGAGCGCTTCATCTACCTCGGCATCGACGAGGAGACCCGTCGCGACATCGGGCCGCTGCCGCGCGGCCGCGGGGTCCTCGGCGAGCTGATCCGCCACCCGGAGCCGCTGCGGCTCGAGGATGTCGAACAGCATCCGCATGCCTATGGCTTCCCGCCCGGGCACCCGCCGATGCACGCGTTCCTCGGCGTGCCGATCAAGATCCGCGGCGAGGCCTACGGCAACCTCTACATGACCGAGAAGAGCGGCGGCGGCAAATTCGACGAGGCCGACGAGGAAGCGGCGACCACGCTCGCCACCTGGGCCGGGATCGCGATCGAGAACGCCCGTCTCTACACGACCCTGAGCGCCCGCGAGGCGGAAACCGAGCGGGCCCTGCGCCGGGCCGAGACCTCCGCCGACATCGCCCGCACGGTCGGCGGCGAGACCGACGTGTCGCGCGTCCTCGACCTGATCGTGAAGCGGGCGCGGGCCCTGGTCGAGGCGCGCACCGTGCTGGTGATGCTGCGCCGTGGCGGCCGGCTCGTCGTCGTCGCCCAGGCGGGCCGGGTCGGGCCTGGGGTCAAGGGGATGACGATCCCGAGCGAGGATTCGGTCTTCCAGGCGGCGATGCAGGAGCGCGTCGCCCAGCATCTCCGACCGGGGACGCCGCCCTCGGAGGCGCGCCTGCGCGAGCGGCTAGGCGGCGAGGCGGCCCTGGTCGTGCCGTTGCTCTTCCGCGGCCGTGCGGTCGGCACGCTGGTCGCCGTCGACCGCGAAGCGGGAGGTGACTTCGACCAGGAGGACCTGCGTCTGCTGCAGGCCTTCGCCGCCACCGCGGCGATCGCCGTCGCCACCGCCCAGTCGGTCGCCGCCGAGCGCCTCCAGCAGCAGGTCGAGGTGGCCGAGGACGAGCGTCGGCGCTGGGCCCAGGAGCTCCACGACGGCGCCCTCCAGTCGCTGGCCGCGGTGCGGATCACGCTCGCGGCGGCGCTGCAGGGACGGGGCGAGGATCGCGCGACCCAGATCGAGCGCGCCGCCGAACAGACGGTCGAGGGGCTCGAGGAGCAGATCACCGAGCTGAGCCGGCTGATCAACGACCTGCGCCCGGCCTCGCTCGAGCGGCTCGGGCTGTACGGGGCGCTGGAGGCGCTGGCGGAGGAGTCGGCGAACCGTGGTGGCTTCGACGTCGCCACCGAGATCAGCCTCGACGCCGGGCTGACCAGCGACGAGGAGCGCGGCGTCTACCGGCTGGTGCAGGAGGCGCTGAACAACGTCGTCAAGCACGCGGGCGCCACCCGTGCCGACGTCTCGGTGCGGGCCGACGACGGCACGATCGAGATCGAGGTCGCCGACGATGGCACGGGATTCGATCCCTCCCAGGGCCCCGGCCGCGGCCTCCTCGGCATGCGCGAGCGGGTCGAGATGCTGGGCGGGACGATCGCGATCGATTCCAGCCCCGGCGCGGGGACCAAGATGCGCTCGACCCTGCCGCTGCGCTCGCCCTGAGCGCCGCTCAGTCGCCGCCGCCCGGCTCGATCACCCGGTTGGTGATCGCGAAGCGGACCAGCTCGGGGCGCGTCTCGACCCCGATCTTCTCCAGTAATTTGGCCCGGTTCACCTCGATCGCCCGGACGCTGAGGAAGAGCTGTTCGCCGATCTCGCGGTTGGTGTGGCCGAGGGCGACGAGGCGGAGGAGCTCGACCTCGCGCTCGCTGAGCGCCTCCAGCGGGTCGGCCTCGAGCTTCGCCATCTCACCGCCCAGCTGCGGGTCGATGTAGGAGCCGCCGCCGGCGGCGGCGCGGATCGCCTCGCCTAGATTGCGCTCCGCCGCCTGCTTCAGGACGAAGGCGGAGGCGCCCGCGCGCAACAGGTCGCGCGCCATGCGCGGGTCGCTCTGCATGGTGAGGACGACGACCGCCGAATCGGGCACGGTCTCGCGCAGGCGAGGGATGTCGGCGCGCGGGTCGGCGCCGGGCATCTGCAGGTCGAGGACGAGGACGTCGGGGCGGCGATCTTCGACCAGCTTCGCCGCGCCGGTGGCGTCGGCGGCCTCGCCGATCACTCGCAGATCCGGCTCGGCTTCGAGCATCGCCCGCAGCCCGACGCGGATCACGTTGTGGTCGTCGGCGAGGACGACGGTGATCTCCGGCGGGCCGTTCACGGGCATCAGTGTGCCGGCAGGCGGGCGGCGCCGCAGCGTCGGATGTGGCGGGCCGCCGATGGAGCCCGGGCGGGATGGTGGGAACCTGACGCCATGAGAATCCTCGTCGCCCTCGGTGGCAATGCGCCTCTGCGTCGCGGTGAACCCGCCGATGCCGAGGCGCAGCGCCGCAACGTCGAGGCGGCGGCCGCCGGGCTCGCCGCCCTGGCCGCCGAGCACGAGGTCGTCCTCACCCACGGCAACGGCCCCCAGGTCGGCCTCCTCGCCCTGCAGAGCTGGAGCTACGGGGCGGTCCCGCCCTACCCGCTCGATGTGCTCGACGCCGAGAGCGAGGGGAAGGTCGGCCACCTGCTCGAGCTGGCCCTGCGCAACGCGCTGCCCGAGCGCGAAATCGCCACCGTCCTCACCGAGACCGTGGTCGACCTCGACGACCCCGCCTTCGCCGAACCGACCAAGCCGATCGGCCCGGTCTACTCGGCCGCCGAGGCGGCCCGACTGCAGGCCGAGCACGGTTGGATCCTTGGCGCCGACGGCGACGGGCGCCGCCGGCTCGTCCCTTCGCCCGAGCCGCGGGCGATCTCCGAGCTGCGCGCGATCCGCCTCCTGGTCGATGCGGGCGTGCTGGTGATCTGCGCGGGCGGCGGCGGGATCCCGGTGGCGATCGGCCCCGATGGCGCCCTGCGCGGAGTCGAGGGAGTCGTCGACAAGGACCTCACCGCCGCGCTCCTCGCCCGCCGCCTCGACGCCGACCTGCTGCTGATGCCGACCGACGTCGACGCCGTCTACCTCGGCTGGGGAACCGCCGACCAGCATCCCCTGCCCGAGGCCCAGGCCGACCAACTGCGGGCGATGGGCTTCGCCGCCGGCTCGATGGGCCCGAAGGTGGAGGCCGCCCGCCGTTTCGTCGAGGGAACCGGCAAGGCCGCCGCGATCGGCGCCCTCGCCGACGCCACCCGGATCGTCGCCGGCGAAGCCGGGACCCGGATCGTCGGCGTCGCGTCTGGTGTCGGGCGCGTGGGCTAGGTGGTTCTTGGGGGGTTGTAGTGCGGGGGTTCGGGCGGCTGGGGACGGCGGGGTTCGTGGCCCGGTCGGCTGGGGACCACACGTCCCGGGCGTCTCGTGGCGGCCCTGGCAGGCTGTGGCCGCCACGAGACGCCCGGGACGCGGGCCTTTCGGGGGCAATGGCACGGTTCCGCGGCTCTTACAGGGACGCGTGGCGGTCCCGGGCGTGGGTCCGCGTCCTTTGTCACCCTGTGGGTTACCAAGGACGCGGACCCTGTGACGGCTCTGCGGCGGAGTCCGGGATCACGCCGCATGCCGTGGAGTTCCGCGCGTCTCCGTCACGAACCTCGCGTCCCCGTGATGCCTCCCCGGCGTCCCCCGCAGATCCCCACGAGACGCGGCCCTCTCGGCGGCGGCCTCAGCCTGCCCGTGCCGCCGCCGAGAGGGCCGCGTCCCTCGGCGTCCTCCACCCAGCCCCGTCGGCCGCAGGCCCGCCGCGTCCCTTGCCCGTCCCGCCCCGCCCCCACGCGTCAGCCGGCGTCCCTTCCCCCGCCTCTCGCCCTAAGGCGCCGGCACCACGAGCGTCGGGCAGGGCGCGGCGCGGAGGATCCGCTTGCCGACGTCGCCGATCGCGATCTCGCCGGCGCCGCCGTAGGTGGCGCGCGAGCCGAGCACGAGGAGGTCGGCCTCGCGGGCGAGGCCGAGGATGATCTGGTCGGTGACGCCCTCGCGCAGCTCCGCCTCGACTGCGACCCCGGCGAGTGCGTCGGCGGCATGCTCGAGGTGGCGGGCGAGCCGCTCGCGCTCGCGCGGGTCGGCGGCGCGCGCCGAGCCGCCGAGGTCGAAGCCGATCGGGGCGACGCCGATCAGGCGCAGGCGGGCGGAGTGGGCGAG
>DATEDJ010000180.1:0-12402 GCA_035281725.1 Solirubrobacterales bacterium
TGCCGTCGGCCGGGCGCAGGCCCGTCCAGTGCGCGGCGCGCGCGGTGGCGCCGGCCGGCTGCGGGGCGGCCATGGCGCGCTCGTAGACGGTCGTCACCTGGTCGGCGATCCGCGGCCAGGCATAGCGTTTGGCGCTGCGGCGGGCGGCGGCGCCCATCGCGGCGAGCCGCTCCGGCTCGTGGTGGACCCGCTGCAGCTCCTCGGCAAGGCGCTGCGGGTCACCGGGCGGGACCAGCAGGCCGTCGACGCCGTCGGTGACGACATCGCTGTAGCCGGCGATCCCGGACGCGATCACCGGGGTGCCGGCGGCGAAGGCCTCGGTCAGCACCATGCCGAAGCTCTCCCCCGAGAGCGACGGCGCGCAGAGCACGTCGGCGGCGTGCAGCTCGGCCCACAGCTCCTCCTCGGAGACGCGGCCGCGGATGTCGATCGAGCCGAGCAGCTCGGGGTCGGTCAGCCAGCGCTTGACGTCCTCCTCACCGGCGCCGATCACGGTCAGCCGCGAGGGCACGTGCTCGACCAGCGCGTTGAAGGCGGTGAGCAGGACCGGCAGCCCCTTACGCTCCTCCGGCCGGCCGACGAAGAGGATCTTCAGCTCCTCCCCCGGCGCCTTCAGCCCCGCCGGCGGGGCGTCGACGTCGACGCCGTTGGGTATGATCGTGTACTCGCCGCCGAACCAGCGCTGGCCGGTCCAGGCGGCCGCCTCAGAGACGGCGATCCGGGCCGAGAGCCGGTTGAACATGCGGCGGGCGCCGAAGGCGCTGGCGGCGTAGTTGGGGAGCGCCTTGGTCGAGTAGGCGTGGAAGGTGCCGACCACCGGGGTGCGGGCACCGAGCACGGCGTTCCAGCCGACCAGCGGGGCCAGCGGCTCATGCACGTGGATGACATCGAATTCGCCCGCGCGGACCTCCTGGCGGGGGCGGGCGTAGCCGCTGACCGGCGTCACGGCGATGTTGGAGACCGCCCCGTTGGCACCGAGGCCGACGGTGCGGCCGAGCGGCACCAGGTAGTCCGGCAGCTCGAGCTCCTGCGGCGCCGCCCGATGGGTGGCACGGCTGAGCGCACCGGGCGGATCGACCGGTGCGAGGACGCGCACGTCGTGGCCCCTGCCCAGGAACTCCTCGGCGAGCGCTTCGACGTGCCGGTTCACGCCCCCTTGGAAAGACCAGGAATATGGCGAGACAAGACCTATGCGCACGAAGGACTAAGGGTAATTGATGGGACGGCTTGCACGAAGATCTCTACCCGCTCTTCAGGGGACGATTACGTTCCTGGGTGGGAATTACGCGATCCAGGTGGTTCTCCCTGCCCCTGCCGGACTCCGCCCAGGCCCATCCGACCAACACAAGTAGGTAGGCGGCGCCGATCTCCAGCAGCAGGGCGCCGGAATCGTTGGCCAGCGTGCCGACCACGGTGGCGACGACGGCGCCGATCAGCGCCGCGCGCATCGCCGGGTAATCGCGCACCCAGGCGCCGAGCCGGTCGCGTTTCCACCAGGCGAGGACCGCCAGCGCGGCGACGATCGGCAGGGCGGCGAGCAGCACCGGGCGGGTGAAGCTGTGGCCGGAGAGCTGGAGCCGGCGTTGGGCGACGTCGCCGAGCGAGCCGAGGCCGCCGGCATCGAGCACCGAGCGGGTGAAGTGGGAGTTGGCCCCGCTGACGAGGT
Organism: Solirubrobacterales bacterium; assembly: GCA_035281725.1. GTDB lineage: Bacteria > Actinomycetota > Thermoleophilia > Solirubrobacterales > 70-9 > VAYN01. The sequence goes on from DATEDJ010000180.1 coordinate 1,667, forward strand.
CGGCGAGGGCGAGCAGGCCGAGGACGGCGAGCGGGATAGCCACCACGAGGACGATCCAGCGACGGCGGCCGCCGGTGACCGCGACGGCGGCACCGGCGACCCCGGCCGGGAAGACGAGCGCGGCGCCGACGTCGGCGCCGAACTCGCCGGAGGCGAAGATCGCGGCGAAGACGAGCCCGATCACGAGGAAGGCGGCGGCGCACCGACTTGCCGCGAGGCGTGGCGCGAAGCCGACCAGACCGGCGCCGATGCCGCCGACGATCAGCACCGCGAGGAGCGCCTCGAGCTCGTTGCCGATCCCGTAGAAGCGGACCCCGAGACCCGGGTTGGGACCGAGCAGGGAGAGCGCGCTGAGCGGCGAGCCGACGATCGCGTCGATCGCGTAGGCGCAGACGGTGAGCGCGGCGGCGACGGCCAGCGCCCGGTAGTCGCGGAGGGCCGCCAGGGTCACCACGGCGAGCGCCGCCGCGGCGATCATCACCAAGAGCATTTCGGGATGCTCGGCCGGTTCGAACGCCGCCGCGGCGAGCAGCATCAGCGGCAGGTAGATGACCGAGAGCCCGAGCAGGCGCACCGCGAGCCGGGTCAGCGCGCCGCGTGAGAGCAGCGCCAGGAGGGCCGCTGCGATCACCCAGGCGAGCAGGCTGAAGCCGATCACCGGCCCGCGCCGGTGGGAGATCACCGCCATCCGGGCGCCGCGGGATTCGATCCCGGCCGGGTCGACCGACCCTTCGGTGCGGATCGGCTGTCCCGACATCTGCGAGGGGACGGAGAGGCCGAAGTGATCGAGGATCGTCGGCGCGATGTCGGTCGAGGTGACGTAGCCGTCGGTGCGGGTGGTGTCGGAGGTGAGGTCACCGTCGAAGCCCCTGCCGACGATGCCGAGCGGGATCGGCTCGCCGGTCTTCCCGGTCGGGGTCGAGATCGCGATCACGAGGCCGGACTTGGCGGCGACGACTTCGCGGGCGATCCGCGTCGCCACGGCGAGCGGTCCGGTGGAGTCGACGAGGAGCCCCTTCCCTTCGCCGATCGCGCTGAAGAAGCCGCCGCTCAGGTCGATCCCGAGCGGACAGGCGGACGGGCCCTGACCGACCGCGCCCATGCCGGCCTGCTGCAGCCGTTCGACCAGGAGCCCCGGTTCGATTTCGTCCGGCGCCGATTCGGCCCGCTTCACAGCTCCCTTGAACCAGCCACCGCAGTCGCCTTCAGCTTCCGGCGCCGGGGGCAGTTCGCTGTCGTAAAGCGAGTTGAAGACACGGTTGCCGGCGCCGATGTCGAGGTAGGTCTGGGTCGGCGTCACCGTCCCCAGCCCGGCGCTCATCAGCCCCGGGGAGAACCCTGCGTGAGCGAACTGGGAGACCGTGGTCGACGACGGCACCCAGACCAGGTTGACCTTCGGCACGCCGGTCAAGCTCGGGGTCGCCGCCACCGCCGCCGCAGGGGCGAGCAGAACCAGCCACACCGGTATCGTCAGGGCAATGGCAGCCGAGCGAACTTTCGCCAAATTCAGTTTCTTCAAGGTAGACCCCGCCTGGCGCCGTCGCGACGCCGATCTCCGCGCGACCGACAAGCAGGAGTTCCTCGCCGCCTGCGAGGACTTCGGCATTGACCGGTCGCTGCGCGCCTACTCAACCATAGGAACCCGCGGTGATGTCGATTTGGTCCTGCTCAGCCAGAGCGCCAACCTCGACGACATCCACACTTTCCACGTCGTGCTCGGCCAGTCGGGGCTGGCGAAGTGGTGCGAGACGCCCTACTCGTTCCTCTCGATGACCAAAGTCTCTCCCTATTCGGAGGAGAAGGCGCGCCCGGAGATCTGTGTCTCCGACCGCAAGTACCTCTTCCTGTACCCGATGGTCAAGCAGCGCCGCTGGTACGGGCTCGAGCCCGCCGAGCGCGGCCGGATCATGAAAAGCCACATCGAGATTGGCCGCAAATACCCGGAGATCACGATCAACACGACCTACTCCTACGGGATCGACGACCAGGAGTTCGTGGTCTGCTTCGAGGGCGACGACCCCGGCGAATTCCTCGAACTGGTCAACGAGCTGCGCCCGACCGAGTCCAGCGAGTACACCGAGCGGGAGACGCCGATCTTCACCTGCGTCGCGATGTCGGTGGGCCGCGCCCTCGACGCCCTCGACGGCGTCGCCAGCGCGGCCGCCGCACCCGCCGCGTCCTGAGCCCGCGGCTGGAGGTGCAGCCTCGCCTATCCTTCCGCGTCCCCGTCACAAGAAGGAACACCAGAGAAAATGTCCAAGATCGGTACCCCTGAGAACCCTCTTCGCGTCGCCATCGTCGGCGCTGGCCCGTCCGGCTTCTACGCCGCCGAGCACATCCTCAAAGACGGCGACCTGCACGCCCAGGTCGACCTCTTCGACCGGCTCCCCACCCCGTTTGGGCTGGTCCGCGGCGGCGTCGCCCCCGATCATCCGAAGATCAAGTCGGTCATCCGGGTGTACGAGAAAACGGCGGCCCGCGACGGTTTCCGCTTCTTCGGCAACGTGAAGATCGGCCACGACATCGAGGTCGAGGAGCTCGAAGGGCTCTACCACGCGATCGTCTTCACGGTCGGCTGCGAGACCGACCGGGCGCTCGGGGTCCCCGGCGAGGACCTGCCCGGCAGCCACGCCGCCACCGCCTTCGTCGGCTGGTACAACGCCCACCCCGATTACGCCGACGAGGACTTCGACCTCTCGGTCGGGCGCGCGGTGGTGATCGGCAACGGCAACGTGGCGATGGACGTGGCGCGGATGCTGGCGCTGACCGACTCGGAGCTGCGCCAGACCGACACCGCCGACCACGCGATCGAGCTGCTCGACCGCAAGGGGATCAAGGAGATCGTCGTGCTCGGGCGGCGCGGGCCGGTCCAGGCGGCGTTCACCAACCCGGAGATCAAGGAGCTCGGGGTGATGGAGGACGCCGACGTGATCGTCGACCCGGCCGACATGGAGCTCGACCCGGCGAGCGCCGCGTTCCTCGCCTCCGACGAAGCCGACAAGACCACCCGGGTCAACGTCGAGACGCTGAAGGAGTTCTCCGCACGGACCCCGGAGGGCAAGGACCAGCGGATCGTCCTGCGCTTCCTCGCCTCGCCGGTGGAGATCAAGGGCGACGGCAAGGTCGAATCGATCGTGATCGGCCGCAACGAGCTGGTCGAGGAGGACGGGCGGCTGGTGGCCAAGGACACCGGCGAGCGCGAGGAGCTCGAGTGCGGGCTCGTCCTGCGCTCGGTCGGCTACACCGGTGTGCCGATCGAAGGCGTGCCCTTCGACCCCAAGCGCGGCTTGATCCTCAACGACGGCGGCCGCGTGCTCGACTCCCACGACGCGGGCCACAAGGTCGGCCACTACACCGCGGGCTGGATCAAGCGCGGCCCCTCCGGCGTGATCGGCACGAACAAGAAAGACGCACTGGAGACGGTCGGGCACCTGCTCGCCGACGTCGGGTCGCAGACCCTGCTGGAGCCGGCCGACCCGGCGCCGGAGGCGATCGAGCGGCTGCTGGCCGAGAAGGGCGTCCGCTACGTCTCCTTCGAGGACTGGCAGGCGATCGATCAGGCCGAGGTCGGCCGCGGCGAGCCGCACGGCCGTCCGCGGGTCAAGTTCGTCCGCGTCGAGGAGATGCTCGACACGGTCGGCGAGGGAGTCGGCTGAGCCCGATGGCGGTCGACCTCAGCGAGCTGCAGGCGATGATCGAGGCGGCGCTGCCCGGCGCCGCCGTCGAGGTCTCCGACGAAGACGGCGGTGGCCAGCACCTGCTGGCCGTGGTCAAGGCCCCCCAGTTCGAGGGCCTCTCCCGCATCGACCAGCACCGGCTGGTGAAGGCGGCGGTGAAGCCGCGCTTTGACGACGGCACGATCCACGCGCTGTCGGTGAAGACCGAGCCTGCCTGAGAAATTTCACACTTCCGCGCACCACTTTTGCGCTTTTTCTCCCTACGCTTCGTCCGTGGAGGCAGCGCGAGCAACCTGGACCGATTCCCGGCTCGACGACTTGAACGATCGGGTCAAGAGCATGGACGCGAAGATGGACGCGGGCTTCTCAAGGCTCGACGAGCGGATCGACAAGCTCCAGCACACGATCATCGTCGTCGGCGGTGGCCTCGTCGCCGCCATGCTCGCGGTCCTTGCGGCGATGATCGGCACGATCGTCACCCTGCTCCTCACTCATTTCTGAGCCCGCGGGGGCGCTTGGCTACCCTGTGCGTATGGCCGACCAAGAGTTGAAGTCCAAAGTCGAAGAGTTGATCGCAGCCAACCCCGTGCTGCTCTTCATGAAAGGCACGCCGGATGCGCCGCGCTGCGGGTTCTCGATGCGCGTCGTGCAGATCCTCGACTCGATGGACGCCGAGTACGGGGCGATCGACGTCCTCCCCGCGCTGCAGCCGCTGCGCGAAGTGACGACCGAGATCTCCGACTGGCAGACCTTCCCGCAGCTCTACGTCAACGGTGAGCTGCTGGGCGGCGCCGACATCGTCCAGGAGATGTTCGAAGCCGGGGAACTCGGCGAGGCCCTCGGCCTGGAGCAGCCGGAGGCGGTCGCAGCGGCGCCCGCGGCCCCCGCCGCCGATGGCCTCCCAGCGCAGTCCCCACCGCTTCAGATCGAATAACCGAGCTCCTCGTTCGCGCGGCCCAGGATGGTCGCGAGCAGGCGGCCGGCGGTCGCGAGGTCGGCGTCGGACAGATCTCCCCAAAGCCGGACGGTTATCTCGTCCACGTTTGAGCTGACGCGGTCCTGAAGGCCGCGAGCGTCGTCGGTCAGGACGACCTCGCTCCCCTCCGCGGCGAGCAGGTGCGCCCAGAGCAGGCTCTCGATCTCGGCCTCCGTGCGCTGCCGGTCGAACTTCGCCGCGGTCTGGGCCTGCTCGACCAGCTCCTGCCGTCCCAGGCGGCCACCCGCGGCCTCGGCCAGTTTCAACAGCACCCAACCGGGCTCCGAGAGGCCGCTGCCATCGAGTTCGCGCGCGAGGATCGCGTTGAGCGCCTTCTCGGTCTGGCCGATCACGCGAGGGGTGAATGAGGGTGCGGGCTGAGGGCTCATCGTCGTTCCTTTCGTGGAGTCAGATCGTTGGCCGTACCAACGATCTGACTCGACCTTAGCAGATCGTTGGCCACACCAACTAAAATTCTTCTAGACTCCCCTGCATGCCCCTCGCCCGACTCGACGCCGTCCCGACCTGGCTGCTCAGCCGCTCGTCGGCTCGCGCCCACCGGCTGCTCAGCGATGCCTTCGCCGCGGCCGGCACGCGCGGCTACCACTACCGGCTGCTGGCCGCGCTCGAGGAGCTCGGCCCATCGAGCCAGGCGGCCCTGGGACGGAGCGCGGAGCTCGACCGCAGCGACGTCGTCGCGACGCTCGACGAGCTGGAAGCAGACGCCCTGGTCGAGCGCTCCCCCGATCCCGATGACGGTCGGCGGAAGATCGTCACGATGACCGCCGCCGGGAAGCGCCGCCTGCTCAAGCTCGATGACGTCGTCGCAGGCGTCCAGGAGGAGCTGCTCGCGCCGCTCTCGACGGAAGAGCGTGCCGAACTGATCCGCCTGCTGGCCGCAGTCGTCTAGACCAAGCAGTTCAAGGACGCAGGGAGCGAGCCCAGGGGAGCGCACTCAAGTGCGTGACCCGAAGGCGAGCGACCGAGGACGCCGAAATGCGCCGGTCTAGGCGACTGCGGCGGCGTCGTCTTTGACCTGGAAGGACGAACCGCAGCCGCAGGCGGCGACGACGTTCGGGTTGTTGACCTGGAAGCCCGCCCCCTGGAGGCCTTCGACGTAGTCGACCTCGGAGCCGAAGACGAACTGCATCGAGACCTTGTCGACGACGACGGAGACGCCGTCGACGGTGAAGACGTGGTCGTCGGCCTTGGCTTTGTCGAAGGCGAGCGCATACTGGAAGCCGGAGCATCCACCGCCGCGGACGGCGACGCGCAGGGCCTGGTCGTTGTCCCCTTGCCCGACCAGAAGCTCGCCGATCTTGGCGGCGGCTTTGTCGGAGAGGGTGATCGCTGCGTTGGGCATGTCAGTCACTTCACAAAGTGTAGCGGGACCCGTGGTCGGGTCCTAGGCCCGGCGGGCGACGTGGATGATCTTGTGGTCGCGATCCTCGTCCCAGTCGTCGACGAGGGTGAGGACGCCTTCCGACTCGCTCTGGCCCATCGCCGCCAGCGGGGTGAGGCCGACGGCGCGCATCGCTGCCTGGACCTCCTCGACCGAGCGGTGGCGCTCGCGGTGGATGTGGGCCTCGACCCGCTCGCCGGAGATCTCCGCCTCGAAGAGCTTCCCGTCGCCGCCCTGCCCCTTCCACAGCCACCTGGAGTCGTCGTTCATGTCCTCGTCATCGGCGCCGCCGAAGAGGTCGTGGAAGAGCCGCCGGGTGTTGCAGTCGAAGGCCAGCAGGCCGTCGTCGGCGAGGTTCGCGGCCATCGCGGCGAGCGCCACTTCGAGGTCGTCGTCGCCGAGCAGGTAGTTGACCGGGTCGTTCAGCGCCCAGATCAGCTCGAAGCTGCCGTAGACGGGCAGCTCGCGCATGTCGCAGACGTCGAAGGTCACGCCCTCGGGGAATTTCTCCCGCGCCTTCTCCACCATCGCCGGGGAGATGTCGCAGGCGGTGATCGTCCAGCCGCGCCGCAGCATCGGGGGGATCGCCCGGCCGGTGCCGCAGCCGACGTCGAGCAGCGCGCCGCGGCGCAGCCCGAGCGCCTCCAGCGGCGGCAGCAGCGCCGCGAACCACATCTCATAGTCGTTCGCGCTGTTGAACTCGTCGTAGATTCCGGCGAAGGATTCGTAGGCTTGTTTGGCGTGATCGATCTCGGTCATGGCCACCAACTTACGGCGTTTGGCAGTATTCGCGCCGGTGACCACCAGCACCGAGACCGCAGTCGTCTGCGACAGCAGCCAGTACCTGCCCGCCGAGGTCATCGCCGCGAAGGGGATCGGGGTCGTCAGCCTCTACGTGTCGATCGACGGCGAGCAGCAGCGCGAGACCGAGGTCACCGACTACGACGACTTCTACAGCCGGCTGCGCCAGTCGAGCCAGGGCGCGACCACCTCGCAGCCCTCGGTCGGCGACTTCATCGCCGTCTGGCAGCCGCTGCTGGAACAGGGCCGCGACATCGTCTCGATCCACATCTCCGCGGCGATCTCGGGGACCTTCGAGGCCGCCGGCCAGGCGCGCCAACGGCTGATCGACGACGGCCACGATGGCGAGCGGGTCCACCTCTACGACTCCGAAATGGCCTGCGGGGCGACCGGGCTCTGCGTGCTCGCGGCGGCGGCGGCGATCGAGGCGGGCGGCGGGCCCGAGGAGGCGCTGGCGCGGGCGCGCCAGGTGCGCGAGATGCTGAGGATGTGGTTCGCGGTCGACACGCTCGAGTACCTGCGCAAGGGCGGGCGGATCGGCGGCGCCAGCGCCTGGATCGGCGGCGCGCTGAAGATCAAGCCGATCCTCACCATCGACCGTGAGATCGCCCCGGTGGAACGGGTGCGGACGCGCGCGCGCTCGCTCGAGCGGCTGCGCGGCTACGCCCGCCAGCTGCACGAATCGGGCGCCGACGCCTGGGTCGTCCAGCACATCCAGGACCCCGAGACCGCCGAGGTGCTGGCCGCCGACTGCCACGAGATCTTCGGCGGCCGGCCGGCCTTCATCTCCGAGATCGGGCCGGTGATCGGCGCTCACGTCGGGCCGGGCCTGATCGGGATCGGCGCGGTCTCCTGGTCGATCCTCGAAGCCGGCTGAGCCCTTCGCATGCCGAAGCTGCTGCTGATCTCGGGCAGCCTGCGCGGCGGCTCGACCAACTCGGCGACGCTGCGGACGGCGGCGGCACTCGCTCCGGCCGGGGTCGAGGCGGAGATCTACGACGGCATGGGCCGCCTCCCCCACTTCAACCCCGACGACGATCCGGCCGACGGAGTCGGGCTCGACCCCGAGGTGGCGGCGCTGCGGGCGGCGCTGGCGGAGGCCGACGCGCTCCTGTTCAGCACGCCGGAGTACGCCGGGGCGCTCCCCGGCTCGTTCAAGAACCTGCTCGACTGGACGGTCGGCGGCGGCCAGACCTACGGGATGCCGGTCGCCTGGATCAACGTGTCCGGCGCGGCGGCCCCGAGCGGCGGCGCCGACGCCCACGACAGCCTCCGCAAGGTGCTCGGCTACACCGGCGCCCAGATCATCGAGGACGCCTGCCTGCGGCTGCCCCTGGCGCGCGACGACGTGGGTGAGGACGGCCTGATCGCGCCCGAGGAGGCACGCAAAGCGATCGTCGGTGCGGTGACAGCTCTCGCCGCCGCGGTCGACTAGAACGCGGCGCGCTTCTTCTTCCGCCTGCCGCGCATCAGCTTGATCCCGATCAGGAACCCGACCGCGGCGGCGCCGATGATCAGCTGCTGTTTGTGCTCCTCGACCTGGGCCCGCCAGTCGGTCACCTCGGTGACCTTGCTGCGCAGCGCTTCGACGTTCGTCCCCAGCTGCTGGCGCTGGACGTCGATGTCGCGGCGGATCTGGTCGGCCGAGCGGCCAGCCTGACCGGCGGTCGAGGAACGCCCCGCTTTGGGGTCGACGCTCATTTGTCGTCCTCCTTGGTGAGCATCTCTTTGGTCAGCTTCGCCTCTTCGATCGCCTGCGAGGGCACCGGCGGCGAGCCCGCCTTCACCGCTTTGTAGGCGATCAGCGCGGCAAGCGCGGCGATCAGCAGGAAGACCGCGGCCTCGATGAAGAATCCAGGCCACGTCTTGCCGTCGAAGACCTCTTCGTTCAGAAGCCAGGCGATCCCCTCCATCACCAGGATCAGCGCCAGGAAGGCGAAGACCCCGGCGGAGATCCCGACCGCGGCGCCGCGGGCGAGCTTGCCGGCTTTCTCGGAGACCTCGGCCTTGGCGAGCTGGATCTCCTCGCGGACGAGGCCGGAGACTCCTTCGGTGACATCGAAGACGAGCTCGCCGAGCTTGCGCTCGTCTTTCGAACCGTTCGGCGGTGGCACCGGGGGCGGCGTCTGCGGCCCGGTCGAGGAACCGGATGACCCGGCGGTCGACTGCGAATTCGGTGGCTTCTGGTCCTCAGGCATCGGTCTCCCCTTACTCCGGTGGGTCCTCACCGTAGATGCGACGGAAGACGAGAGCGGCGACCCGCGCCGCGGCGATGCTCGCCAGCGCCCCGGTCGCCGCCAGCAGGCCGCTGTAGACCAGTCTCTTCACCAACTCGTTATCCACGGAAAGACCTTTCCCCTTGAAGTGAGGGCCAAACCCTAGTCAGCGCGGCTCGAGGCCGTCGCAGATCGTCGTCACCAAAAGGTTTCTTGCTTCCTCGAAACGGCCTTCGGCGGGCGGCACGTCGTCGAAGATCCATTCGGTGAGGAGCTGCTCGACGGCGCCGTAGAAGGCCTGGGCAGCGAAGCGCGGGGCGATGTCGGAGCGGAACTCGCCCGCCGCCTGGCCGTCGGCGACGATCTTCGCGATCCCTTCGTAGGCGCGGCGGATCGCCTCCAGGTGGGTGCGACCGAAGGAGTTCGCGGCGCGGGTCACCTCGACGATGATCACCTTCATCAGCTCCGGGTCGTGCCGGTAGGACTCGAAGATGAAGCCGGCGACCGCGGCAAGCTTGTCGCGGTGGGAGCCCCCGGTGCGTTCGGCCTCCTCGATCGCGACGAGGAGGAGCGACCAGCGCTCGAGGAAGAGTTCGTTTAAGACCTGGTCCTTGGAGTTGAAGTAGTGGTAGACGAGGCCGTAGGCGACCCCCGCCTCGTCGGCGATGTCGGAGACGCGGGTGGCGTGGAAGCCCTGCTGGGCGAAGACGGTGACCGCGGCGTCGAGGATCTGCCGGCGTTTGTCGACCGCGCCGGAGCGCTGCTGGACCGAGCGCTCCATCAGGCGTAGACCTCCGGGCGGCGGTTGGCGAGCGCCGGGAGCGCCTCGCGGATCCGCTCCTGCGCGGCCAGGTCGAGGTCGGCGGCGACGAAGCACTCGCCGTCGGGGGCGGTGGCGAGGACGACGCCCCAGGGGTCGACGATCGCCGAGCGGCCGTAGGAGTCGTAGTGCGGCGGGGCCTTCCCGACCTGGCCCGGAGCGAGGACGAAGACGGCGTTCTCGATCGCCCGGGCGCGCAGGAGGACCTCCCAGTGGTCGCGGCCGGTGGCGGTGGTGAAGGCGGCGGGGACGGTGATCAGGCGGGCGCCACGGACGGCGAGGATCCGGTGCAGCTCGGGAAAGCGGAGGTCGTAACAGATGGTCAGCCCGGCGATCAGGTCGCCGACCGCGGCGGTGACGATCTCCTCGCCCGGCTGCTCGTGGGCCGACTCGCGGTAGGAGACCCCGCCCGCGTCGACATCGAACATGTGGATCTTGCGGTAGACGGCGAGGTCCTCGCCGTCGGGGCCGATCAGGACCGAGGCGTTGAAGGGCTTCCCGCCGTCGCCGACCCGCTCGGAGATCGAGCCCGCCAGCAGGTGGATACCGAGCGCCCGCGCCCAATCGCGGGCGGCGGTGAGGCTGGGCCCGTCGAGCGGCTCGGCACCCGCGACCAGCTCCTCGCCGGTGGCGAGCAGGTTCCACTTCTCCGGCAGGGCGACGAGCTCGGCCCCGTCGGCCGCGGCAGCGCGGACCAGGCCCTCGGCGGCAGCGAGGTTGCGGGCCTTGTCGGCGGTAGAGTTGAGTTGTACGGCAGCGACGCGCATTGGTGCGTTTTACGGGGCTTTCCCGGGATGGCGAACCCTGATTGACTCGTCAATCAGGTGGTCAGTATAGGTGCCCG
>DATEDJ010000181.1:0-4522 GCA_035281725.1 Solirubrobacterales bacterium
CAACTCGGCCGCCCAGGCCGCCGTCTGGCTGGCCCGCGGCGGCGCCCTGGTCACCCTGCTGCACCGCCGCGCCGACCTCGCCGAGACGATGTCGGCATATCTGATCGACGAGCTTGACCGCTACGGCGTCGCGGTCCGCGACAGGAGCGAAATCTGCGAGCTGCGGGGGACCGATGGCCACCTCGAGGGGGTCAAGCTGACCGACGGGACCGAGCTGCCGTTCAACTTCCTCTTCCTCTTCCTCGGCGCCGCGCCATGCACGACCTGGCTCGGCGACTGCATCGCCCGCGACGAGAAAGGCTTCATCCTGACCGGACCGGAGGCGGGCGCCGAAGGGCTGCTGGAGACCAGCGTGCCCGGCGTCTACGCAGCGGGCGACGTGCGTTCGGGATCGATCAAGCGCTGCGCCACCGCGGTCGGCGAGGGCGCCACCGTGGTCCGCTTCGTGCACGAGCACATGACGAAGCTGCGCGAGGAACGTCAGACCGCCGCCGGCTCGGCCTGAGCCGCGCGCGGCCGCAGGCGCGGCGCGGTGCCGTCCTCTCCCGCCCCCTCGACGATCACCCGGCAGGGGCGCTTGGCGAGCACATAGCGGGTGGTCGGGCCGAGCAAACGCTCGTCGCTGGGGGCGTGCTCGGTGCTCAGGTAGATGAGGTCGGAGCCGCGCTCGCGGGCCTCCTCGACGATCGCCTTGCCCGGATTGCGACAGCGGACCAGGTTGACGCGTACCTTGAGGCCGCGGCTGCGGGCGGCGAGGCGGGCGGCCTCGAGCGCGTTCCGCGCTTCCGCTTCGAGCGCGTCGAAGCCACCGTCGGGGAGGTCGTGCTCGCGCGGGATCCGCAGCACGTAGAAGACCTCGACGGTCGCGTCGGGATCGACCACGGCGGCCGCGCGGTGCATCGCGTCGGTGTCGATATCGGGGCCGAAGATCGGCATCAGCGCCGACTTGTAGGAGACCTCGAGGAAGTCGAGCGGCCGGTCGGCATGGCGGACCTGGGAGAGCTCGCGCGGATCGATCCCGAGCTTGCGGCGGTAGAGCAGGTAGCCGCCGAAGCCGAGCAGGAGCCAGGCGCTGCCGATGATCCGCGCCTCCGGGTGGAGGATGATCACCGAGATGAAGGCGGCGCCGGTGCCGATCGCGCCGATCACCGCGGTCAGCGGGATCTCGGCGGCGCGCCAGCGCACGTTCCAGGGCGCCTTGTAAGGGCGATAGCGATCGGGCTCGCGGCGCCGCAAGGCGATGATCGAGAGGTGGGCGATCGTGAACGAGAGCATCGCCCCGAAGCTGTAGAGGTTGCCCAGGAACGTGGTGTTGCCCGGCAGCACGAGGAGGATCGCGATCAGGGAGAAGAAGAGGATCGTGAACCAGGGCGTGTGGAAGCGTGGATGCAGGCGAGCGAAGGGGCTGGGCAGCTGCCGATGCTCGGCCAGCGACCAGGAGAGGCGCGAGATGCCGATCATCCCGGCGTTGGTGGCGATCAGGAGGATCGTCGCGGCGAGCGCGCCGACGTAATAGCGCGCGATCGTCGCCAGCTCGCCATGCAGGTGGAGCGCCGAGACGATCCCCAGCACCGGGTCTTCCGAGTAGGTGGTGCCGAGCGCGGTCGCGTAGTGGCCGGCGGCGTCCTGGTGGACGGGCAGCGCCGAGAGGGCGATGACCGAGATCCCGGCGTAGATGCCGAGCACCGCGATCAGCACCAGGTTGACGGCTTTCGGCACCTGCTCGCCAGGGTCGCGGGCCTCCTCGGCCATGTTGGAGACGGTCTCGATCCCGGTGTAGGCGAGCATCGAGATCGAGACCGCGAAGATCAACTGCGAGAGGCTCGGGGCGGTCCCGAGGTGGACCTGGTCGACCAGCACCGAGGGATGGAGCACGAGCACCGCACCGAGGCCGACCAGCGCCACCTGGGTGAAGAGGTCGAGGATCGCGAGCCCGATGTTCAGCTTCGCCGACTCGCCGAGCCCGCGGATGTTGACCAGGGCGAGCAGCGCGATCGTCGCCACCCCGCCGATCACGTCGCCGGGCGAGTGGCTGAGCGCCGGGAAGAACGCGCCGAGGTAGTGAGGTACGAAGAAGGCGCTGATCGCGATCGTGAGGATGTAGTCGAGCGAGAGCCCCCAGCCGGCGATAAAGGAGACGACCTCGTTGAAGGCGTGGCGGGCAAACGAGGAGGAGCCACCCGCCTCGGGGAACATCGCGGCGCCCTCGGCGTAGGTCTTCGCGGTGAGCGCGAAGAGGCCGCCGGCGAAGAGGAAGACGACCGGGGTGAGGCCGAGCGCGTGGGCGGCGACCAGCCCGAGCGCGTAGTAGATCGAGGAGCCGACGTTGCCGTAGGCGGTGGCGAAGAGGCCGGGCACCCCGACCGTTTTCCGCAGTCCTCTCGTCTTCAGCTGGGCCAATGGAGATCGACCCTTGATGGTCGATCCGACCCCGTGAAGACCGCATGAAGATCAGCCCGATCGGCATCAAGATCTTGTGAAGATCCGGGACGGGTGCGACCTGGGCCCCTGCGGCCGGGGACGGTAGGCCCGGGCGTCTCGGAGGCGACCCGGGCAGGCTGTGGCCGCCTCCGAGACGCCCGGGTCGGGAGGTCTGCAGGGAGGGGCCGTCACAGGGATGTGGCGCCTTCGGGGAGGGACGGGATCCCTGCGGGGAGGGACGGGGTCCCTGCGGGGAGATGCCGGGGTCCCTGCGGGGAGATGCCGGGGTCCCGTGAGGGAGACGGGCGGATGCGTGAGGGAGATGCCGGGGACGTCACGGGGACGTGCGCCTCACCGGGGGTCTGCGACCCCCCGGATCGCGCGGTCGACCTAACCGGCGCTATGGGTGGGTTAGGACGACCGCGCCTCTGCGAGCGTGGAGGAGTCGTGCGGTCCACGACCTCTCCCTCACGTCGCCGTGACGTTCCCGGCGTCTCCGTCACGGATCCCTCAGCACTTCCGCGCCCCGGTCCCCGCAGGCGTCCCGCACCCTCGCCTCTCCCCACAGACCCGGCCATCTCGCGGCGGCCACAGCCTGCCAGGGCCGCCGCGAGATGGCCGGGTCCCTTCGCCGGTCCCTTGCTCCACCCCCACCCCTTCCCCTGTTCCTTATCCCCCACATACGGGGATAAGGAACAGGGGAAGGATTCAGCCATCTACGCCGGCACCGGGACGGCGACCACCTCCAGCCGATCGATCCCCTCGAAGTCGCCGGGGTTGCAAGTGTGGACGGGCAGGCCGTTGGCGATCGCGATCGCTGCGATCAAGGCGTCGAAGGTACGCGCCGACACCTTCCGGCCGGCGCCACGCAAAGAGGCTGCGACCAGGGCGAAGGCGCGCGCGGCCTCGGCGTCGAAGGGAAGGGGGACGAAGTCGGCCTCAGCCTGCTGAAGGCGCGCCTGTCTCCGGGCTCGCTCGTCGTCATCTCGGGCGACCAGCGGACCGACGGCGAGCTCGGCCAGCGTCACCGCCGTGATCAACGGCTCGGCAGGGAGATCCCGGGCATCGGGGAGACGCTCCAGTTGGACGACCGTCGAGGTGTCGAGAATGCCGCACTCGTGGGCTCGGGATTCCGCGCTCACGAGATCGAGTCCAGCAAATGGTCGAGATCGTTCCGCAGCACCTCGTCGATGTCTCTCCGCAGGGAGACAGGATCCACGGGCGGCAATCGACGCCAGCGCTCGAGCAGGGCGTCCGCGGAGAGCGTGGCGCGCAGAGGGCGCAGTTCGGCAACCGGCCGGCCTGACCGGGTGATCGTTATCTGCTCGCCGCGGGCAGCCCGGTCGACCACATCGCCACCCTGGTTGCGCAATTCGCGAATCGTCACGTTCGCCATGTCATGCATCGTATCACTGGTGATACTCAGAGCCTCCATCATGCAACCAGCCTCACTTCGAAGGCCGGGACGGCGAGGGCGCCGGCGCCGCCGAGCAGGGCCATGATCCGGACGACATAGGCGCTCGTCTCGGGGATCGCGGGGACGCAGGAGCAGGCTTCGACCGGGGCAGGGCCGGCGTTGTAGGCGGCGAGGGCGAGCTCAGGGGAGCCGAACTGGTGGATCAGGTCCGACATCAGGTGGGCCTGGGCATCGATCGCTTCTACTGGGTCGAACGGGTCCTCCAGGCCGTAGGAGGCCGCCGTCCCAGGCATGAACTGCGCTATTCCCTCGGCACCGGCGGGCGAGACCGCGAACGGGTTGAAGTTGCTCTCCGCCATCAGCTGAGCCGCCAGCAGCGCGGCGGAGACGTTCCATTTCGTCGCCGCGTCGATCAGCGCGTCGCGAAAGCGGGGCGGGACGAAGCCCGGCAGCGTCGCGCCGCCGGGCGGGGCGACGTCCGGCCCGGTCCCAATCACCGCGTTGCCGGCCGCCGAGCAGGGCGCGGGCGGCCGGTCATAGCCCATGTGCCATGCCTCCCAGCTGTAGCGCTGAAGAAACCCGAAGCGACCCGCGTTCGCGTCGATCCAGCCGTAGGCCGATTCCGGACCGAGGTCGAGCTCGGTGGCGCATCGGTGCAGCGAGGTCCCCGGCGGCGCCACCCAT
>DATEDJ010000182.1:0-12868 GCA_035281725.1 Solirubrobacterales bacterium
CGAGCGCGTCCTCGCCCGCGAGGTAGACCGCCAGGCCGCGGCGCCGGCGTCCGGCCCGGCCCCACATCTGCCGCAGGCTGGCGACCGTGCCGGGGAAGGTGACGCAGATCGCCGCGTCGAGCTCGCCGACGTCGATCCCCAGCTCGAGCGCGTCGGTCGCTACCACCGCGAGCAGCTCGCCGCGCGAGAGCCGGTCCTCGATCTCGCGCCGCTGCTGCGGCGTGTAGCCGCCGCGGTAAGGGGCGATCCGGGCCGCCAGCTCCGGCTTCCCGCGGCGCTCCAGGTTTTCGCGGGCGAAGCGCTGGATCAGCTCGATCCCGCGCCGGCTTTTGAGGAAGCAGATCGTCCGCACCCCGTGGGTGACCAGCTCGGCGAGGAAGTCGGCGGCCTCGGCCAGCGCCGAGCGCCGCGTCCCGGTCGCCTTGTCGATCAGTGGCGGATTCCACATCGCGATCTCGCGCCCCGCCCGCGGCGCCCCGTCGTCGTCGATCAGCTCGAACTCGGTGCCGACCAGCCGCCCGGCCAGCTCCTCCGGGTTGGCGATCGTCGCCGAGGCGAGGAGGAAGCGCGGCTCCGACCCGTAGGCGCGGGCGACCCGCCGCAGCCGGCGCAGCACGTTGGCGACGTGGGAGCCGAAGACGCCGCGGTAGGTGTGCGCCTCGTCGACGACGACGAACTCGAGGTTGGCGAGGAAATCGCCCCATTTCTTGTGGCTGGGAAGGATCCCGACGTGGAGCATGTCAGGGTTGGTGAGGATGAGGTTCGATTTGCGGCGGATCGCCGGACGCTCCTCGCGCGGCGTGTCGCCGTCGTAGATCGCGTGGCGCAAGTTGGGCGGACGCAGCAGGGCGAGCTTGCGCGCCTGGTCTTGGGCCAAGGCCTTGGTCGGGTAGAGGTAGAGCGCTCGCGCCTTCGGCGCCCGCGCGATCGCGTCGAGCACCGGCAGGTTGAAGGCAAGGCTCTTGCCCGAGGCGGTGCCGCTGGTGACGATCAAGTTCAAGTCCGGCGCCGTCTCCCAGGCGCGCAGCTGGTGCGAGTAGAGCGACTCGATCCCGGCCCGGCGCAGCGCCGCGGCGAGGTCCGGCGCGAGGTCGCCCGGGGGCGCGACCGGCTTCGCCGTGCGGTCGGGCTCCGACGACTCGGCGACGATCCGCCCGTCCCGCCGCGCCGGCGAGACGGCGACCGACCATTTGTCGGCAAGCAGCGACCCGCGCGCCATCAGCCCCGACCCCCGGCGTTCGCACTTTTCCCCGGTATGCGGTGATTACTGCGAACGCCGCCGTCACGGACCGCTCCTGCGAGGCGCATCGCCTGGAGGCTCGAGCGGTCGTGGATGCGGAGGATGTCGGCGCCGGCGCGGACCGCGAGGGTGGTCGCGGCGACCGTCCCCCACTCGCGCTCGCCCGCCGGCAGGCGCTCCTCCCACGACCCGGCCAGCACCGCGCCGATGAAGTCCTTGCGCGACAGCGACACGTAGAGCGGCAGGCCGAGCGCCTTCAGCTCGCCGAGGCGGCGCATGATCTCCAGGTCCTGCTCGAGCGAGAGGTCGAAGTCAAGGCCCGGGTCGATCGCGATCTGCGCCTCCGCCACCCCCAGCTCCCGCATCCGTTCGACCCTCTCCTCGAACCAGCGCACCAGGTGCTCGACCAAGTCGTCGTACTCGCGCCACGGCCGGTCGACCCGCGGCGGCCCCTCGATGTGCATCAAGACATAGCCGCAGCCGCGCGCCGCGACCAGCTCGAACATCTCCTCGCACCCTCCGGAGATGTCGTTCACGCAGCAGGCCCCGGCGTCGAGCGCCCGCCGCGCCACCTCGACCTGGAAGGTGTCGGCCGACACCGGCACGCGCCCGCCCGCCTCGCCGTCCTCGCCGTCGTCGACGCCGATCTCGAGCGCCGCCATCCCGGCGATCGCCGGGATCAGCGCCGCGCACTCCGCCTCCACCGAGACCGGCGGCCCGCTGCGCGCCGCCACCGCGCCCACGTCGAGCATGTCGAAGCCCGCCTCGACCAGCCCGGTCCCGTCCGCGATCGCCTGCTCCGGGGTGCCGCTCCGCGCCCCCTCGAACATCGAGTCGACCGTCACGTTCACGATCCCGGCGCCCACCGGCTGCGCCAGGTCCAGAGTCAGATCGCCAAGCCGCCATTTCATCGTCGCTACCGTAGCGAGCGGCGTATGTCGCTTCGCTGCGTATACACGGACCTCGACGGGACCCTGCTCGGGCGGGGAGGAGCGCTGTTCCTCGATCGCGACGGAAATTTCTCGATGGCGCAGGCCCGCGCGCTCGAGGCCTGCGCCCGCGCCGGGGTCGAGGTGGTGATCATGTCCGGCCGCCGTGAGCCCCAGGTCCACGAGGCGGCGCGGCTGATGGGCCAGCGCTCCTACATCTTCGAGGCGGGCTGCGCCTTCGCCATCAACGGCGAGACCACCCTGCTGACGGGCGAGATGCAGCCCGACGAATACGAGGGCACGGTCTACGACCAGATCGAGGGGCGCGGCATCCCGGCAATGCTCTTCGAGCACTTCGAAGGGCGGCTCGAGTACCACTCGCCTTGGCACCACGGCCGCGTCCACTCCCACCTCTTCCGCGGCAAGATCGACGTCGACGAGGCCAACGCGCTGCTCGGCGAGCACGGCGACGACGACCTGCGGATGCTCGACAACGGCGCGATCGGCACGCCGATGAGGACGGTCGAGGGCCAGACCCACGCCTACCACCTGGTCCCCCGCACGGTCTCCAAGGCAGCTGCCGTCGCCGCCCACGCCCGCGCCCAGGGCTACGCCCCGGAGGAGTGCATCGCGGTCGGCGACTCGGTCGAGGACCTCGAGGTCGCCGCCGCGGTCGGCCGCTTCTTCGTCGTCGCCAACGGCCCCGAGCGCGACCCCGGCCTGCGCGCCTACCTGCCGCAGTTCGACAACGTCACCGTCACCGAGGGGACGAACGGAGACGGCTTCTACGAAGCGGTCGTCTCGGCGTTGATGGAAGGCTGAAGGCGCGGCTCGGCGCCGATCGGCGGCGCGTCCGGGTTGAGGACCGGAGCCTCGGCCCGCACCGCAGGCACCTGCGCCCGCTGCCGCGGCCGCTTCACCCGCCAGTACTCGGCGCCGAAGTAGGACCCGAGCACGAGCGCCGCCGCCAGCACCTGGGCGGCCAGCCCCTCGACGGTCGGGAAGACGGCGAACCAGAGCCCGACCCAGCCGGGGATCGAGAGCGCCACCGTCGTTTCCGGCAGCCAACCCGCCAGCTGCATCTCCTGCACCGACTCGCCGACCATCACGATCAGGACCACGCCGAGCATCACCCCGGTCAGCACCAGCATCTTCTTGTAGGGCAGGTGGCGGTGGGCGAGGAAGGTGATGCCGCCGACCAGCGCGGTCAGGGAGAGCCCGAGCGCGACGCCCTCCAGCACCGTGCCCGCGCCGTAGGAGAGGCGCAGGTTCTGGAGGAAGAGGACGACCTCGAAGCCCTCGCGGTAGACCGAGGTGAGGCCGAGCAGCACCAGTCCCCAGATCGTCGCCCGCCGGCGGTCGATCCCGTTGCGGGAGAGAATCGCCTTCTTGTGCTTGTTGCGGTTCTGGATCCAGCCGGTCCAGTAGACCTTGTGGAAGAACCAGTTCATCACCACCAACAGGACGATCACCGCGAGCAGGCCGGTGGCCGCCTGCACCGCCAGCCCGCCGGCGCCGAGCTGTCCCAGCACCCAGGCGGCGAGGAACCAGGTGGCGACGCTGGCGAGGAACCCGGCCCCGGCGCCGAGCGCGATCGGCCGGCGGTAGACCTTCGTCGCGCCGACCATCGAGGCGGTCACCGCGGCGAGGACGAGGATCGTCTCCAGCCCCTCGCGGAAGACGAGCAGGGCGCTGTCGAGCACCACCGCGCCGTGGCTGAGGTGCTCGCCGGAGGTCGGTTCGGGGGTGCCGCCGTGGGCGTCGAAGGCGCTCCAGGCAAGCAGCGCGACGACCAGGCCGCCCAGGTAGAGTGGCCACTGGCGGCGGAGGGAATTTTGGACTGCCGTCAAGACCCAGATGAGTTTAGGGAACCCTGATTAGGGATGCCTTAAAGGAGGAAGTTTGGCGGCCGACCAGGCAACCGTGGCGGAGCAGGAGTACCTCGAGTCGATGTTCTGGATCGACGAGGCCGGGCTGCCGATGACCGGGGCCAACATCGCTCGCGCGATGCAGCTCTCGGCGCCGACCGTGCACGAAATGGTCGGCCGGCTGATCAAAGACGGCTACGTCGAACGGAACCACGACAAATCGCTCGCCTTCACCGAGGACGGCCGCCAGCACGCCTCCTTCATCGTCCGCCGCCACCGGATGATCGAGCGCTTCCTCACCGACGTCCTCGGCATCCCCTGGGACGAGGTCCACGAGGAGGCGGAGCGGATCGAGCACGCGATGTCGCCGGTGCTGGAAGAAAAAATGCGCCTCGCGATCGGCGACGCGACCACCTGCCCGCACGGCCACCCGATCATCGAGGGGATCCGCGAGCGCGGCTCGCTGCTCGCCGACGTCGAGATCGGCGCCGACGTCACCGTGCTGCGCTTCGAGAACGAGGCCGAGGAGCTCCTCCACTACCTCAAGGACGCCGGCCTCCACCCCGGTCTCGACGGCAAGATCTCCGAGTCCGACGACGACCGCGTGACGATCAAGTCGGCCGACGGCGACCACGTCGTCACCAGGTCCGTCGCCGAGACCGTCTCCGTCCGGGCCGATCCGGCGCCGCCGCCGCGCGCTGCGATCCCTGAGCAGCTGGTCCTCAGCAGCGACCGCTACGGCCGCTGACCTAGCTCCCTTCCAGCGGGACGTTCACGAACGGTTCCGTCGTCGGCATCTTGGTGCCGCCCGCCGGCTCTTCGGTGACCAGCACCGCGTCGACCCCTTCGAGGTCTTCGATCTGGGTCGAGGCGTTGCCCTCTTCGTCGGGCGTGAACGTCGCCTTCACCGGTTCCACCGATTCGCCGCGCTCGACCCATGCCTCCAGCACTTTGCCTTTCGCCGGCTGTTCGACGCCGGTGAGCCGCAGTTCGCCCTTGCCGTTTTCGTTGACGACCTTGGCGACGATCCCGTTCTTCTGTTGCACTTCGGTCGTATGGACGTTCGAGCCGCCACCGTTGCCGACCAGGTAGCCGACCCCGGCGGCGACGATCAGCACCACGGCGGCGATCCCGGCCAGCGGCTTCCAGGTCAGGCCGGCGAAGTTCAACCCACCAAGCCACTCGCGGAAGCCCTTGCGCGAGGGTGAGCGCTCGCGGTCGGCGGCGACGTCGGCCCGGACCTCCTCCATCAGCCTCGTCTTCAGCTCGTGCGGCGGGGCCTGCTGCTCGACCGCCTCGGGCAGCGCCCGCACTGCAGGCTCCAGCCAGCGCAGCTCCGCCTGGCAGCGCTCGCAGCCTTCGAGGTGCTGGCGGAAATCGTCGACCCGGTCGGCGTCAAGGGCGCCGAGCGCGAACGCGGCGGCTTCCTCGAGGCGAGGATCGTGCTCGTTCGCGTTCATGCCATCCCCTCCGCCAGCTCGCCGCGGACCTTCTCCAGGCCCAGTCGCATCCGCCCCTTCACCGTGCCCAGCGGTAGGTCCAGCATGCCCGCGATCTCCGACTGGCTGAAGCCGCCGAAGTAGGCGAGCTGGATCACCCTCGACTGGTCGGCGGGCAGATGGGAGAGTGCCCCGCGCACCTCGTCGGCGGTCTCCGCCGCCAGCACTTCGGCCTCGGTGTGCTCCGCCGCCGGCCGCGCCTCGAGGATCGCCTCGTCGTCGAAGGTCAGCTTCGGCGCTTTGCCCGCCTTGCTGCGCAGCGCGTCGATCGCCCGGTTGCGGACGATCGAGAGCGTCCAGGAGCGGACGCTGCCGCGGGTGGGGTCGAAGCGGGCGCCGCTGCGCCAGATCGAGATGAACGCCTCCTGGATGCAGTCTTCGGCGGCGGTGCGGTCACCGAGGATCCGGTAGGCGAGCGAGTACCCCGCCCCGCCGTGGCGGTCGTAGAAGACCTCGAAGGCCTCCGGATCCTTCTTGGCTATCCACGGCATCAGCTCCTCGTCGGCCAGCCGCTCGGCTTTCTCGCGTCGCACGGGTGTCATTTACCCACCGATTACGCAGAAGCGCGACGGGTTGGATCAATGAAGCGGCTTCAGGTTCTCAGGCGGGCGAGCCGGCGCGCAGCTTCTCCAGCGCGGCGGCGATCCGACCGACGCCCTCAGCGGCGTCGGCGGCCGGGACCGGGGCGAACGACAGCCGCAGGCTGTTCTCGCCGCCCTCGATCATGAAGTCGGGGCCGGCGACGAAGGAGACGCCCTCGCCTTTCGACTCCGCCAGCAGCGCCTTGGTGTCGGTGCCCTCGGCGAGGTCGAGCCAGAGGAAGTAGCCGCCCTGCGGGACGACGAAGACGGCCTCGGGGATCTTCTCGCGCAGCGCCTCGACCAGCGCGTCGCAGCGCGCCTTCAGCTCGCCTTTGACGAACTGGATGTTCTGGTCGAGGGCGCCCGAGGTGCAGAGCTCGAGCACGATCGACTCGGCCAGCATGTTCGGCGAGATGTAGAGCTCGTTCGCGCGCTTGGACAGCTTCGCCAGCTCCTCGCTCGGGCCGATCAGGTAGCCGACGCGGACGCCGGGACTGACCGTCTTCGAGAACGAGGAGGCATGGAAGACCTTGCCCGCCGTGTCGATCGAGAGCATCGTCTCCAGCGGCTCGCCCTCGAAGGGCAGCTCGCGGTAGGGGTCGTCCTCGAAGATCCAGAAGTCGTGCTCGGCCGCCAGCTCGACCAGCCGCCGGCGCTTGTCCACCGAGAGCGTGCAGCCGGCCGGGTTGTGGGCGTTGGGGATCACGTGGACGAACCCGATCGGCCCGTCGGCGAGCGCCGCTTCCAGCGCCCCGGTGTCGAGGCCGTCGGCCTCGAGCGGGATCGGCACCAGCTCGGCGCCCAGCTGCTGCAGCAGGAGCAGCGTGCGATCGTAGGTCGGCTGCTCGACCGCGACCCGCGTCCCCGGCTCGACCAAGTGGGCGAACAGCATCGCCCCCGCCTCGAGCGAGCCGTTGGTGACCATCACCTGCGCCGGGTCGACCCCGCCGTGCCGCTCGGCGACCCACTTGCAGAGCCCGGGGTGGCCGATCCCGACGCCGTAGGAGAGGGCGGTCTCCCAATCGTCGGCGAGCGCGCGGTCCGCGGCGGCGCGGACCTGTTCGTGAGGGAGGATGTCGGCGCTCGGGGCGCCGCGCGCGAAGGAGATGGTGTCTGGCATAGGACGCTCGAATCTAGCAATCGTCCGGCGCCCGCGAACTCCGCCAATTCTCCACCAGCGGGGGGAGAACCGAGAGTGCTTCTGAGCTTGACCGCCATATATGGCAGACGAGCTCAGAAGCACGTCACGGGAGCGGGGGATCGTCGACTTGGCGGGGCGTCAACAGGGGCTCTTGACGCATGCCCAGCTCAGGTCGATGGGCGTGGGACGGCGGACGATCGACCGCTGGCTGGCGTCCGGACGACTCCGCCCGGTGCATCTCGACGTCTACGGACTGGGCCCCAGGCCCCTCACCAAGCACGGCAGGTGGTTGGCCGCGGTCCTCGCGATGGGGCCTGGAGCAGTTTTGAGTCACGAAAGTGCAGCAGCGCTCTGGGGCTTGGCAGGTAACCGTCCAAAGGTCGATGTGACGGCTCCGCGGGGACGGCAGGGAAGGACCGCGCGGTCGATCCGTCTCCATCGCTGCAAGCTCGGGGACCGCGAACGCGTCGTCCGAGACGGAATTCCGGTCACCACCGTTGCTCGCACGCTCTTCGATCTTGGCGAACGCTCCGAACCCCAGCGGCTAAAGAACGCCTGGGACGAAGCATCGCGCCTGGGCCTCCTGCGCGTACCCGAGGTCGCCCGCCTCTACGAGCGCCATCCGGGCCGGCGCCGCGCCCGCAAACGGATCAGGCCCCTCCTGGCTGCCGACCAGCGCTACGTCGAAGACACCGCCTCACCGCTCGAGGACCGTTTCGCCGCCTTCATCGCCGACCACCACCTGCCGCCGCCGCAGACGAACGTGCTCGTCGACGGCGACGAGGTCGACGTTCTCTGGCCCGCGGCGCGCCTGATCGTCGAGCTCGACAGCTGGGAATTCCACGGTCATCGCGCCGCCTTCGAGAAGGACCGCGACCGGGATATCGATCACCTCCTCGGCGGCTACCGCACCATCCGGGTCACCCATCGCCGTCTGAGCGAGGAAGCAGACCGCCTCGCCGCCCAGATACGCGCGCTGCTAGGTGAGGGGCCGCTCTAGCCGCGCAGGGTTTCGACCGCGATCGCCGCGGTCTCGGTCGGGCTTTCGCCGACCCGCACGCCCTTCGCTTCGAGCGCGTCTTTCTTCGCCTGGGCGGTGCCCGAGGAGCCGGAGATGATCGCCCCGGCGTGGCCCATCTGCTTGCCGGGCGGGGCGGTGAAGCCGGCGATGTAGGCGACCACCGGCTTGGAGACCTCGGCGGCGATGAACTCCGCCGCCCGCTCCTCGGCGTCGCCGCCGATCTCGCCGACCATCACGATCAGCTCGGTGTCCGGGTCGGCCTCGTAGAGCTTCAGGATGTCGATGAAGTCGGAGCCGACGATCGGGTCGCCGCCGATGCCGACGATCGAGGAGTTGCCGGTCCCAGCCTGTTTCAGCTCGTTGCCGATCTGGTAGGTCAGCGTCCCCGACTTGGAGACGACGCCGATCGGGCCCGGGTCGAAGAAGCGGTCGGGGATGATCCCGACGTTGGCCTTGCCGGGCGAGAGCACGCCGGGGCAGTTGGGGCCGATCAGCCGCACCCCGGCCTCCCTCGCCTTCCAGTAGGTGGAGAGCATGTCGAGGACCGGGATCCCCTCGGTGATCGCGATCACCGTCTCGACCCCGGACTCGATCGCCTCGTCGATCGCGGGCGCGGCGAAGCGCGCCGGCACGAAGATCATCGAGGTGTTGGCGCCGGCCTCGTCGACGGCTTCCTTGATCGTGTCGAGGACCGGGGTCCCCTCGACGTCCTGGCCGCCCTTACCGGGCGTGACGCCGGCCACCAGGTCGGTGCCGTAGGCCTTGTTGCGGAGGCCGTGGAAGGAGCCCTCGCGGCCGGTCAGACCGGAGACGGCAAGCTTCGTGCCCTCATCGATGATGATGCTCACGAAGGCCCTCCGGCGAGCTCGACCACGCGGCGGGCGGCGTCGAGCATCGTCTTCTCCTGGTGGAGGTTGGGCAGGTTCGCCTCGGCGAGGATCGCCAGGCCCTCTTCGAAGTTGGTGCCGTCGAGGCGGACGACCAGCGGCAGGTCGAGGTCGATCTGGCCCGAGGCGGTGACGATCCCCTTGGCGATCTCGTCGCAGCGGGTGATGCCGCCGAAGATGTTGAAGAGGATCGCCGTCACCTTGGCGTCGGACTTGATGACTTCGAGCGCGTTGACGATCGCCTCGGCTTTGGAGCCGCCGCCCGCGTCGAGGAAGTTGGCCGGCGCGCCGCCCGCCTGGGCGACCACGTCGAGGGTCGACATGCAGAGGCCGGCGCCGTTGGCCAGGATCCCCACGTTGCCATCGAGTTTGACGTAGGTGAGGCCCTTTTCCTTCGCCATCTGCTCCTGCGGGTCGTCGACCGTGTCGGCGATCTCGGCCAGGTCCTCGTGGCGGAAGAGCGAGTTGCCGTCGATCGTCACCTTGGCGTCGAGGGCGACCACGTCGCGGTCGGCGGTGACGATCAGCGGGTTGACCTCGATCAGCGTCGCATCCTCCTCGCGCGCCACCTCGGCCAGCTTCGCCAGCACGTCGGCGGCGGCGTCGAGGGCGTCCTCGGCCAGCCCGGCGGCCGCCACGATCGGCCGCGCCTCAGCGGGACCGAAAGGCTTGGTCGGGTCGATATGGACTTTGGTCAGGTCCGCGGGATTCCCGGCGGCCACCGCCTCGATGTCCATGCCGCCTTTTGCACTGACCATCGTCAGCAGCTTCTTCTCGCCGCGATCGAGGATCACCGAGGCGTAGTACTCCTCGGCGATGTCGGAGCCGCCCTCGACCCAGACCGAGTCGACGCGGAAGGGACCCTCGCCGTGCGGACCGGTGATGTCCATGCCGATGATGTCGGCGGCGTATTGCCGCGCCTCGTCGACGTCCTTGGCGATCTTCACGCCGCCGGCCTTGCCGCGGCCCCCGATCAACACCTGAGCCTTGATCGCGCACGGGTAACCGATGCGCTCGGCGGCGGCGACGGCGTCATCGACGTTGTCGGCGACCTCGCCGCTCGGGACCGCGATCCCGTGCTTGGCGAAGAGCTGCTTGCCCTGATATTCGAGGAGGTCCATGGGGGTGGATTGCGGCGCGCGCTGGGGACGGCGCGGCGCGGACCCTATACGAATGCCATAATGCCGCGCTCCCTCATGGCGCTCCCGAGTCTCAAAAACATCACCTGGGTCACGACCGACTGTTACGGCACCCTCATCGACTGGGAGAAAGGCATCGTCGACGCGGTCAAGAAAGAGGCTGCAAAAGACGGCTTTACCTTCGAGGAGCAGCCCTTCCTGGACCGTTTCTTCGAAGTCCAGGCCGAAGTCATGGCGGGCTCGTACGAGCTCTACGCCGAGGTGCTGCGCCGCTCGATAGTCAAAGTCTCAGGTGAGTTCGGCTGGGAAATCGAGCCCTCGCGGGCGCAGTTCCTGCCCAACAGCGTCGCCTACTGGCTGCCCTTCCGCGAGGCCAACGCGGCGATGGACCGGCTCGGCAAAAAGTACGAGATCGGGATCATCTCCAACATCGACGACAAACTGCTGGGGATCTCGCGCCGCCACCTGCGCACCGAACTCGACCTCGTCGTCACCGCCCAGCAGGTCCGCAGCTACAAGCCGGACCCGACCCACTTCAAAGAGTGCGCGCGGCGCATCGGCGGCAAAAAAGGCTGGCTCCACATCGGCTGCGACTACACCACCGACATCGCCCCGGTGCTGAAAATGGGCGTCCCCGTGATCTGGGTGAATCGCCACGGCGAGAAACTCGAGGGTCGCAAAGCCCCGTCGGCGACGGTCAAAAACTTCCGCGAAGCCGCCAAAAAGCTCGGCGCCGGCTGAGAACTGTTCTAGACGGTTTTTAGCGTCCGCGCCGCAACTCCCGCGTCGGAGGAAGGTTTTTCTCTCGGTAGGCGTAATGCCTATGGAGTTCGATGAACACGCGTGAACTTGAAACCCAGTCGCGTCGCAGGGGCGCGGTGGCCCAGTTCGTGGCCGCGCTGGCCGTGCTGGCGCTCGTCCTCGGGCTGGTGATCGCGACCAGCGAGGAAGCGAGCGCGGCGCGGGCCAAAGCCTCCGAAGTGGAAGGGCAGAAACCGAGCTTCGTCGTCGTCCAGACCGACGACGAGACGATGGAAGAGCTCTACGACGGGGTGCGGATGCTGAACGGCGCGGAAGAATTCGCGATGCCGAACACGCTGCAGTTGCTGGGCGAAAAAGGCGTGACCTTCAGCCGCTACTACACGCCGTACAGCCTCTGCGCCCCCTCCCGGGTCAGCCTCCTCACCGGCCGCTACGCGCACAACGACAACGTCCGCGGCAACGTCCCGCCGAACGGCGGCTGGACCGGCTTCCAGTCCCGCCTCGCCTACTCGCACAACCTGGCGACCTGGCTGCAGGGCGCGGGCTACCGCACGATCCACATCGGCAAGATCCTCAACGGCTACGGCGACGCGCCCTACAGCCCGGGGACCGAAGTGCCGCCCGGCTGGAACTCCTGGCACACGATCCTCAACTCCGACACCAGCCACTATGCCTACGGCTACATGCTGAACAACAACGGCGTGGTCGAAGGGCCGTACGGGGACTCGGGCAGCTGGGAAACGCGCGAATACGGGGCGATCGACGACGCCGGCTGCCCCTACGCGCCGCTGAACGGTCTCCCCTGCTACTACGAGACCGACAAGTTCAACGCGCTGGCGGTCGAAGAACTGGCGGCGACCCCGCCGGAACAGCCGTTCTACATGCAGGTCGACTACACCTCGCCGCACGGTGACTTCCGCAAGCCGGCCGGGCCGCAACCGGCGACCCGCGACATCGGCCGCTTCGCCGGGGCGCCGCTGCCCGACAACCGCGCCGAAGGCTTCAACGAGGGCAACGTCAACGACAAGCCCCGCTTCATCCGCGAAGCGCCCTACCTGAGCGCCACCGAAATCCACACCTACCGGGTCTACTACCAGAACTGCCTGGCGGCACTGCTCTCGGTCGACGAAGGCGTCAAAGGGATCGTCGACGAGCTCGGCGGCCTCGGCCGGCTGCGCAACACCTACATCATCTTCACCTCCGACAACGGCTTCTTCTTCGGCCAGCACCGCCTCGTCGGCGGCAAGTTCCTCGCCTACGAGCCGGCCACCCACCTGCCGCTGATCATCCGCGGGCCGGGGATCAAACCAAACACCCAGAGCGGCCAGCTGGCCTCGACGATCGACATCGCGCCGACCATCCTCGAACTCGCCGAAGTGGCCCCGGACAAAAGCATCGACGGGGTCTCGCTGGCCCCGTACGCGAAAGACCCGACCCTGCGCTCGCGCCGGCCGCTGCTGTTCGAGTCCTTCGTCCAGACCGACGACGTCGAAGCGGGCGGCCAGGCACCGACCGAAACCTCGACCCCGGAACGCACCGCGGCGGGCCCGGCGCGCGGCAAGCTACTCGGCCGCGCGAGCAGCGGCGGGGACGCGAAGAACCCGCCCGCCCACGCCTCCGTGGTGGCGCCGCCGAAGAACTACTACGGGATCCGCCTCGGCCCCTACAAGTACATCGAGTGGCCGGACGGCGAGAAGGAGCTCTACGACATCAACAAAGACCCGTACGAGCTCAACAACATCGTCCGCAACGGCGACTACGCGCCGATCCGCAACTTCATGCACCAGGAACTGGAACGCCT
>DATEDJ010000183.1:0-23654 GCA_035281725.1 Solirubrobacterales bacterium
CCCCCAGCGCGACGTCGGCCCCGGCCCGGGCGAGCGCCGTCGCGGCGGCGACGCCGAGCCCCGAGGAGGCTCCGGTGACGATCGCCACCTTGCCGTCGAGGCGGAAGGGATCTGCGGGGTCGGCGGCCATGGTCGGCTCACCCTACTGTTGAATGTCGCCGGTGGGGGTGGAGCTGCTGATCTTCGATTGCGACGGGGTGCTGGTCGACAGCGACCGCATCTCGCTGCGGATCCAGGCCGAGCGGTTGACCGCGCTCGGGCTGCCGATGACCTACGAGGACTGCGTCCGCGAATTCCTCGGGCTGGGGATGCCGGCGACGCTGCGCCTGATCGAGGAGCGGCTCGGCAAGCCGCTGCCGCCCGGCTGGGCGGAGGAGCTCGACGAGGAGGTCGAGGCGGCCTTCCGGCGCGAACTGAAGCCGGTGCCGGGGATCGTCGAGGCGCTCGACCGGATCACCCTGCAGACCTGCGTCGCCTCCAGCGGCAGCCACGAGAAGATGACGCTGACGCTGGGGCTGACCGGGCTGTACGAGCGCTTCGCCGGGCGGATCTTCTCCGCCGACGAGGTCGCGCGCGGCAAGCCCGATCCCGACCTCTTCTTCTTCGCCGCGGAACGGATGGGCGTCGTGCCCGAGCGCTGCATCGTGGTCGAGGACAGCCCCTTCGGGGTCGCCGCCGCCCGCGCCGCCGGGATGTCGGCGCTCGGCTACGCGGCCGACGCCGAGCCGCGCGCCGTCGGCGCGCTCTTCGATGCGGGAGCGATCGTCTTCACCTCGATGGCCGACCTGCCGGGGCTGCTCGAGGCGGCCGCGTAGCTGCCGGCGGTCTACTCCTCCGCTGGTGCGGGGCCTTCCGCTGCTCCTTATCCCTCGTATGCGGGGATAAGGAACAGGGGAAGGACGGGGAGGACGGGGAGGCCGGGGAAGGGACGCGGCCATTTCGCGGCGGCCCGGGCAGGATGAGGCCGCCGCGAAATGGCCGGGTCTGTGGGGAGAGGCGAGGGTGCGGAGCGCCTGCGGGCACCGGGGTGCGGAGGAGCGGCGGGATCCGTGCGGGAGACGCCGGGAACGTCACGGCGACTTGAGGGAGAGGTCGGGATCGACACCCTTTCTCCGCCGTTGGTCGCCGTCACAAACACGTGACGGCACTTTTGGTCCCCTATAGGGGACCAAATCCACCCCGCGCGGATCGGAGGGCGGAAAGCCCCGGCGAAGGCGCACGTCTCCGTCACGTTCCCGGCATCTCCGTCACGCACCCCGCCCGTCTTCCTCACGGCACCCCGGCACCCTCCCGCAGACGCCCCGTTCCTCCCCGAAGACGCCACGGACCCCGTGACGATCCCTCCACAACCTCCCGACCCGGGCGTCTCGGAGGCGGCCACAGCCTGTCCGGGTCGCCTCCGAGACGCCCGGGGCCTACCGTCCCCGGCCGCGGAGGCCCCGGGTCGAACCGTCCCGGCCGCACTGGCCCAGACCCCTAGGCCGCGCCGGGGGACCTCACCCCGCCGGCGCGAAGCTCGCCAGGTCCTGCCCGTAGACCGGGCTGACGATCAGCTTGCCCAGGTCGATGTCGTCGGAGACGAAGGTGGTCAGTGCGAGCGAGCCGAACGGAGCCCACGGCGCCTGGCGCATCACCTCGCGGTCGAGCTGGGCGTAGCCGGCTTCCTGAGATGGGCCGAGCGGTTCGCGGTCGAGCTTCGCGATCTGGCGGTTGATCTGCGGATCGTTGAAGCGTGAATAATTGGAGTCGACGGTCGGCGTGATGCTGGCGCCTGAGAGCTGCGGCCCGAAGTAGTCGTTCGGGTGCGGGTAGTCGAGGTACCAGTTGGCGATCCCGGTATCGAGGTTCGGCGTCGATTCGTTGCCGATCACGGTGGTGTAGTTCGCCCCGGCGACGGTTTTCAGCGTCGGGTGGAAGCCCAGTTCGCGCAGCACTCCTTCGTAGTATTCGGCCGCCTGTTTGTTCGGGTCGAGGTTGTAGGACCAGACCGTGACGTCGCGTTCCTTCGGGTCGGCCGCCGCGATCAGCGCCCGCGCTTTCTTCATGTTGTACGGGTAGGGCTTGAAGGGACGGTGGCCCGGCATCGCCACCGGCAGCACCTGCTGGGTCGGGCGCAGTTGGCCGCCGTAGATCCGCGTCAGCGCCGCCGGATTGATCGCGTAGTTGACCGCGCGGCGCACCCGGACGTCGTTGAACGGTGGCTCGTTCACGTTCATCCAGAAGTAGTAGAGGTCGATCTGCGGGGTGATCAGCAGCTGCGTCCCTTCGTAGCGGCTCTGCAGTTCGGCGTAGCGGTCGGACGGCGGCTGCTCCTCCATCCAGTCGATCCGACCGTGCTCGACTTCGTTCACCGCCGTCTCGGTGTTGGGGTTCACGTTGACGTTGATCGCGTCGAAGTGCCCAGACGGGATCTGCGGAAGGAGCTTGGCGTTCGTCTTCGCCCATTCCGGATTGCGGCGGTAGGAAAAGGAGCGGCCCGGTTTGGAGGCGACGATCATGTAGGGACCGGTGCCGGGCGGCGGGTCGGCGGAGAGGTCTTCGCGCTTGGTGTCGGCGGGCAGCGGCGCGGCGAAGAGCATCGCCAGCTCGTTGGAGAAGGTGCTGCGCGGCTGCTCCAGGTGGATGACGATGCGGCCGGTCTTGTCGTCGGCTTCGATCCCCGGGATGCCGCCCTTCTTCGTCTGCGAGAAGTGTTCGGCGCCGACGATGTCGGTGAAGAAGGGCGTCGCCGGCGAGGACATCGCCAGCATCCGTTCGATCGTCGCCGGGAAGTCGGAGGCGCGCACCGGGGTGCCGTCGGAGTAACGGAGGCCGGGGCGCAGGAAGAGCGTGTAGGTGCGTCCGCCGTCGGTGATCTCCGGCAGCCTCCGGGCGAGTCCCGGGACCAATTTGGTGCCCGCGGCGCCGTCGGCGTGCACGTAGGTGAGCAGCGGCACGTACGTCTCCCACATTGCGGTCCAGCCTTCGACCGTGTAGGAGAGCGACGGGTCGAGGTAGTCGGGGAAGGTCGCGAAAGTGGCCTCGAGGGTCGACGAGGACGACGACGAGCTCGTGTCGCCCGAGCCGCCGCCGCATCCGGCGGCGCCCAAGGCCAGCGCCGCCACGGCGACAAGCGCGACCGCCCCGGCCCGCGGCCGAGCCGCGAACCGCGCTCCCGTCCTTTTGGCTACCCCCACGGGTCCATTCTTACGGTCCGTCGCCATAAGTTCAAAGTTTTTTTTCCATGAATACGCGGCCTCATTCGGCAGGCGGATCGCCGAGGCGGTGGGCGGCGCGCTGCTCGGCGACCCGGAGCAGCGCCGAGTCGTCCTCGCCGCCGTGGCCCCCGGCACGCAGCTGGCGGAACATCTGCTGAACCTCGGCGGTGAGCGGGAGGGGTGCGTCGACTTCACCGCTCGCCCCGAGGGCGATCTCGAGGTCCTTGTGGTGGAGGTCGATCTTGAATCCGGGCGCGAAGTCGTGCTCGAGGAAGTTGTCGCGGCGCACCTCCATGATCCGGTTCGCCGCCATCCCGCCGCCGACCGCATCGAGGATCGCCGCCGGGTCCACGCCCAGCTTCGAGCCGAGCACCAGCGCCTCGGCGATCCCGCCGAAGATCACCGCGACCAGGACCTGGTTGCAGGCCTTCGCCACCTGGCCGGCGCCCGCCGCACCGACGTGGGTGAGCCGCGAGCCCAGCACCTCGAAGACCGGCCGCGCTCGCTCGACGTCTGCCCCGGAACCGCCGACCATGATCGAGAGCGTCCCCTCGCGGGCGCCGACGTCGCCGCCCGAGACCGGCGCGTCGAGGAAGCCGACGCCGCGGGCGCCCGCCTCCGCGGCGAGCTCGCGGGCCAGGGCGGGGGAGACCGTGCTCATGTCGATCACCAGCGAGCCGCGCCGGGCCGCCGCGATCGCGCCCTCGGGACCGCCGAGCACCTCGCGCAGGGCGGCGTCGTCGCTGACGATCGAGATCACGACCTCGGCCTCCGCCGCCACCGCGGCCGGCCCGTCGGCGCCGCGGGCGCCCGCCTCGACCATCTCCTCCAGCGGCCCGGGGCTGCGGTTCCAGGCGACGACCTCGTGCCCCGCCGCGAGCAGGTTGCGCGCCATCGGCGCGCCCATCACGCCGAGCCCGAGGAAGCCGATGGTCGGGTCGCTGATGGGCGGGTCGCTTGGTGCCATCCGGGCAGGCTAGATGGTTGATTCCAGGGCCGGGTCTATTCCGCTGTTCCTTTTTGTCGCCAGCCGACCAGAAAGAACAGCTGGGAGACGAGCGCACCGGGCGAGGGTTCGAGCCGCTGCGGCCGGGGACGGGAGGCTTCAGGCGAGAAGTACGCAAGGTCCGTGCGCTTCCGGGAAGAGACGTCACGGGTCCACGACGCCGACCCGGGCGCGTTCGCAGTAATCCCCGCTATGCGGGGATTACTGCGAACGCACCGAACGGACCCGTGACAGACGTGACGCCTGTCCTAGGTGAACGTGACGTTCCAAGTGCCTTCGTCACGAACTCCCGCCGCTTTACCCTGGCAGCCCACACACGGTGACCCGGTTCAGGCTGCGGGTTGGCTGGCCCAGAGCGCGACCAGGGGCGGGATCAAGAGAGATGCAAGGGCGGTGAGCTCGGCGATCGCGTCGAGTTCACCGAACCCGCCCAGGTGGGTCGAGTGGTAGAGCAGGT
Source organism: Solirubrobacterales bacterium (assembly GCA_035281725.1). Lineage (GTDB taxonomy): Bacteria > Actinomycetota > Thermoleophilia > Solirubrobacterales > 70-9 > VAYN01. The sequence continues at coordinate 4,661 of DATEDJ010000183.1, forward strand.
GGGGGACCGAGACGGTGAGGAACCCGGCGCAGGCGGCGATCACCAGGCCGCGTTCGAGTCGCCAGGCGGCGAGCCCGATGACGACGGCGAAGCCGATGTAGAGGCCGCCGACGTCGGTGATCAGGTGGCCGTTGTAGGGCGGCAGCTTGTCCACCCAGTGGGCGAGGAAGGGGAAGTCGTCATAGAAGGCGTGCGGCGCGGCGACGGCGACGAAGCCGATGAAGAGGCAGTAGGCGCAGAGCAGGAGGAGCGCCCCGCGGGCGAGCTCCGGCCTTCTCACCGCCCCGGCTCCGCCAGCCCGCGCAGCTTGTCCGGGTTGCGGACGACGTCGATCGCGGTGATCCGGCCGGCGTCGATCGTCAGCGAGTAGACGTTGGTGGCGCTGCGCTCGTGGATGACCAGGCCGGTCGAGCCGTTGACACGGGCGAAGCGGGCCTCCGGCTCGATCCCATGGCGCGCGGCGGCGCGGGCGAAGCCCATCAGCGCGCGGACGATCCGGTCGGCGCCGACCAGCGCCTTGCCCGCCGCGTTGACTTTGCCGCCGCCGTCGGAGCGCATCACCGCGTCGGGGTCGAGCAGGCCGAGCAGCGCCTCGTGGTCGCCCTCCTGCCAGGCGACGGCGAAGGCAGCGACGATCTGCGCCTCCTCCTCGGCGCCCGCCGGGAAGCGCGGCTGGCCGGCTTCGACGTGGGCGCGGGCGCGGGCGGCGAGCTGGCGCACCGCGGCGGGCGAGCGCCCGACCACGGCGGCGACCTTCTCGAAGGGGAGGTCGAAGACGTCGTGGAGGAGGAAGGCGGTGCGCTCGGCGGGGGAGAGGCGCTCGAGCACGACCAGCAGCGCGGTCGAGACGGACTCGTCGAGGGTCGGGCTGTCGTCTGACTCGAACTCCTCGACCACCGGCTCGGGCAGCCATTCGCCGACGTAGCTCTCGCGGCGGGCGCGGGCGCTGCCGAGCGCGTCGAGGGCGAGCCGGCCGACCACGGTGGTGAGCCAGGCGCGCAGGTCTTCGATCTCCCCGCGGTCGGCGCGGCCGAGCCGCAGCCAGGCTTCCTGGACGACGTCTTCGGCTTCGGCGAGGCTGCCGAGCATGCCGTAGGCGACGCGGGTCAGCTGCGGGCGGAGCGCCTCGAATTCGGCGGCGAGATCGTCATTCATGAGCGAGCCATTCCTCGAAGTCCTCTCCCGTGGCGGCGGCCGCCGGATCGCAGAGCGCTCCGCCTGAGAGCCTTGCCCATCTTCCCCCAGGAGGGGACGCGGAGGGGAAGGCGATGCTTGCCGCGCGCGGTCGCCCAGGCGCGGCTGAGCTCGGAGAGGGTCTGGACCTTGGGCCCGGCGATGTCGGGCAGGCGGCCGGCGGGAGCGGCGAGCGCCGCGTCGGCGAGGCGGGCGGCGACGACGGCCGGGTCGATCGGCTGGATTTTGGCGGCGCCGGTCGGGCGGACGCCGAAGCGGGCCGCCGCGTTGAAGACCATGTCGGCCAGCTGGTGGAACTGGGAGGCGCGCAGGATCGACCAGGGGACGGGCCCGGCCTCGATCGTCTCCTCCTGGGCGAGCTTGACGCGGTAGTACTTCATCGGCACCTGGTCGATGCCGATGATCGAGATCACCACGTGGTGGCCGACCCCGGCCGCGGCCTCCGCCTCGAGCAGCCGCCGGGTGCCGGCGACGAGCACCTCCTCTGCGGCCTTGTTGGAGTTGGCGGCATCGACCACCGCGTCGACCCCGGCGAGGGCCTGCGCGAGGCCCTCGCCGGAGGAGAGGTCCACCCGGCGGTGCTCGGCGCCGTCGGGGACGCCGGTCGCGTTGCGGGAGAGCACGCGCACGGTCGCGCCGCGCGTGAGCAGCTCCCGGACCACGGGAGCGCCGAGAGTCCCGGTCCCGCCGACCACGGCGACGGTCGGCGTCACCGGGCCTCACCGCCCAGCGCGGCGTGCTCGCTGTCGCGGTCACCGCGGCCCCCCGCACCCGCCGGCTCCGGCGCCTTGCCGAAGTCACCCGGCTCGTAGTGGCCCGGCTCGGCGTGGGTCGTGATCTGCAGGCGGTTCCAGGCGTTGATCGCGGCGATCTTGCAGAGCAGCGCGCCGAGCTCGGCCTCGTCGAACACCGCCGCCGCCTCGTCCCAGATCGCGTCGGGGACGCCGCCCGGCTCGAGGCGCGTGACCGCCTCGGTCAACGCCAGCGCCGCGCGCTCGCGATCGTTGTAGTCCGGGCTCTCCCGCCACGCGTCGAGCAGGTAGAGCCGCGCCTCCTCCTCGCCCGCGGCGCGCGCGTCCTTCCAGTGCATGTCGAGGCAGAACGCGCAGCCGTTGATCTGCGAGGCGCGCATCTCCACCAAGTGGCCGATGATCGGGTCGAGGTCGGCGGCGCCGAAGCGCTGCAGCGCGCCGACCTGGCGCGGCACGACGGCGCCGATCTGGAGTCGGCCGGCCGGAAATTCCTTGGACATCTCGTCTCCTTTCGTCGAGTTCCAATTGATAGACGAAACGCCCCGGCATCCGTGTGACATCGGCGGAAGCGCGGGAAACCGCCATCTCAAGCCAAGAGCGCCGCGGCCGGAGCGACCCCGGCGAGCGGCTCATCGGCGACGAATCCGTACATCTTGCCAACGTCTTCCTGACGCAAGCAAGCGCTAGGCCAAGTCGAAACGCTCACAGCACCGACACCGTCGCGGGCCTCTCGAGTGCCGGCGCGAGCACGGGCGGATATCTCCAAAACGGCTCGGGGAGCCACATACCGCCGGTCGAGAGGGTACGGTGCGCACGCCCCCGGAGACTCAAGGAGCGAGGTATGCCAAAACAGACCAAAGCGACCCGGAAACCCGCAGCGAAAAAAGCGGCGGCGACCCGGGCAAAAAAACCCGCAAAAGCAACCGCGAAAAAAGCCAAAAAACCGGCTAAAGCGGGCGCGAAAAAAGCCGTGAAAAAAGCGGCGAAAGCCGTAAAAAAAGCACCTAAAAAAGCCACCAAAAATGCGGCGAAAAAACCCGCTAAAAAAGCTGCGGCGAAAACGAAAGCGAAAGCTAAACCGAAAGCCAAAGCGAAACCGAAAGCCAAAGCTAAAGCGGCGAAAAAACCCGCCGCGAAAGCGAAAGCTAAAGCGGCGAAAAAACGCGCCAAAAAATAGGGCGCTCTTCTAAGGGAGGCGCTCTCGCTCCAGGCAGGATGACCCCGCCCCCGCGCCGCGTCAGCTGAGCGCGGGGGCGCGGTCCTCGTCGAGTCGGGAGCTTGCCTCCATTCGGACGGCGTTGGCCTTGGCCTTACGCCGCCCCCAGGCGCCGGTGGTCAACCCGCCGACGCCGAGCATGGTGAGGCCGCAGAAGGCGATGATCTCCCAGCTCACCCTCGACGCCGACGTGAACGCGGGGCCGGCGGCGATGTGGGTGACGTGGGATGCGATCACCGACCCGATGATCGCCACACCAAGGGCCGAGCCGAGCTGCCGCGTCGTCGAGGCGACCGCGGCAGCGACGCCGGCCTGCTCGCGCGGCATCCCCGCGACGGCGGTGTTGGTGATCGCCGCGTTGGCCCAGCCGAGCCCGGTGCCGAGCAGGGCGAAGGCGATGATGAGCCGGGCGTTGCCCGGTTCGCCGGTGGGCAGCGCCGCGACCAGCCCGGCGGCGAGCACGCCGATGCCGCCGAGGACCAGCGAGGGCCGCGGGCCGCGCCTGCCGATCAGTTTTCCCGACAGCGGCGAGAAGACCATCATCAGCGCCGCCATCGGCAGCAGCGCGACACCCGCGTGCAGCGGCGAGAAGCCGCGGACCTCCTGCAGGTAGAGGGTGTTGAGGAAGAGGAAGCCGCCCAGCGAGACGAAGGCGCAGACCGAGACGACCGCGGCGCCGCTGAACGGCGGCGAGCGGAAGAAGCGCAGGTCGATCAGCGGCTCCGGGTGGCGCGCCTCCCAGAAGATGAGCGCCGCGCCGCCGGCGAGCGCGCCCGCGAAGCAGGCGAGGATCAAATCCGAGCCCCAGCCGTGGTTCGGCGCCTCGATGATTCCGAAGACGAGCAGGCCGAGGGTGAGGATCATCAGCACCTGGCCGAGCGGGTCGATCCTGCGCGGGTGTGCCGCCTTCGATTCGGGGACGTACCTGGCGGTGAGGAGGATCGCCGCGATCCCGACCGGGATGTTGACCCAGAAAACCGAGCGCCAACCGATCGCCTGCACGAGGAGCCCGCCGATCAGCGGGCCGCCGGCGATGCTGACCCCGGCGACGCCGCCCCACCAGCCGATCGCCCGGGCACGGTCGCGCGGCTCGGTGAAGACGTTGGTGACGATCGACAGCGCGACCGGGTTCAGCATCGCGCCGCCGATCGCCTGCACCATGCGGAAGCCGATCAGCCAGCCGAGCCCGGGGGCGAGCGAGCAGAGCGCCGAGCCGAGCGTGAAGGTCGCCAAGCCGACCTGGAAGGTGCGCCGCCGGCCGAGCCGGTCGCCGGTCGACCCGGACAGGATCAAGAGGCAGGCGATCACCAACGTGTAGGCGTCGATCGTCCATTGGGCACCGGAGACCGAGGCGTCGAAGTCCCGCTGGATCGAGGGCAGGGCGACGTTCAGGATCGTCACGTCGAGACCGACGATCAGGATGCTCATGCAGCAGATCGCGAGCACCAGCTTGCGCCGCACGTGTCCCGAATTCGACATCGGTTCCAGTCTTTCAGGGTGCTTCGCCGGGCCGATTAGGCTTCCAGAGTGGCCACCGCCGACCTCACCGTGATCGGGCTCGGGCGCCCCGACCCGAGCGCCGGCGCCTACATCGCCGCGATCCAGCGCAAGCTCGCCGAGCAGGACAAGGTCTCCTACCGACTGCACGCGATGGGCACCTCGCTGGAAGGCTCGACCGCCGACATCCTCGCCTTGGTCGGCGAGCTCCACGCGGTCCCGTTCGACCAGGGCCTGCCGCGGGTCTACACGGTCTTGAAGCTGGACGAGCGCCGCGACAAGCCCGGGCAGACCTTGGACGACAAGGTCGCCTCGGTGGAGCGCCACCTGGCCGAGGACGCCGAGGTGAGTTCGCAGTAATCCCCGCTATCCGGGGATTACTGCGAACTCAAGCCTGCCGCTGGGCAAGGCGGCGGTGGTCCGCGAGGGCACCGGCGTCACCCTGGTCTCGATCTCGAAGGGCGTGCGCGACTGCCTACGCGCGGCCGACGAGCTGAGCGAGAAGGGCGTCAGCGCCGCCCCTCGCCCTGTCCCTGTAGGACGCGCGGGGGCGCTTACCAGGGTTCGTTGCCGTTGCCCAATCGCCAGCGGCCCTGAGGCCCGAAGTCCAAGGCCTGATTGTCCGGGGTCATCAGGAACCAGTTCTCGAGGTCGTCGTCCTCTTCGCCTGGCTCGAGCGGTCTTGGTACTACGGTCAGGTCCGAACCATCGGAAAACCCGATCGTCAGGGCGTTCGAAGGCGCGACGTCAGCGCTGACGACCGTCTTGCCAAGGAAGATGGCCGGGTCGGACGGTGAGAAGTCGGCGTCGAAAGTCATGAACCCCCACTCGCGACCCTCGCCATCAATCACGGTCAGGAGGAGGACCTCCGGGTAGCCCGGTTTTGAGCTGACGATCTGCCCGCGAAAGCGGCTCATCAGGTCTGCGGCGGAGATGTCCGGAATCACGACTGCCATCTGTCCTCCTTCCAGTTTCGCAGCCAAATAGTCAGTTTTCTATATGGCCAGTGGCCCCTTTCTCCCGATGCACGCTTTTCCGCGTGGAACGCTTCGGCGGCTCGCTTCCTCTCGTTTCTGTCGATGCCCACCTCGGCGCAGGCCTGCTTCCACTGGTTGACGTCGCGTCTCGAGGCCACGCCTGAGCAAGGGCGCGGGCGCGTCGAACTCCCCCCTAAGCTGACCCCGTGCTGCTCTACGACTCCGCGATCTCGGGCAACTGCTACAAGGTCCGCCTGCTCTTCTCGCTGCTCGGGATCGAGTACGAGCGGCTGGAGGTCGACGTCATCGACCGCTCCGGGCGGGCGGAGCTGCTGGGAGACCTGAATCCGGGGCTGCGGGTACCGACGCTGGTGCTCGACGACGGCCGGCCGCTGGCTGAGTCCGACGCGATCCTCGTCTACTTCGGCGAGGGGACCGAGTACCTGCCGGAGGATCGGTACGAGCGGGCGCGGGTGCTGCAGTGGCTGTTCTTCGAGCAGTACAGCCACGAGCCGAACATCGCCGTGCTGCGGTTCTGGGCGCACGCCGGGATCAAGCCGGAGCCGCGCGAGGCGCTTGCCAAGTTCAACGGCGGCCAGGCGGCATTGGAGGCGATGGAGCGGCACCTCGCGGGGCGCGAGTTCCTCGTCACCGACGGACCCACCGTCGCCGACCTCGCCCTCTACGCCTACACCCACGTCGCCGCCGAGGGCGGCTTCGAGCTGGACCGTTTTGCGGCGATCGGTGACTGGCTAGGGCGCGTTTCGTCCCTTCCCGGCTACATCTCGATCGACGACTAAAGGGCCTGCCCTAGCAAGTTTCCGGGTTTTGCGGATTCGCTCCGCGGAGCCCCCTTGCGCTGCGTCGGCGGACGGGTAGGTTGCTCCCTGCGACCGGGAGAGACCGGCGCCCCGCGTAAGCCAGGCGGGGAGGCAGGTCTCACAGGCGGCGCAACCGAGCTTCTAAGCGCGAAGGCTACGCGCGAGGCAGGCGACGAGCGTCCCCCCGGTCGTTTTTCGTGGTTATCGAACCACGGCTCTCGGGTACGTGACCCGGCAGACAGGTCCGACTGGTCCGCACGCTTCTCCACAGCCTCTGGGCGGGACATCGACGACGAGATCGCGCCCGTCTCGCGGGCGCCGTCCGAATGGAGAAGCGATGAGCGTAGTTGCGAGCGAGTCCCCCGTGGGGCTTTCAGAGAGGGAGCTTTGGCGTCGCCTCGGCGAGAACCGGGAGCAGATGGCCCGGGCCCGGCTGGTCGAGCTCTACATGCCGTTGGCGCGGCGGATGGCAGGCCATTACGCCGGGGTCTCGGAGCCCTACGACGATCTGCTGCAGGTGGCGAGTCTCGGCCTGCTGAACGCGGTCGACCGCTTCGACGCGGGTCGCGGCACCCCCTTCGCCGGCTTCGCCAGGCCGACCATCCTCGGCGAGCTGAAGCGGTACTTCCGCGACAAGGTATGGACCGTGCGGGTGCCGCGCTCGGTCCATGACCGGATCGGTGAAGCCGAGCGGGCGACCGAGAAACTGACCCTGGAGCTGAGCCGGCCGCCCTCGGCGCAGGAGCTGGCCGACCGCCTGCAACTCGAGGTCGCCGACGTGCTCGAGATCCTCGAGGCCCAGCACAATCGTCGGCCGCTCTCGCTCGATGCCCCGCCGGTCGGCGAGGACCCCGATGATGTCTCCGGCACCGAGTGGGTCGGCCGCCCCGACGGCAACTTCGACCTGGTCGACGATCACCTGGTGGTGGAGGCGGTGCTGCCGATCTTGGGCGAGCGCGAGCGCGAGGTGCTGCGGCTGCGCTTCGTCGAGGAACTGCCGCAGACGGAGATCGCCACCCGGATCGAGTGCTCGCAGATGCACGTCTCGCGGGTGCTGCGCCGCTCGCTCGACCAGCTACGCGAGGAGGTCGAACGGGATCCGCGGATCGGGGAGGAGGTCGAGGTGGTCGCCGCCTGAGCAATTGGGCCGTCAGCGACCGCCCTCGGCGGCCGCGGCGATCCGCAGCACCACATCCTCCGCGTGCGGGCGGCCGATCACCTGCAGGCCGACCGGCAGTCCCTCGCGCTGCCCGATCGGGACCGAGACCGCTGGCCCGTCGAGCTGGCTGAACGGCATCACGCAGGAGAGCAGGGCGACTCGCGTCCGGCGGCGCTCGCCGCGGACGGTGACCTCGTCATCGGCGATCCGCGGCGCCAGCACCGGCGAGGCCGGGGCGATGACCGCGTCGAGCCCGCGGATCGCGGCGGCGAAGGCGCCGGTGAAGAGCCGGCGGTGGCGCTGGACGCGCAGGTAGATCTCCGCGCCGAGGCGGTAGCCGGGCTCGATCCGGGCTCGCACCTCGGGCGCGTAGCGGTCGCGCTGCTCGGCAAACCAGGGCGCGTGGGCGGCGGCGACCTCGCAGGACTGGACGATCCGGTGGATCGCGGCGGCGCGGCCGAGGTCGGGCAGGGCGACGTCGACCACCTCGGCGCCCTGCTCGCGGAGCAGCCCGACCGCGGCGCCGATCGCCTCCGCCACCGGCTCCTCGGCGTGGTCGAGCAGCTCGGTCGCGAGCCCGATCCGCATGCCCATCACCTCCGGTCGCGGCGTCGGCCGCTCGCGGCCCGCCATCAGGTCGAGGACGAGCGCCGCGCTGGCGACGTCGAGCGCCAGCGGCCCGACCGAGTCGAGGCTCCAGGCCAACGGCACCACGCCCTCGGCGGGGACCAGGCCGCGGGTGGGGCGGATGCCGACGACCCCGCAGAGGGCGGCCGGGACGCGGATCGAGCCGCTGGTGTCGGTGCCGATCGCCGCCTCCGCCATGCCGCTCGCCACCGCCGCGGCCGGGCCGGAGCTGGAGCCGCCGCTGAGGCGCTCGGGGTCGTGCGGGTTGCGGCAGTCGCCCTTGTGAGGATTGCGGCCGTCGATCCCGCAGGCGAACTCGTTGGTGTTGCCCTTGCCGATCACGATCGCCCCCGCGGCGCGCAGCCGCGCGACGACGGTGGCGTCGGTGTCCGGGTGGCGGACCCAGCCGGCGGCGCCCGCCGTGGTCGGCATCCCGGCGACATCGACCATGTCCTTGACGCAGATCGGCATCCCGGCGAGCACCGGCTCGGCGTCGCGCACGGGTTGGGTCTCGACCGCCGCCCGCGCCCCGTCGGGATCAAGATGGAGATAGGCGTTGAGCCCCCGGTTCAGTTCCGCGGTGCGGGCCAGCGCCGCCGCCACCTTCTCGGCGGGGGACCCGATCCAGCTCATGCCCAGTCCTGCGGCCCGGCCACCGGCGGCACGCCTTCGACCTCGTCCTCCGGCAGCGCCGCGGCGAGCGCTTCGAGCTCCGCCAGCTCGGCCGCCACCTGGGCGTCAGGATCGTCGGGGCGGCTCGCCATCGGTGCAAGGCTAGCCGGCGGCCGCGGCGGGCGAGGCGCTATCGGGTAGACACCCGGCGGTGTCCGCGGCGCTCGAACAATCCTGGCCCCCCTTCGTCCTCATCGCGGGGCTCCTCCTGATCGGCTTGCTCGCCAACCGCGACGGCCTCTTCGCCTGGGGCGGGGGACGGCTGGAGGCGCTGCCGGGCGGCGGCCTGGCGCTGCTCGGCGCGGCGCTGCTGCTCGACGCGGTGGTGACCGCGGTCCTCAACCTCGACACCGCGGTCGTCTTCCTCACCCCGGTCCTGGTCTTCGCCGCGCGCCGGCGCCGGGTCGGGGTCGAGCCCTTCCTCTACGGCTGTGTCTTCATGGCCAACGCATCCTCGCTGTTCCTGCCCGGCTCGAACCTCACCAACCTGTTGGTGCTCGACGCCCACGGCGGCGGCTCCGGCGCCACCTTTGCGGCGAAGATGTTCCCGATTGCGATCACTGCGGCAGTGGTGACGGCGATCGGCATCGCCGTCCTCTTCCATCGCTCGCTCGCGCCCCCAGTGCGTTCGCAGTTATCCCCGCATACCGGGGATAACTGCGAACGCGTGCCCGGCGCCGTCGCCCCCGAGCCGTCGCTCGTTCCCGACGCCGGCGCGCCGGCGCCCGCCGTCATCTTCGGCCCCGGCCTCCTCGCCACCGTCGCCGCGGTCGTCCTCGTCCTCGTGCTGCGCCAGCCCGCGCTCGCCGTGCTCACGGTCGGCGTCCTCGCGACCGCGGTCGAGATGGTCCGCTCCCGCGTCACCCTCGCCGACGCCTGGCGCGTGGTCGGCCCGCCGAGCCTCGCCGCCGCCTTCGTCCTCACCGTCGCCCTCGGCACGCTCGCCCGCCACTGGGACGGCCCGGCGGAACTGATCGCCGCCGCGAGCGGCCCGGAGACGGCGGGCCTGGCGGCGCTCTCGACCGTCCTCGTCAACAACCTCCCTTCGGCGGCGCTTTACTCGGCCCACGCCGTCGACCACTCGCGGATGCTGCTGCTCGGCCTCAACGTCGGGCCGAACCTGGCGGTCACCGGCGCGCTCTCGGCGCTCCTCTGGTTCCGCGCCGCGCGCGAGGTCGACGCCCGCCCCTCGCTCGTCGAGTTCTCCCGCCGCGGAATTCCGCTCGCCCTGATTGCGATGGCGGCCGCGATCGTGGTAGGGATGTTGACCTGACCGGTCGAAAAGGCCGCGCGCTAATCTACTTAAACCTGATCGGAATTTATGAAGAGGAGACGTAAATGGCTCTGAGACTGGGCGACGAAGCCCCGAATTTCGAGGCTGACACCACCGAGGGACACATCAACTTCCACGACTGGCTGGGTGATTCCTGGGGCGTTCTGTTCTCGCACCCGAAGGCGTTCACGCCGGTCTGCACGACCGAGCTCGGCTACATGGCCTCGATCGAGCCCGAGTTCGCCAAGCGCAACACGAAGATCATCGGCCTCTCCGTCGACCCGCTGGAGAGCAACGAGGGCTGGGCGAAGGACATCGAGGAGACTCAGGGCACGGCGCCCAACTATCCGCTGATCTCCGACGCCGACTTCTCGATCTCGAAGGCCTACGGGATGCTCCCCGCCGAGGTCTCCGGTGACGCCTCCGAGCGGACCCCCGCCGACAACCAGACGGTTCGCAACGTCTTCGTCGTCGGTCCCGACAAGAAAGTGAAATTGATCCTCGTCTACCCGATGACCACCGGGCGCAACTTCGACGAGGTGCTGCGGGTGATCGACTCGCTGCAGCTGACCGCCAACAACAAAGTGGCGACGCCGGCGCAGTGGCACAAAGGCGATGACGTGATCATCGCCGGCTCGGTGAAAGAGGACGAGGCGAAACAGCTGTTCGGCTCCTGGGAGTCGCCGAAGCCCTACATCCGGATCGTCCCCGACCCGAGCAAGGTCTAGTCAGCACTCAGGTTTCGCGCTCGGCTGCGGCTCCGGCGCAGTCGGGCGCGCGCCCCGCGGCGGCCTTCTGGAGCAGCTCGAACAGCTGCTCCCGCTGGCGGTCCGTGAGCGCCCCGAGGATCTCGTCCTCGGCGGTCCCGATCGCCGCCTCGGCGGCGGCGAGGCGCTCGCCGCCCGCGGCGGTCAGATCGACGATGTGACGGCGACGGTCCTCGCTGGCCCGGCGGCGCCGGATCAGTCCCTCGGCCTCGAGCTCGGACTCCGAGCGCATCCGGATCAGCCGGTCCAGGTGGCTGAGCAGGGCGGAGGAGCGATTGGTCTGATCGGAGATGGCTCATCTTCTACACATCGACTCGAGTATCCAGGGGAGCGGTCGATCAGCCGGGCGTTGTCGGCACAGGCGGCGGCGCGCTGGCGGGAGGCGAATCCGGATGGGACAGTCACCCATCGCGATCTGGCCGCCGACCCGCTGCCGCACCTTGGGCCGGCGGGCGTCCAGGCGCGCGCCGTCCCGCCCGAGCAGCACAACGCCGAGCAGGCGGCCTCGTGGGCGCTGTCGGTCGTCGGGGGCCTCTCGATGGACGCGGCGACCGGCGAGCCGCTGCTCGATGTCCCCGAGATGATCGGGCTCGAGGCGCGTGGCGGCGGCTACGGCGAGGGGACTCCGCGCGAGGGGTGGGACCACGCCCAGCAGTGGCTGCCGCAGGGCCTCGGCCTGACCGGGCTGGAGCCGCGCTTCATCACCGCTGAATTGACCCTTGCCGACGTCCAACCGGCGATGGCCGACCTGCGCGAGCTGGCGGCGGCAAGCCTGAAGGCAGCCGAGGAGGAAGTCGACGCGCTCTGGACCGCGAGCGCCGTCGCCTAGCCCTCCGAGCGGGTGAGTTCGCAGTAATCCTCGGATAGCGCGGATAACTGCGAACTCACTCTGGCGGCGGGGCGATTTTCGTCGTCGCCGCCGCGTCGAGCAGGGAGCGGGCGTGGTCGGCTTCCTCGCCCGCGGCCTGCATCAGGTCGAAGGCGATCGCCCGGGTCTGGCCGAAGATCATCGTCGGCCAGAGCGAGTTGCGGACGTCGGCCGAGCCCGCCAGTTCGACCGCCTGCGAGGCGAGTTCGCGCAGGTCGGCGCGGGCTCCCTGCTCGCCGCGACCGACCGCCTCGAGCGCCCGGGTCGCCTCGGCGAGGGTCTCGACCCCCTCGGCGAGCCGCCCGTCGACGTGGGCGCCGCGGCGGATCGCGGTGGTCGTCGCGCGGGCGAGGACGCGGGCGTCGCGGACCGCGTAGTCGATCTGCGGCGCCGCCCCCGCCTGCGGGTCGAGCTCCTCCAGCAGGCTGCGGCGGCGGGGCGAGAAGGCGGCCGTCTCCCCGGCTTCGGAGACGGCGTCGTAGAGGACGTCGACCCCGGCGTCGAGCTTGCGCGAGCCGGCCAGCGCCGCTTCGGCGGCGGGAAGGTCGCTCTTGCCGAGCGCGGCGGCGATCGCCTCGAGCGCCGCGGCGAGGTCGGCGAGCGCGTCGCGGCGCGCCTCCTCCACCTTCGCGAGGGGCTCGTGGAAGGAGAAGACGAGGCCGAAGGCGATTGCCACCGCACCGCCGACCAGGGCATCGAGAAAGCGGTCGATCTCGGCGCCTTGGCCTGGCAGGGTCATGATCAGGAGCGCCGAGACGGCTGCCTGGTTGATCAGCACCTGGCTGCCGTTGAGGAGCAGGGAGACCGACATCACCAAGGCGACGAGCACGGTCACCTGGATCGCCCCGACGCCGATCAAGTGGACGATCGCGGCGGCCAGGCCGATGCCGACGGCGACGCCGATCGAGAGCTCGACCGCGCGCCGGCGCGGCTGCCCGCGCGAGAGGCCGAGCGAGATCACCGCGGCGGCTGGGGCGAAGAACGGCTCGGGCTGGCCGACGATCCACTTCGCCAGCGCCCAGGCGATCCCGGCCGCGAACGCCGACTGCACGATCGCCGGCCAGGAGCCGGAGACGAGCTGGAGGCGCACTCGCGCCGCGCCGCGGACTCGTTGGTCGAGGGCCCAGTCGCGGGATGACATTGCGGCCGAGCCTAGCCGGGGACGGGTTGGCGAGGCGGTCGCGAGGGGGACCCTTCACTCACAACAGCAGGGAGGTTCGTTCAGGGTCCCCCTCGCGACCGCTCACGGGGACCCTTCGCGCCGTTTTTCACGCCCAGCCGATCAGCCGCCTCGGGTGGCGAACTTGATCTTCTTGCTGCCGTTCTTGACGCCCTGAGGATAAAGGCCTTCCGGGGTTTTGAACTGCGCCGGGAACGACTTCCAGCCGGTCGGCGGTTTGCCGCTCATGACCCCGGCGATCACCTTGTACGCCTCCGCGCAGCTGACGCCGCCTTCGACGGTGATCATCTTGACCGGCAGGTGGACCGGGCTGCCACCTTCGATCTGGATCGCGATGGTCTTGTTCGGGCAGAACGAGGCGCCGCGCGCCGAGGCGGCGGCGGGGGCGACGGCAGCGGCGGTGCCGGCCAGGGACGCCGCGCAGGCGAGGATCGCGGCGCCGCGCCCGAGGTGGAGGTTGGTCTTCATCTACTTCCTCTCATGTTTGAGCCAGACGCGGCCATCATTTCGGTCCCCGCGCCCGGTCACCAGTCAGGCGCGGACGAACTGGGTGGATTTCACGTAGTCCTGGCTCTCGGCTACCGTCAGGGGCTCGTGGCGAGCACGATCGAACCGCTGACCTATCGCCGTCCGACGCCGCCGCGGCGCCACCGACGCCTCTGGCTGATCCCGCTGCTGGTCGGGATCGTCCTCTTGGCGCTGCTCGTCGCCGCGCTGGTCCGGGCGGAGACGAAGACGATGCCCTACCTCGAGGTCCGCGTCGTGCTGCCGAAGACGGTGAAGCTGCCGGGCAAGCCGTTCACCCCGGCCTGGCCGAGCGAAGGCGAGGCGGCGGTGGCGGTCGAGGGGGTCGGCGGCCTCGGCTCGACCGGCGGCCAGACGCCGGTGCCGATCGCCAGCGTCGCCAAGGTGATGACCGCCTATCTGACCTTGAAGAAGTTCCCGCTGGCGCCTGGCGAGGAAGGCTTCGAGGTGCGGATCACCCAGGCCCAGGTCGACGAAGAGCGCGACCGGGTCGCGCTCGACCAGTCGACGGTCGCGGTGCGGGCGGGGGAGACGCTCTCGGAGCGCCAGCTGCTGGAGGCGCTGATGCTGCCCTCGGCGAACAACATCGCGGCGCTGCTCGCGCTGCACGATGCCGGCTCGATCGGCGCCTTCGTCAGCAAGATGAACAAGACCGCCGAAGAGCTGGGGATGTCGCAGACCACCTACACCGACCCGAGCGGCTTCGAAGAGACGACGGTCTCGACCGCCTCCGACCAGGTGAAGCTGGCCCGGGTGGCGATGCAGGACCCGGCCTTCGCCGCGATCGTCGCCAAGCCCTCGACCGTGCTGCCGGTCGTCGGGCGCGTCCTCAACTACAACGAACTGGTCGGCCACGACGGTTACGTGGGGATCAAGACCGGCTCCGACGAAGCGGCGGGCGGCTGCCTCCTCTTCGCCAAGGAAATGACGGTTGACGGCCACACCTTCACCGTGCTCGGGGCGATCTTCGGCCAGCGCAACGGCGAACTGGTGAGCGCCGCGCTGGCAGGCGCCGACGAACTCGCGAACTCCGTCGCCGACGCGGTGCGGACGCGGGTCGCGGTGCCCAAGGGCACCACCGTGATGCGGCTCGAAAACGCCGCCGGCGACGTCGTCGCGGTGAAGACCAGCCGGGCGTTGAAGGAGATCGGCTGGCCGGGGATGCGGACGCCGGTCCACCTCGGCGTCGGCCCGGCGCGTCGCTCGGCGAGCCAGGGCGAACGCCTGGGCACGGTGATGGTGCGCGGGACTACGGTCGAGCGGGCGCCCGCCGTCGCCGCCGACTCACTCGGCGAACCGTCGCTCCCCTGGCGCCTGCAGCACCTGCCTTAGCAAGTAGCTGTCGCGCTCGCGGATCTCAGTTCCCCTGCGCGGCCTTGCCGAGGCCCTGCACGGTCGAGCCGGTCACGACCTTGGCGCAATCTTTGGCTTCCGGGTCGATCGTGTCGACGATCGCGATCCCTTCCGGATGGCCTTTGTTGCCGCACTGGATGTACCAGTCTTTGACCCCGTCGGCGGCGACGATCACGTCGTTGCCACCGCGCCCGAAGAAGCTGTCGACGCCCGGCTGCCCGAGCATCACGTTGTCGCCCGCATCGCCGATCAGGACGTCGTTGTCGAAGGACCCCTCGATGTCCTCATCGGAGCGCGGCAGGCGCACTTTGTCGCAGCCCTTGATCGCGTCGATCCAGGCCCAGCCCGCTTCGAGGGAGATGTAGAGCGTCCCCGGGTGGGCCTGCGTCTCGGCGAAGGAGGCGTCGTCGTCGCCCGGCCCGCCGTCGAGCGTCCCGCCCGCGCAGCCGCCGCCCGCCGCCAGCAGATCGCCGCCGCCTTCGCCGTAGATGTAGGTGGGGCCGGGGAGGCCGCCGATCAGCCCGTCGGAGCCGTCGCCGCCGTAGATGTGGTCGGCCCCGGGCCCGGACTGGAGCAGATCTTCCTCGGGGCCGCCGCGGATCGTGTCGTTGCCTTCGCCGCCGTTGACGCGGACGAAGTCGATCGATTCGAGGCTGCCGCTCACGGTCAGTTTGTCGTTGCCCGGCCCGAGGTCGGCCATCAGCCAGCGCCCCGGCCCGAGCGTCGGGCAGGTCACCTGCTTCGGGTTGCCGGTCGTGCGGGCGCAGCCTTCGCCCGCCGCCAGCGGCGCCGCCGCGTCGACGGTGAAGGTGCCGGTCACCCCCGGCTCGCCCACTTCGCTGGTTTCTTCGGTGAAGGAGACGGTGAAGTCGTCGGGCCCGGCGCCGCCGACGATCTGCAGCCCGCCGCCGCCTTCCGGGTCGGGGTCGAGGCGGATGTAGGCGGAGCCGGCCGGAGCCGCTTCGTGGCCGCAGGAGATCCGGGTCGGGCCGCCCTGGCAGTGGTCGTCGCCCTGACCGCCGTTCAGCGTGTCGCGCCCGCCGCCGCCGATCACCGTGTCGTTGCCGGGCCCACCGTCGATCACGTTCGACTGGTGGTCGCCGATCAGCGTGTCGTGGAAGGCCGAGCCCTCGATCGACTCGAAGCGGAAGAGCCGGTCGTGACCGTCGCCGAGCGCTTTGTGCTGCGGCAGGGAGACCCAGATGCCGCTGCCTTTGAGGCCCGCGACCGAGGTCGCGAAGGAGGCGATGTCGCCTTGGCCGGGGCCGCCGTCCATGCGGTCGTAGCCGTAGTCGCCGCGGACCAGGTCTTCATCGCCGGCGCCGCCGTTGACGGTGTCGATCCCGAGCCCGCCGCTGACTTCGTCGCGGTCGCCGGCACCGCCGCTGAGGTGGTCGTCGCCGAGGTCGCCGAAGACGCGGTCGGTGCCCGCGCCGCCTTCGATCCAGTCGTTGCCGCGGCCACCGTGGATCAGGTCGTTCCCCGGGCCGCTGCAGATGATGTCGTTGCCGAGCCCGCCGTAGACCTTGTCGTCACCGGGGCCGGCCCAGATCACGTCGGCTTTTTCGGTGCCCTCGAGCACGTCGTCGCCGCTGGTGCCGACGATCGTCGCGCGCTTGCCGTGGCACATCGGGGTCGCTTCCGATTCGGCCCCCGCCGCGGTCACCGCGAGGATCGCGGCGACGAGCGCGCCGAGCAGGGCGATGGCGAGGATCCGTCTCGGCACGGCGGACATTCTGGCGGGCGAGGCGGCGTCGTGCGGCTCGGGTCGGGCAGTGGCTAGCGTGGATCGGATGGCGACCCAGACCGAGACCCGGCCGGAAACCGCGGGCGGCATCCGCGGCAACCCGGCGATCGCGGTGGGCATGGTGCTGGGCTCGATCTCCTCGGTGCAGTGCGGGGCGGCCCTGGCGACGACGATCTTCGACCAGGTCGGCCCGGCGGGCACGGTCTTCCTGCGGGCGGCGTTCGCGGCGCTGATCCTGGTGGCGGTCGCCCACCGCGACGTCCTCCGGCTGCGCCGCCACGAACTGCGCGACGTCGCCCTCTTCGGGGTGACCCTGGCGGCGATGAACTTCTGCTTCTACGAGGCGATCGAGCGGCTGCCCCTCGGCGTCGCGGTGACCTTCGAGTTCAGCGGCCCGCTGGCGGTCGCGGTGTTCGGATCGCACCGGCGACTGGACCTGATCTGGGCGGGGCTGGCGGCGGCCGGGATCCTGCTGCTGTCGGGGGACTTCGGGGGCCAGTCGATCGACCTCTTCGGCGCCGTCCTGGCGCTCACCGCCGGCGGCTTCTGGGCTGCCTACATCCTGCTGAGCGCGCGGGTCGGCGGGCGCTCCGAGGGGCTCGGCGGGTTGGCGGCGGCGATGGCGATCTCGGCGGTGCTGCTGGCCCCGGTCGGGATCGCGACCGGGGGATCGGAACTCGGCTCGGCCGAAGTGCTCGCTCTCGGGCTGGCGATCGGCGTGCTCAGCTCGGCGGTCCCGTACGCGCTCGAGATCGAGGCGCTGCGGCGCCTGCCGAACGCGGTCTTCGGGGTGATGATGAGCCTCGAGCCTGGGGTCGCGGCGCTGGTCGGGTTCGTCGCCTTGGGGCAGGGGCTGAGCTGGAGCGAAGCGATCGCGATCGCACTGGTCGTGGCGGCGAGCGCGGGCGCGCTGCGCTCGGCGGCGACGCCGGCGCCGCGGGACGGGTAGAACCCCCTCATGGCGAAGGCGAAAGCCAAAGGCAAAGGGGTCCGGGTCACCGTTCGCGGGAGCGTCCAGGGCGTCGGCTTCCGCTACCTGACGGTGGAGTGCGCCCACCAGCTGGGTGTGCTCGGCTGGGTGCGGAACGAGGACGACGGCACCGTGTTGGTCCAAGCCGAGGGCCCCGACGAGGCTGTCGACGCGCTGGTCCAGTGGCTCGGCGAGGGGCCGCGCGGGGCGAAGGTCGAGCGGGTCGAGGTCGAGAAGGGCAAGGTCGAAGGCCACGAGCAGTTCGCGATCCGCGGCGTCAGCGCCGGCGTCTTCGTCGTCCAGGAGCACGAAGCCACCGCCCACCACTGGGACCTGCGGCTCGAGGTCGACGGCGTGATGCGCTCCTGGGCGGTGCCGAAAGGCCCCTCGATGGACCCGGCCCAGAAACGCCTCGCGGTCCAGGTCGAGGACCACGAGAAGTCCCACAACGATTTCGAGGGCAAGGCGGGGGAGGGCGGCGTGATCGTCTGGGACCGCGGCACCTACGAGCAGGGCGGCCGGGTGCCCTGGCCCGAGGCGATCGAACGCGGCCACGCAGTCTTCGTCCTCCACGGCGAGAAGCTCGGGGGCGGCTTCGCCCTGCAACGGACCCGGCCGGGGGAGAAGCCCCAGTGGCTGCTGATCAAGCGCAAAGACGACGCGGCACGTCCGGGTTCTGACGTGGTCGCCGAATTGCCGCAGTCGGTGGTGAGTGGCAAGACGCTGGCCGATGTGGTCGGGGGCGATTAGGGGGTGGGGTGCAGGCGGCGTCGGTGTCCCGGACGCCTAGATTCGTGGCCCGGTCGATCGGGGACGGCGAGGGTCCCGGGCGTCTCGTGGCGGCCCTGGCAGGCTGTGGCCGCCACGAGACGCCCGGGACGCGACCCTTCCGGGGGGAATGGCACAGGTTCGTGACCCTCATCGAGACGGTGTGGAGCCTTACCGTCCCTATGCGGGAGTAAAGCTCCACAGCACCCGCTGTGGAGCTTTACTCCCGCATAGCGAGAGTTTCTCTCCACAGCATGTTCCTGACCGATGGGGAAGCCGTGTCAGATCCCACGTCCCGGTGACGATCCGCGCCCCTTCGTGACGAACCTCCCGTCCATGTGACGCCTCCCCGGCGTCTCATGCACATCCCCACGAAACCCGGCCCTCTCGGCGGCGGCCTCAGCCCGCCCGGGCCGCCGCCGAGAGGGCCGGGTCCCTCGGCGTCCCGCAACCGGCCGCCGTCGCCCGCCCGCCCGCCGCGTCCCTCACCCGTCGGGTCCAGCCCCCAATTTTCAGCCGTCTGGCTAGCCGTAAGTCTCGGTGCCCACAATGTCCCGCAGCTTGTGCCGGTCGTGGGTCGCCTGCACGCGGCGCACGGTGCCGGAGCGGGAGCGCATCACCAGCGATT
>DATEDJ010000184.1:0-6968 GCA_035281725.1 Solirubrobacterales bacterium
GATCCGCTCGTCGTCACGCACGCAGCAGGCGCCGATCTCGTAGTCGTACTCGTCGCGGAGCAGTTCGAGCCAGAGGAGGTCGTGGAAGATCTCGGCGCCCTGGCCGGTGGCGACCAGCTCCGCGTAGCCCGGGTCGAGGAAGGGGTCGATCAATTCGGTCCTGCGCATCAGAAAAACAACGCGCCGCTCGCCGCGGTTCTTTCGGCCCGGTGGGCGGCAGAAGAAGGCCGGCGGGCGCCCCGTTGATTGGACGATGGCTTCCTCTCGCCACTCACCCACCGTCGTCGAGCGCCTTCGCCAGACGCAGCGCCTGCTGCGCCGCGAAGGCGCTTCCGGCGTGGTGGGTCGCCTGCGCAGCCGCGCCGCCGCGAAGCTGGCCGGGCAGGGGCCGGAGGAGATCCCGGTCCTGCCCGCGGATCTGGCGCTCGCCTCGGAAAAGCTCGCTGCCGGGATCGCCCCGCCGGGGCCGAAGCCGTGGCGCGAGGGGGAGCCGCTCGACGTGGCGCTGGTCTGCGGGCCGGCGGGCGAAGGCTCGGGCGGCCACACGACGATCTTCCGCATGCTCGCCGGGCTGGAGCGACGCGGCCACCGCTGCACCGTCTACATCTACGACCGCCACGGCTGGGAGATCGACCAGCACCGGCGCGGGATCCGCCAGTGGTGGCCCTGGCTGCAGGCCGACGTGTGCGACCTCGCCGACGGGATCGAGGACGCCCACGTCCTCTTCGCCACCAGCTGGGAAACCGTCTACCCGGTGCTGGCCTCGCCCGCCAAGGGGCGCCGCTGCTACTTCGTGCAGGACTTCGAGCCGCGCTTCTACCCGGCCGGCTCGCTCGCCCTGCTGGCCGAGGAGACCTACCGCTTCGGCTTCCAGGGGGTGACCGCGGGGCGCTGGCTGGCCGACGTACTGCGGCGCGACTACGGCATGCCTGCCGACCATTTCGACTTCGGCTGCGACCTCGAGCACTACGCGATCCAACCGAAATCTGTCCACACCGACATCTGTTACTTCTGCCGCCCCTCGACTCCGCGCCGGGCGCACGAGCTGGCGGTCCCGGCGCTGCAGATGTTCCACGCCCGCCATCCCGAGGTGACGATCCACACCTACGGCGAAAGCGCCGCCGACCTGCCTTTCCCGACCGTCGACCACGGGCTGACCACGCCCGCCGAGCTCGGCCGCCTCTACAACCGCTGCGCCGCCGGCCTGGTGCTCTCCGCCAGCAACGTCTCCTTGGTCCCCTACGAGATGCTCGCCGCCGGCTGCATCCCGGTGATGAACGACGCCGAGCACAACCGCGTCGTGCTCCGCAACGACCATGTCGCCTACGCCCGGCCGACGCCGGCGGCGCTTGCCGACGCCCTCGGGGCGATCGTCGCGGCGCCCGCCGCGGAGCGCGAGGCGCGCGCCCGCGCCGCCGCCGCCAGCGTCGACTCGATCTCCTGGGAGACGAGCGCCGACCAGTTCGAGCGCATCCTGCTCACCGCCGTCGCCGCCCCCGACCCACTCGCGGTCCCGGCATGAGCGCTCTGGTCAAGGTCATCGTCCCCTGCTACCGCTACGGGGACCTGCTTGAGGACTGCCTCGCCAGCATCACCTCGCAGGAGGGCGTCGACGTCCGGGTGCTGGTCGTCGACGACTGCTCGCCCGACGACACCGCCGCCGTCGCGACCCGGCTCGCCGCCGCCGACGAGCGGATCGAGTTCCGCCGCCACGCCGAGAACGTGGGGCTGATCGGGACCGCCAACGAGGGCCTCGAGTGGGCCGTCGACAGCGACTACGTGGTGTTGCTCTCGGCCGATGACTTCCTCACCCCCGGCTGCCTGGCACGCGCGGTCAAGGTGATGGAGGAGAACCCTGCGGTCGGCCTTGTCTACGGCCGACCGCAGTTCTTTGCCCCGGGGCCGCAGCCGCAGCCGGAGTCAACCAGGTGGCGGGGGACCGCGATCTGGTCCGGCAAGCGCTGGATCGAGCGCCGCTGCCGCGCCGCCCACAACTGCATCGCCTCGCCGGAGGCCGTGGTGCGGACCTCGGTGCAGCGCGCGGTCGGCGGCTATGACCCCGCCTGCTACCACACCTCCGACCTCAACATGTGGCTGCGGATCGCCGCCGTCGCCGACGTCGCCTACGTGCGCGGCGCGGTGCAGGCGATGTACAGGATCCACGCCGGGAGCATGCTGCGCAGCGACGCCGACCCGATGGTCGACCTGCGCGAACGGCGCAACGGCTTCGAACGCTTCTTCGCCGCCGCGGGGAGCGGCCTGGAGGGCCGCGCCGGCATGGAGCGGGCAGTGCGCCGGACCCTCGCCCGCCAGGCGCTCTGGCAGGCCAGCCGCGCCTACGACCGCGGCGAGCTCGACGGTCCCGACGCGGCGCCGGTCGACGCCCTGGTCGAGTTTGCGCTCGAGACCTGCCCGGAAGCGAGGCATCTGCGCGAGTGGGCGGGCCTGCGGCTGCGGCGCAAGATCGGCGCCGGGCGCTCGCTGCTCTTCGTCCCCTTCCTCGCCACCGGCGCTGGGCACCGCGTCCGCGGCCACCTCGGTCGCCTGCGCTGGCGCCTCAGCGGCGTCTAGATCGTCGATCGCCTGAGGCTTTGGGCGGAGAATCGGGGGGACCCCTTCACTCACAACAGCCGGGAGGTTCGCTCAGGGGTCCCCCGATCCTCCTGCGAACGCGGGCACCGGACAGCCGGGGCGGATGACGTGCGGGGACGCCGGGGAGGGGTGAGGGGGACGTGCGGGAGGCGTCAGAGGGACGCGAGATCCGTGAGGGAGACGTGTGGAACTCCACACTTCCTCCCGAGACGTCACAAACGCCCCATTGGTCAGCCTTTTGCTGTGGAGAGAAGGTTGCTCTATACGCGAGTAAAGCTCCACAGGGACGACCTAGAGCCGCTGACCCGCCTCTAGGAGGCGACGACTCTGTGACGTTCCCACCGGAAGCCTCACGGACCCTCGCACTTCCGCACGAAAGGCTCGCGTCCCGGGCGTCTCGTGGCGGCCACAGCCTGCCCGGGCCGCCACGAGACGCCCGGGACGTGCGTCCCCAATCGACCGGGCCCCGAACCCCGCCGTCCCCGCCGCCCGGACCCCCACAACGAGTGCGCACTAATCGTCGCTATGCGGTCATTTCTGCGAACGCAAGTCGTGACCGTCCCCGGCCGTTGCTGAGGTAGATGACCGATCTCATCACGCCCGCTCCCGAGGCTCCCGCCGCGCCCGCGGCCGAGCCGATCTCGCTCAAACGGCAGCTGGGACGCCGTTACCTGCGGCCCGCCCTGGAAGCGATGGCCCAGCAGCCGCGGATCCGCAAATACCGCCTGCTCTCGACCTGCCGCCGCGTCAGCGGCACCCCGATCGCCCTGCAGCCGATCCTCTTCGTCGGCCCCGGCGAGGTCGTGCTGGGGGAGGGGGTCCAGTTCGGCTGGAAGAACTCGCCGCTCTTCTACAGCGGCTATTGCCACGTCGAGGTCAGCAACGCCGAGGCGCGGATCGAGGTCGGCGACCGGACCGAGTTCAACAACAACCTGATGCTGAAGGTCGAGGGCGAGGGGATCAAGATCGGCAGCGACTGCCTGTTCGGCGCCGAGGTGCAGATCTTCGACTCCGACTTCCACCAGCTCGACCCGGCCCACCGCGTCGGCGGCACGCCGCAGACCGCCGCGGTCGAGATCGGCGACAACGTCTTCGCCGGGATGGGCGTGAAGATCTTGAAGGGCGTGACGATCGGCTCCGACTCCGTGATCGGGGCCGGCTCGGTGGTCACCAAGTCGATTCCCGCCGGGGTGATCGCCGCCGGCAACCCCGCCCGCGTGATCCGCGAGCTCTGAGCCGCGGATGACCGAGCCGTTGAGGCTGACCGAGGACCAGGAGCTTGTCGACGAGGGTGCCCGCTCGACCGAGGACCTGACCCAGGCGGCGGCCGAGGGCCTGCGCTGGATCGCCTACGCGCGGGTGATCATCGAGGTCGTCCTCTTCGCCTCCGCCGTGCTGCTGGCGCGGATGATGCCGCCGTCCGCGTTCGGGATCTTCGCCGTGATCGTGATCGTCCAGGAGCTGGCCGTGACGATGCCGATGGAAGGCGTCGGCGGCGCGCTCGTCCAGCGCAAGATGCTGGCGCGCGAACACCTGCAGGCCGGCCTCGCGCTGACCGTTCTCACCGGCCTGGCGATGGCGGCGATCACCGTGTTGGTGGCGATCTTCATCGTGCGGCCGCTCTTCGACCACACGACCGAGGTCCTCGTCATCGCCCAGGCGCCCTACTTCCTGATGGGGGCGATCTTCGCGGTGCCGATCTCGGTGCTGCGCCGGCGGCTCGACTTCCGCCGGGTCAGCATCGTCGAAACCCTGCAGAACACCACCCGCGTCCTCGCCACCATCGGCCTGGCGCTGCTCGGGTTGGACGCCCCGGCGCTGGTCTTCGGCTGCACGATCGGGATGGCTGTGGGCCTGGTCGCGGCGCTCTTCTACGCGCCGGTGCCGTTGCCCCGCTGGCGCGGCAAGGCGGTCCGCGAGCTGCTCCCGTACGGCGGCCCGGCGGCGCTCGCGACCTTCGCCTGGACCGGCTTCCGCAACGGCGACTACGCCGTGATCGGCTCAGTCCTCGGCCCGAACGCGGCGGGCCTCTACTGGCGCGGCTACCAGCTCGCGGTCGAATACCAGGGCAAGGTCGCGGTGCCGATGGTGCAGATGGCCTTCCCGGTGCTGGCCCGCACCGAGGACACCGGCGAGCTGCTGGGGATGCGCCGCCGCATGGTCCACCTGCAGACCGTCGTCCTCTTCCCGCTCCTGGTGGCGTTGCTGGTGCTGGCGCCGGTGGTGGTGCCGTGGCTCTTCGGCTCGGCCTGGGAGGGAGCCGTGGTGCCGACCCAGATCCTCGTCGCCGGCGGCGCCGCCTCGCTGGTGATCAACGCCGCCGGCTCGGCGCTGATGGCCGAGGGCCGCGCCAAGGCGCTGCTCGGCTACGGCATCGCCCACTTCGTCGTCTACGTGGGGGCCGTCGTCGCCGTCGCCCACATGGGGCTCGCCGCGGTCGCGATCGCCGGCTCGGTCGTCCACGGGATCTTCCTCGGCGTCGCCTATGTCGTCCTGCTCGGGCGCCGCGAGGGGAACCCGCTGGCGGCGCTCTGGCGCGACCTCTTCCCGGCGCTGGCCGGCTGCGCGGCGCTGGCCGCGGTCGCGGTGCCGCTGGAGCTCGCCCTGCGGGCGGGCGGCGCCCCGGTCCTCCTGCAGATGGCGGCCGTCGGCCTGGCCGGGGGGATCGCCTACGTAGCCGTCCTCAAACGCTGGTTCCCGGCTCCGGCCCATGACCTCTTTGCCGCCCTGCGCCGCGTCTCCCCGGCGCGCTTCAGCCTGCGCCGCTCGCGCGACGCGACCCCGGCGGGGGCGAAGGCATGACCGCCCCCGTGCGCATCCTCCTCGCCAGCCCGGTCTTCGACGAGGCGGCCCACCTGGAGAGCACGGCGCGCGCGCTGGCGGCGCAGACGCTCCCCCCGGCCCGCTGGGTCGTGGTCGACGACGGCTCCCGCGACGACACCCTGGCGCTGGCGCGACGGCTGGCGAGCGAGATCGACTTCATGGAGGTGATCGAGGCCGACGGCGGGGTCGGGCCGGGCGCCGACAACCTTGCCCTGGCGCGCGAGGCGCGCGCTTTCAACATCGGGTTGGAGCACGCGAATTGGCGCAGCTACGACTTCGTCGGCAAGCTCGACGGCGACGTCGAGCTGCCGCCCGAGTGGCTCGCCACCCTGGTCGAGCGCTTCGCCGAGGACCCCGCCCTGGGCCTGGCCGGCGGCCGCCTGGTGGAGGCCGACGGGAAGGGCGGCTGGGCCCGGATCGAGATCCCCTCCCACCACGTGCACGGGGCGGTGAAGCTCTTCCGGCGCGAGTGCCTGGAGGCGATCGGCGGCATCCCCGAGCGGCTCGCCTGGGACACGATCGACGAGACCTACGCCCGCATGCGCGGCTACGAGACGCGCTCCTTCGACGACCTCGTCGCCCGCCACCACCGCCCCTGGGGCTCGGCCGACGGCCGCCTGCGGGGGCGCGCCAGGCACGGCGAGTGCGCCTGGATCCTCCATTACGACCCGTTCTGGGTGACGCTGCGCTCGGTCAAGGTCGGCCGCAGCTCGCCGCCGGTCCTCTCCGGCTTCGCCTTCCTCTGGGGCTACTGGCGCTCGGCGCTGCGCCGCGTCCCGCGGGTCGAGGACCCGGAATTCCGCGATTTCACGCGGCGTGAGCTCCGCGCCCGCATGCGATCCACGCTGACTTTTCAAAAACAGACCGAAATGCGACAAAAGATCGACGGCGCCGAGCCGTTGATTTCCCAGCGACCCCGAATTTAAGGCATCGGAAACACAAGGAAAAGAAGGGCTATGGACCAGAACATCAACTCCCCCAAAGGTCCCGCGAAGAGCAGGATCGCGGGTAAGCGGATGCTCGTCACCGGCGGTGCCGGGACGATCGGGTCCACCCTGGTGGACCAGCTGATCGAGGCCGGCGCGGCCGAGGTCGTGGTCCTCGACAACTTCGTCCGCGGCCGCCAGAGCAACCTCGACTGGGCCCGCGAGCACGGCAACCTGACCGTGGTCGACGGCGACGTCCGCGACAAGGGGCTGGTCCGCGAGCTCACGGTCGGCACCGACATGGTCTTCCACCAGGCCGCGATCCGGATCACCCAGTGCGCGGAGGAGCCGCGGCTGGCGCTCGAGGTCCTCGTCGACGGCACCTTCAACGTGGTCGAGGCGGCCGCCGAGGTCGGCGTCGAGAAGCTGATCGCCGCCTCCTCGGCCTCGGTCTACGGGCTCGCCGAAGAGTTCCCGACCACCGAGTCCCAGCACCCTTACGACAACGACACCCTCTACGGCGCCGCCAAGGTCTTCAACGAGGGTCTCCTGCGCAGCTTCCACGCGATGAGCGACCTGAACTACGTCGCCCTGCGCTACTTCAACGTCTACGGCCCCCGCATGGAC
>DATEDJ010000185.1:0-15034 GCA_035281725.1 Solirubrobacterales bacterium
AGCTCCTCCAGCGGCGCCTTGTCGCCGAGCTTGTGCTCGTCGAGCTTCGAGCGGACCATGCCGATCGTCAGCAGGCCGCCGTAGATGACCGGCGGCATGCCGATCTCGCGGAGTACGTAGGGCAGCGCGCCGACGTGGTCCTCGTGGCCGTGCGTGAGCACGATCGCCTCGATGTCGTCGGCGCGGTCGCGCAGGTAGGAGAAGTCAGGGAGGACGAGGTCGATGCCGTGCATCTCCGCCGTCGGGAACATCAGTCCGGTGTCGACGATCACGATCTTGCCGTCGTATTCGACGACCATCATGTTCTTGCCGATCTCACCGAGGCCGCCTAGCGGCAGCACTCGCAGGGTATTACTGGGCACTTAGGTAACTCTTTCTGTTCGAAGTTCGAAGTAGTTTCAACCGGCAGCGACGGAGAGCCCGATGCTCTCCAGTGCGCTCCGGACCGCCGCCCGCTGTTCGGGGTCGGCGGAGACCAGCGGCAGACGCAGCCGGTCGGGGGCGAGGCCGAGCATCTCGAGCGCGGCCTTCAGCGGGATCGGGTTGGTCGTCACCGAGAGACCCTCGTACACCGGGGTCAATTCGGCGTCGATCTCCCGCGCCCGCTCCAAGTCGTTGTCCTGCGCGGCGTCCCACATCGCGCGCATCTGGTCGCCGACCACGTGGGTGGCGACCCCGATCACACCCGCACCGCCGAATTCCAACACGCGCAGGAAGGTGTTGTCGTTGCCGGCGAGGATGTCGAGGCCGTCGATCGGCCCCAGTTCGTCGTCGTTCGCCTGCTTCACCGCGACGATGTTGTCGACCGCGGCCAGTTCGCCGAGCAGCGACGTCGGCGCGTTGACGATCACCCGGGAGGGGATGTTGTAGAGGATCATCGGCAGGTCGGAGACGGCCGCGGCGACCGTTTCGAAGTGGGCGCGGATCCCGGCCGGATTCGGCTTGTTGTAGTACGGGACGACGACCAGGGAGGCGTCGGCGCTCGCGTCGGCCGCCATCTTGGTCAATTCGCAGGAGTGGCGGGTGTCGTTGGTGCCGGTGCCGACGACCAGCGGGACGTCGTCGCCGACCTCCTTGCGGATCGCCCGCAGCAGCTCGACCGTCTCACCGTCGGTGAGGGTCGGGCACTCGCCGGTCGACCCGGCGATCACCAGGCCGTTCGAGCCGTGCTCGAGCAGGTGCGCGGCCAGCCGGCGGGCGCCGTCATGGTCGACCGCGCCAGCCTCGTCGAACGGCGTCGCGATCGCGGTGAAGATCCCTCGCAGCTCCTTCATCGCCATCAGGGTACCGGCACTAGAGGAGCTTCTCCAGCCCGACCGTGAAGTGGTCGGGCAGCTCCCCCACCTTGCGGACGGCGAGCAGGACGCCGGGCATGAAGGACCATCGGTCGATCGAGTCGTGGCGGATCGAGAGGGTCTGGCCGAGCCCGCCGAAGATCACTTCCTGGTGGGCGACGAGGCCAGGCAGGCGGATCGAGTGGATCGGCTCGCGGACTTTTCCCCCCGCCGCGGTGATCAGCTCGGCCGTGCGCGCCGCCGTCCCCGAGGGCGCGTCGAGCTTCTTGTCGTGGTGGAGCTCGATGATCTCCGCGTCCGGCATGTGCTTCGCGATCGTCTGCGACACCACCATCATCAGGACCGCGCCGATCGCGAAGTTCGGCGCGACGAAGCAGTTGGCCGATGAGGACTCGGCGGCTGCCTGCGCCGCGTCGAGGTCGAAGCCGGTGGTGCCGACGACGACGTGGACACCGGCCGCCAGGCACTCCTTGAGGTTGGCAAGCGCCGTGTCGGGGACGCTGAAGTCGACGACGACGTCGACCTCCTCCAACACCTCGGCGAGCGACGTCTTGAACGCCGGGTCGGCTTTACCGCTCAGGGTCAGGTCGTCGGCCGATTCGACGGCGTTGACGACCGTCGCTCCCATGCGCCCGGCGGCGCCGGAGACGGCGACTCTCGTCATGCCGCTACCAGCGCCTCCGAGACCGGGGCGAGAGCCGACTTGAAGCGGCTTTCGTCGGCCCCGACGCAGGCTGCCGAGAGACGATCCTCGGCGTAGAGCTCGACCGCCAGCTCGGTCAGCTGGTCGACCTCGACCGCGTCGACCTTGTCGAGCATCTCGTCCAGCTCTTCGATCGGCAGCCCGAACAGGGTGGCCCGGGAGATCCGGGTCATCCGCGCGGCGGTCGACTCGGAGGAGAGGACGAGCCTCCCCTTGACGCTCTCCTTGGCCCGGTGCAGCTCCTCGGCCGAGACCGGCTCGGAGCGCAGGCGCCCGAGCTCGGTGCCGATGATCGCGCAGGCCTCCTCGACGTTGTCCTCGCGGGTGCCGACGTAGGTGGCGACCAGGCCCTGGTCGGTGAACTGCTCGTTGTAGGAGCCGACCGAGTAGGCCAGCCCGCGCTTCTCGCGCACCTCGCGGAAGAGCCGCGAGGAGGTCGAGCCGCCAAAGATGCAGTCGAGCACGGCAAGCTGGAAGCGCCGCTCGTCGTGGCGGTCGATCCCGGGGGCGCCGAAGCAGATGTGGTACTGCTCGGTCTCCTTGGCGAGGAAGCAGAGCCGCGGGTCCTCGGTCAGCGCCGTCGCCGGGGCGACGCCGTTGCCGTCGGCCGGGGGATGTACCAATTTCTCGGTCAGCGCGACGATCGCCTCGTGGTCGAGGTGGCCGGCGGCGCCGACGACGATTTCCGGCCCGATGTAGCGGGCGTGGTGGTAGCTCTCGATGTCCGGGATCGGGATGTTGGCGATCACGTCGGCCTCGCCGAGCACGCGGCGGCCAAGCGGGTGGCCGCCGAAGACGGCCTCGGCGAGCACGTCGTGGACGCGGTCCTGGGGCTCGTCGTCATACATCGCGATCTCCTCGATCACGACCTGGCGCTCGGAGTCGATTTCGGGGTAGGTCGGGGCCAGCATCATCTCGGCGAGCAGGTCGAAGACCTCGTCGGTGTGCTCGTCGAGGAAGCGGGCGTGCAGGTGGGTGGTCTCCTTGCCGGTGGCCGCGTTGACCGAGGCGCCGAGCCCGTCGAACTGCTCGGAGATCTCGATCGCCGAGTAGCGCTCGGTCCCCTTGAACAGCAGGTGCTCGAGGAAGTGCGAGACCCCGGCCTGTGCCGGGGTCTCGTTACGCGATCCGGTGCGGACCCAGAGGCCGAGCGCAACCGAGCGCACCGAAGGAACCTCTTCGGTGACCACCCGGACGCCGGAGTCCAGGGTCGTGACGCGAGCGCTCAACCGCGGCGCTCCCGTTCACGGCCGCCACGGCTACCACGGTCGCGGTCACGACCGCCACGGCCACCACGATCCCGGTCGCCGCCGTTGCGGCGGCCGCCGTCGCCGGAGCCGATCGCGGCCAGCTCCTCGGGCGATTTACCGGCCACCGAGGGGTCGTCGGAGAGGCGCAGGCCGATCCGGCCGCGCTCCTTGTCGACCTCGACCACGGTGACGTCGATCAGGTCGCCGCTGGAGAGCACGTCGTCGACCGAGTCGACCCTCTCCCCCGGCTTCACGTTGGAGATGTGGAGCAGGCCGTCAGTGCCCTTGACCAGCTCGACGAAGGCGCCGAAGGTCGTCGTCTTGACGACTTTGGCGGAGTTGTAGCGGTCGCCGATTTCGGCCTCCTTGGTCATCGAGGTGATCCGCTGGACCACGCCGTCGACCAGTTCGCCGGTCGGCGCGTAGACCCGCACCGTGCCGTCGTCCTCGACGTCGATCTCAGCTTCGAACTCCTCGCAGAGGCCGCGGATCGTTTCGCCGCCTTTACCGATCACGGCACCGATCTTCTCCGGGTCGATCTTGATCGACTCGATCGCCGGGGCGTGCGGCGAGAGCTTCTCGCGCGGGCCGTCGATCGATTCGGCCATCTTCCCGAGGATGAACATGCGGCCCTTGTTCGCCTGCTCGAGCGCGTCGCGCAGGATGTCGAAGGTGACGCCGGTGATCTTGATGTCCATCTGCAGCGCGGTGATCCCGTCCGCGGTGCCGGCGACCTTGAAGTCCATGTCGCCGAGGTGGTCCTCGACGCCGGCGATGTCGGTAAGGACGATGTAGTCGTCGCCCTCCTTGATCAGGCCCATCGCGACGCCGGCGACCGGTGCGGTGACCGGCACGCCCGCCGCCTGCAGCGCCATCGAGGAGGCGCAGACGGAGCCCATCGAGGAGGAGCCGTTCGACTCGAGGGTCTCGGAGACGACCCGGATCACGTACGGGAACGACTCTTCGTCGGGGATCGTCGCCGCCAGGGCCCGCTCGGCGAGCGCGCCGTGGCCGATGTCACGCCGCTTCGGGCCGCGCATGAAGCCCGCCTCCCCGACCGAGTAGGGCGGGAAGTTGTAGTGGTGCCAGAAGCGTTTCGTGGTCACCAGCCCGAGCGTGTCGATCCGCATGTCCATCCGCGTCGTCCCGAGGGCGACGTTGGAGAGGATCTGCGTCTCGCCGCGGGTGAAGAGGGCCGAGCCGTGGACGCGCGGGGAGATGTCGACCTCGGTCTCGATCGGCCGGATCTCGTCCTGGGCGCGACCGTCGGGGCGCTTCTTGTCGACGGCGATCGCCTTGCGGATCGTTTCCTTCTCGATCGCGTCGAAGGCGCTGCCGACCTCGGCCTTGCGGGCGGCGACGGCGTCCTCGTCGCCCGCGTCGGGCGCGTAGCGGTCGACGACCGCGGCCTTCACGCCGTCGATCGCCTCGTAGCGCTCGAGCTTGCCCTCGGTCGCGATCGCGTCGACCAGCGCCTGGCCGTGGGAGCTGCGGATCTCGGCGAGGAGTCCCTCGTCGAGCTTCGGTTCCTCGTGCTCCTGCTTCGGCTTGCCGGCTTTGTCCTGCAGCTCCTGCATCGCCGCGGTCAGCTTCTTGATCTCGCCGTGGGCGATGTCGAGGGCGTCGAGGATCTCGGCCTCGGTGACGCCCTGGGCGCCTGCCTCGACCATCAGGATCGCCTCGTCGGTGCCGGCGACGATCAGGTCGAGCTCCAGCTCCTCGTGGCTCTCCTCGGGCGGATTGACGACGAAGTCACCGTCCAGTTTGCCGATCCGGACCGCGCCGACGTGCTTGGCGACCGGGACCGGCGAGATCGCCAGCGCGGCGGAGGCGCCGTTCATCGCCAGGATGTCGTACGGGTGCACCCCGTCGACCGACATCGGCATCGCGACCAGCTGGGTCTCGTAGTGCCAGCCGCTCGGGAAGAGCGGACGGATCGGCCGGTCGATCATGCGCGCGGTCAGCGTCGCTTTCTCGCTGGATTTGCCCTCGCGACGGAAGAACGAGCCGGGGATTTTGCCCGCGGCGTACATGCGCTCCTCGACGTCGACGGTGAGCGGAAGGAAGTCCACATCGCGAAGGCCGCCGATCGTGGCGGTGTTGAGGACCATCGTGTCGCCACTGCGGACCACGACGGCGCCGCTCGCCTGCTTCGCGAGTTTTCCGGTCTCGAAGGAAATCGTGCTGTCGCCGACATCCGCCGTGACACGGGTCACGTTAAACCTGCTCATTCGTATTTTTACCTCCGGCCGTCCGGATGACGGCCATAGTTTTCTTGCAGAACTCTCGTTCCTATTCCCGTCAAAGAGTACATCCCCTGGCATGCCGGGGAAAACCGGGCCGGATGGGCGTCCAGGTTGGGGGGTTCGGGGGCGGATTGATCGGGACGGCGCGATTCGACGCCCGGTCGATTGGGGACGGTCCCGTCCTGGGCGTCTCGTGGCGGCCCGGGCAGGCTGTGGCCGCCACGAGACGCCCAGGACGTGAGGCTTTCGGCAGGAAGTGCGCAGGTTCCGTGCGCATCCGGGGGAAGCCGTCACACCTCCACGCCGCCGACCCGGGTGCGTTCGCAGTAATCCTCGCTATGCGGGGATTACTGCGAACGCACTGAACGGGCCTGTGACGGACGTGACGACTCCCAGGGTCAACGTGACGTTCCCGGCGTCTCCCGCACGTCTCTCCGCCGAGACCCGCCCGGGCCCCGCACCCTCGCCTCTCCCCACGAACCCGGCCCTCTCGGCGGCGGCCTCAGCCTGCCCGGGCCGCCGCCGAGAGGGCCGCGTCCCTTACTCGTCCCTTACCGGGCCCTAAGCCGAAATCGCCTGCCGCACGATGTCCGGCCCCGGGAACTCCCCCGGGCTCGGTGACTCGTACGTCCAGGCGACCTTGCCCTCCTCGTCGAGGAGGACCAGGGTGCGGTTGGCGATGCCGGCGCCGTCGATGTAGGAATCGAAGGCCGTGGCGACCTCGCCCTTGGGCTCGAAGTCGGAGAGCAGCACGGTGTCGATGCCGAGCTTCTCCTGGAAGGCTTTGTGGGCATAGGGGCTGTCGACGCTGAGGCCGACCAGGGTGATCCCAGCGTCGGCGAGCTCGCCCTTGATGCCGTCCTGGTAGACCGAGAGCTGGTCGGAGCAGACCGGGCTGAAGTCGAGCGGGTAGAAGGCGATCAGGACCTTGCGGCCCTTGAAGTCGGCGAGTGAGACCTCTTCCCCGTCCTGGTCTTTGACGGTGAAGTCGGGGGCCGGGTCGCCGACCGAGATCATCGTGCCGTGCGCCTCTGGGTTACCGGCGCAGGCCGAGGTCGGCGACCAGGGCGCGGTAACGCTCCAGGTCGGTGCGCTCGAGGTAGCGGAGCATCCGCCGCCGCTTCCCCACCAGCATCAGGAGGCCACGACGCGAGTGGTGGTCCTTGGCATGGGTGCGCAGGTGATCGGTAAGTTCGTTGATCCGCTCGGTCAGCAGCGCGACCTGGACCTCGGCCGAGCCGGTGTCTCCGTCGCCGCGGCCGTACTTGCCGATCAGCTCGCTTTTTTTCTCTTTGGTGAGGCTCATCTCGTAAAAAGCGCGGCCCTCTCGGGTCGCGGCTCGCAGCAAGGTAGCACAGCGGGCGCGCCGTTAGCGCGCCGCGTGCAGCACCAGGTTGCGGCCCACCACCACCCTGCCGCCGAGCGTGACGACCAGGCGGGCGGGCAGCTTCCCCTTCTGCGCGAGGTCGGTCCTCGCGGCGCGCGACAGGTTCAGCTTCACCGTCCGGGAGAGGCTCGTCACGATCCCGAAGCGGGCGCCGGCGAGGCGCCCGCCGGAGCCCTGGCGCGGCAGCAGTTCGACCTTCCCGACGCAGCGCTGGCCGGCGGCGCCACCGCGGCAGGCCACCGTGGTCGTCGCCTTCGCGCGCCCCTTGACGGCCAGGCCGCCGTGCAGGCTGACCGCGAACGGCGGCGGTTCGAAGCGGCCGATCGTCCCTCCGGCGGCGAACCAGAGGGTGCCTTCGGCGTTCTCGGCCAGCGCCTCGACCCGGGCGCAGCTGTGGATCGCGCAGGCCGGCGCGCCGTAGGAGCGGCCGTTGAGGTCGAGCGAGCCGATCCGGCCGCCGTCGGCGAACCAGATGTCGTTGTGGGGGCCGTTCGAGATCAGCGAGGTGCCGCCCTTAATCGGGAGTTCGAAGCGGGTGAAATCGGGGTTCGAGGCGTGCGGCTCGAGCCTGCCGATGTAAGGACCGTTGGACTGGCTCATCCAGAGGTTGCCGTCGGGACCGGAGACGATGTCGGTGTTCTTGGTGCCCTGGAAGGACTTCGACATGGGGAACGTCGTGATCAGCCCGGCGGGCGGCTTCCGGGCGAGTTCGGCCGCTGCGGCATTGGTCAGCCAGAGGGCTCCGTCGGCGCCGACCGCAAGCGCGTTCGGTCGCCAGCCGGCAGGCAGCGTGAACGCTTCCGCCGAGCCCGCCGGGTTGATCTGGGCGAGCCGACCGGTGCCTTCCAGGGTCGTCCAGAGCGAGCCGCCGAGCATCACGATCCCGGTCGGCCGGCTGCCCGGGGTGGGCAGCGTGAACCCTTCGAGGGCGCCGCCCGGCGCCGCCCTTTCGATCCGGTTCGCGGCGGGCTCGGTGAACCACATGTTCCCTTCAGGGCCGAGCGTCAGGTCGCCGACACCGAGCACCGGGCCGGAGTTGGGCACGGGGTGTTCGTCGAGCGCGCCGCCGTTGACGATCCTGCCGACCACGTTGGCCGCATCGGCGCCGCGGTGTGAGCCCGCGAACCAGAGGTTGCCTTCAGGCCCGACGGCGAGGGCTTCGGCTTCGGTCCCTTTCGGCAGGTAGACGATCCGGGACGCGCCCTGACCCGCGCCCGCGATCGCGGGGAAAAGGGCTGCGCAGAGCGCGAAGATCGCGACCAGCGGGGGGACGAGGCGGCGCATCGACGCAGATTATGCGCATACGCAGGGGTACGCGCGAGAATTTAGCCGCCGCGCGCGGCGGCCTCGGTGAAATCGGCGCAGATGCGGCGGGCGTCCTCGACGTCGCGGTCGATCTGCTCGACCAGGGCGTCGACGTCGTCGAAGGCGAGCTCCGGGCGGAGGCGCTCGACGAAGGCGATCCGCAGGGTCTGGCCGTAGAGATCGCCGTCGAAATCGATCAGGTAGGTCTCGATCAGCACTCCGAGGTCGGAGTCGAAGGTCGGCCGGACACCGACGCTGACCGCCGCCGGGTGGCCGTTCGCGAACGCCGCGTAGACGCCGAACCCGGGCGTGACGAGGCGCTCATCGGGGGTGATGTTGGCGGTCGGGAAGCCGAGCTCGCGACCGCGCTGGTCGCCCTTCACGACTTCGCCCTCGAGCATGTAGGGGACGCCGAGGCAGCGGCGCGCTCCCTCCATGTCGCCGGCCCCGATCTGGGCACGGACCCGCGAGGAGGAGACGGTCTCGCCGTCGACCTCGACCATCCGCTGCACCCGGGTCTCGAACTCGGGGTGCGCCTCCAGCATCGCCGGGTTGCCTTTCGCCTTCGCCCCGAAGTGGAAGTTCTCGCCGATCGCGACGCGGCGCGCGCCCAGCTTCTCGATCAGGGCGTAGTCGATGAATTCCTCGGCGGTGAGGTGGGAGAAGTCCTCGTCGAAGTGGATCACGACCAGCTCCTCGACCCCGAGCCCCTCGATCACGTCGCGCTTCACCGAGAGCGAGTTGATCAGCTTCGGCGCCGCCTCCGGCCGCAGCACTTCGAGCGGGTGCGGCTCGAAGGTGAGCACGGTGTCGGCGCCCTCGATCACGGCCCGGTGGCCGAGATGGACGCCGTCGAAGGTGCCGATCGCGACGTCGCGGGCGCGCTGGCTTGCCTCCTCGAGCGGCGTGACCTTGATCGACATCAGTCGGACATTCTCACCGAAGCGCGTCGCCGACCGCCGGGACCAGCGCGGCGACCTCGGCGATCGGGACCTCGCGGCCCGCGTCCTCGACCCGGAACGGCCCCACCGCGACCCGCCGAAGATCCGAGCAGTAGGCGTCGTGGAGGGTCTCGATCAGCGTGCGGACGTAGGTCCCGGCGCTGCATTCGATCTCGTAATGGGCGCACTGATCACTGCCGGCGAGTTCCTCGCCGGCTCCGAGCAACTCGGCCCTGTATACCTGCACGTCGCGCACCGGCGTCGTCACCGTCTCGCCGCGATGGGCCTTCTTGTAGAGGCGCTCGCCGCCGACCCGCACCGCCGAGGTCATCGGCACCCGCTGGCGCACGGTCCCGGTCGGCAGCTCCAGTGATCCGGGAACGAGCCCGGTCTCGGTCAGCTCGCCGTCGGGATCGCCGGTGCTCGAGGTCCAGCCGAGGCGGGCGGTCGCCAGGTAGGTCTTCGGCATCCCGACGAGGAAGCGCTGCAGTCGCGTCGCCTTGCCGATCAGGACCAGCAGGAGGCCGGTGGCGAAGGGGTCGAGGGTGCCGGCATGGCCGGCTTTGACGTCCCGCTCGCGGCGCACTTCGGCGACCACGTCGTGTGAGGTCTTCCCGGCCGGCTTGTCGAGCAGCAGCACCGCGCCCGCGGTGTCGGCGGCCATGGCTCAGCTGCCGAGCTGCTCGGTGACCTCGCCGCAGAGGAATTCGACCAGCTCCGGCAGCTCGAGGTCGGTGGAGAACCCGGCGGCGCGCTTGTGGCCCCCTCCCCCCTGCTTGCGGGCGATCGCCGAGACGTCGACGTCGCCCTCGCTGGAGCGCAAGCTCACCTTGCGGGCGGCGCGGCCGCGGTTGCCGAGGTCACGGATCACGGCGGCGACCTTCGTCCCCTCGATCGAGCGCAGATGGTCGATCACGCCCTCGGTCATCTCCTCGCCGGCGCCGGTCGCGGCGTAGTCCTCGGCGGTGATGTAGCTGGTCACAAGACGATTCCCGCAGTGGCGTTCGACCCCGTCCAGCGCTCGCGCCACCAGCCGCAGCTTTTCGATCGGCACGTGCTCGTAGAGGCGCCGGTAGGTGTCGTCCACGTTGACCCCGGCGTCGATCAGCTCGGCCGCCACCCGGTGGGTGTGGGCGTTGGTGTTCTCGTACATGAATTTGCCGGTGTCGGTGATCAGCCCGACGTAGAGCGGCATCGCCATCTCGGCGTCGATCTGCACCCCGAGCACGTGCGCGAGGTCGTAGACGATCTCGGCGGTGCAGGAAGCCCCGGGGCAGACGAGGTTGACGTCGCCGAAGCGGGTGTTGTCGTGGTGGTGGTCGATGTTCAGCTTGCGGTGGCCGCCTTCGGTGAGGAACTCGACCGGCATCCGGTCGATGTTGCCGCAGTCGAGGAAGACGATCACCCGATCGGCCATGTCGGCCGGGGCCTCGTGGAAGACCTCCTCCAGCGGCAGGAAGCGGTACTCGATCGGCAACGGGAACTCCTTCGCGGCGAGGAACATCACCGAGTCCTTGCCGAGCTTCTGCAGCAGGTGGTGCATGCCGAGCAGCGAGCCGAGCGCGTCGCCGTCGGGACCCTCGTGGGCGGTGAGCAGGAAGCGGTCGTGGTCGCGCAGCTCGGCGAGCATCGCCTCGAAGTCGGAGCCCATCGTCACGTCGGAGGTGAAGGTGGTGGTCACCTCGCTCACGAACCCTCCCCCGCCGCGCCCGGCTCCTCGCCCTCGGCGAGCAGCCGGGAGATCCGGACGCCCTTCTCGATCGTGTCGTCGTAGTGGAAGGTCAAGGTCGGAGTCCGCTTCATCCTCATCTCGGCGGCGATCCGCGACTGGATCACGCCGTGCGAGGAACGCAAGGCGTCCAGCGTAGCGTCGCGCTCGGTCTCGTCGCCCAGAACGCTCACGAAAACCTTCGCGGTACGCAGGTCCGGGCTGGTCTCCACCCCGGTCACCGTGACGAATCCGAGACGAGGATCGGAGAGTCCCGAGACGGCGGCAGCAACCACCTCGCGGAGTGCCTCATCGACCCGCCGCATGCGCGCGCCGGCCATCTGTCAGCTACTCGAGCGTCTGCTCGACCTGTTTGGTCTGGAAGAACTCGATCACGTCGCCCTCTTTGACGTCGGCGTAGCCGTCGAGCACGATGCCGCACTCCTGGCCCTCCTCGACCTCGTTGACGTCGTCTTTGAAGCGACGCAGGGACGCGAGTTTGCCGCTCCAGACCACGGTGCCTTCGCGCAGCAGGCGGACGCTGGCGGCACGGACAGCTTTGCCCTCCGCCACCTGGCAGCCGGCGATGCGGCCCACTTTGGAGGCTTTGAAGGTCTCTTTGACGACCGCCTCGCCGACCGTCTCCTCGACGTCGATCGCCTCCAGCAGACCCTCCATCGCGTTGCGCAGGTCTTCGGTGATTTTGTAGATGACCGAGTAGGTGCGGATGTCGACGCCCTCGCGGGCGGCGGCGCGGCGGGCGTCGGCCAGCGGGCGGACGTTGAAGCCGATGATGATCGCCTCGGAGGCCGAGGCCAGCATCACGTCGGACTCGTTGATCCCACCGGTCTGCGAGTGGATGATGTTGATCGCGACGCGTTCCTGCGGCACTTTCGCGAGCTCGTCCTGGAGCGCCTCCAGGGAGCCGGCGACGTCGGCCTTGAGCACGATGTTGAGCTCCTTGATGTCGCCCGCCTGGGCGCGCGCGAAGACCTCGTCGAGGCTGACTTTGCGGGCGTTGCGGCGGGCCAGCTGCTCGCGCTGGAGGCGGTCGGCGCGCTCCTGGGCCTGGCGGCGGGCTTCGCGGTCGTTGTCGACCGTCTGCACGAACTCGCCGGCGTCGGCGACGCCGTCGAAGCCGAGCACCTCGACCGGCATCCCGGGCACCGCCTCCTGGACGACCTCGCCGCGGAAGTCGTGCATCGCGCGGACGCGGCCCCACTGCGGGCCGGCGACCAGCGAGTCGCCGACGCGGAGCGTGCCGCGGGCGACCAGCACGGTGACCACCGGGCCGCGGCCGGGGTCGAGCTGGGACTCGATCACGTTGCCGGAGGCGGGCGCGTCGGGATTGGCCGCGAGTTCCTCCAGTTCGGTGACCAGAAGGATGTTCTCCAGCAGGTCGTCGAGGCCCTGGTGGGACTTCGCCGAGACGTCGCAGAAGATCGTGTCACCGCCCCATTCCTCCGGGGTGATCCCCTCCTGGGCGAGCTCGGTGCGCACCCGTTCCGGGTTGGCGCCCTCTTTGTCGATCTTGTTGACCGCGATCAACATCGGCACGTCAGCGGCGCGGGCGTGGTCGATCGCCTCTTTGGTCTGCGGCATGACCCCGTCGTCGGCGGCGACGACCACGACCACCACGTCGGTGACCTTGGCGCCGCGGGCGCGCATCGCGGTGAAGGCGGCGTGGCCCGGGGTGTCGAGGAAGGTGATCGTCTTGTCCTCGTGGTGGACCTGGTAGGCGCCGATGTGCTGGGTGATGCCGCCGGCCTCGCCCGCGGCGACCTGGGTCTCACGGATCGCGTCCAGCAGCGAGGTCTTGCCGTGGTCGACGTGGCCCATGATCGTGACCACCGGCGGGCGATCGACCAGATCCTCGTCGGCGTCGTCGAACTCCGGTTCCTCGGGCTCCTCGTCGGCGGCGCGGACGATCTCGATCTTGCGGTCGTACTCGTCGGCGATCGCCCGGATCGACTCGTCGGTGAGCGTCTGGGTGAGCGTCGCCATCTCGCCCATCATCATCAGTTTTTTGATCACCTCCGCCGGGGCCAGGCCGAGGGCCTCACCGAGCTCGCGCACGGTGGCGCCGGAGTTGACCTTGGTCGCCTCGGGCTCGGCCGGGGTCTGCGGCCCCAGCGGCGGCTCCTCCAGAAGGGGTCGACGACGACGGCCCCCGCGACGTCGCGGCGGGCGTTGCGGCGGCGGGCCGCCCATCTGATCGCGGCGGGCAGCCTGCGAGTCGATCACGACGCGGCGTTTTTTGCCGCTCTGGGCGGCGTTGCCGCCGCTGCCGGAGGCGCCGGCGGCGCGGACAGGTTTGTTCGAGGTCGTCGGTTTGTTCGCCGGCGGTTTGGCCGGACCGCCCGAGGCGGGGGCGGCAGCTTTGGCCCCGTCGCCGGCGGGTGCGGCTTTGGCGCCGCCGCCCTGCGGGGCGGCAGGTTTCGGCTGGGCCGGCGGCGCGGCTTGCGCCGCCGCCGCCGGTTTCGCGGCGGCTTCCGGCTCGGCCGGCGCGGGCGCCGCCTTGGACGGGGCCTGTTTCGGTTTCGGCGGGGCCTGGGTCGCGGTGCCACCGCCCCCGTTCGAGGCGCCGATCGCGCGCAGAGCATCGGCCTCCTCGACGCTGGAAGCCGCCGCTTTCGCTTCGATCCCGGCTGCTTTCAGCGCCGCGAGCAGCTCTTTCGAGCTGACGCCTTGCGCTTTCGCGATCTCGTGAACCCGCTTTTTCGCCACTAGGCTTGCTCAGCCTCCTCGGCCACCGGCTCGCCGGCGTCCTCCGTCGCTCCGTCCGCGGAGGCACTCTCGGCGGTCCCGTTGGTGGCCTCTTCGGCCTCGATCGCCGCCTCGTCGGCGGCCTCCTCCGTCAGCTCGGCCTCGACCGGATCCCCAGCAGCCTCCTCGGCCTCCTCCTCGGCGATCGCCTCGTCGACGATCTCGTCGACCACCGACTCCTCGGCGGCGGCCTCTTCGGCTTCCTCGACGAAGTTCGCCGCCGCGCGGGCGACGATCTCGTCGACCTGGCCCTGGTCGGCGTCGGGGTCGGCGAGGATCTCCACCTCGGCGTCGGAGAGGTCGCCCAGGATCGCCACCTGGCTGGTGTCGAAGCGCGAAAGCGCCTGGTGCTGGGGCAAGCCGCAGTAGGTGGAGCCGGGGATCGCCGCGTTCGGGCAACGGCGGCCGTTCGAGAGGACCGCCATGCAGCGGCCGTCGAAGGTTTCTTCGCCCTCGTACTCGACGTCGGCTTCCTCCGAGGCGAACTCGGTCTCCGACTTGATGTCGACGCGCCAGCCGGTGAGGCGGGCGGCGAGGCGGGCGTTCTGACCGTCGCGGCCGATCGCCAGCGAGAGCTGGTCGTCGGGCACGATCACCGTCGCCTGGCGCTCCTCGTCGTCGACGATCACCTCGCGGACGCGGGCCGGGGAGAGCGCTTTGGCGACGAACCGGGCGGGCTCCTCGTTGTAAGGGATGATGTCGATCTTCTCGCCGCGCAGCTCGGAGACGACCATGCGGACGCGCGAGCCACGCGGGCCGACGCAGGCGCCCACCGGGTCGACGCCGTCGGCGTGCGAGACGACCGCGATCTTCGAGCGGTAGCCCGGCTCACGGGCGACGCCGACGATTTCGACCAGGCGGTCGGCGATCTCCGGCACCTCGAGCTCGAACAGCGATTTGATCAGCTCCGGGCTGCGGCGCGAGACGACGATCGCCGGCCCTTTGGTCGAGTCGGAGACGTCGGTGATCACGGCCTTCACCCGCATGCCGTGGTCGTAGCGCTCGTTGTAGACCTGCTCGGACTTCGGCAGCAGCGCCTCGACCCGCTCGCGCAGCTGGACCAGCGTGTAGCGCTTGTCCGACTGCTGGATGATCCCGGTGATCAGCTCGCCGACCCGGTCCTGGTACTCGTCGTACATCATCTGCCGCTCGGCCTCGCGGATCCGCTGCAGGATGACCTGCTTGGCGGTCTGCGCGGCGATCCGGCCGAAGTCTTCCGGGGTCACGTCGCGGGTCGTGATCTGGTCCTCGTAAGGGGCGATCATCTCCGGGTCGAGCTCCGGGTCCTCCGGCTCTTTCAGTTCGCCGGTCTCCGGGTCGACTTCCGGCTCGTCCTGCTGCTCGGCGGCTTCGGCGAGGAGTTTCTCCTCCAGCTCGGCGGGCAGGATCAGTTCGAAGACGAGGAAGTCGCCGGTCTCGTGGTCGAGGTCGAC
>DATEDJ010000186.1:0-29279 GCA_035281725.1 Solirubrobacterales bacterium
CCTCGCCTGCGACCACCGCATCCTCTACGGCGCCCCGGCGGCCGAGTTCCTCGCCAGGATCCGCGCCCTCCTCGAGGAGCCGCTGGCGCTGGCGCTCTGAGCGTCTGCATTCGGGCCCGGATGGCGGGCCCGAATGCAGACGGTGGCTCTCTCATCGGATCTTTAAACCGAAGGAAGATTGACTGGACCGGGGTCCGGCAGGTAAGGATGGGCGGTGGAAAAGGACCTGGCAGCCAGTCCGGCGGTGCGGGCGAAGCGCAAGGTGACCTTGCGTGACGTTGCTGCGGCAGCCGGTGTGCACGTGTCGACCGCCTCGCGGGCGCTCGACACGGCCGGGTCCTCGCGGATCGGCACGGCGACCACCGAGCGGGTGCGGAACGTCGCCGCCGAACTGGGCTACTCGCGCGACCTGCTCGCCTCGAGCCTGAAGCGCGGCGTCACCCAGACCGTCGCCGTCATTGTCGCCGACCTCGACAACCCCCTCAACGCGCGGGTGATCCGCGGCATCGCGCGGGTGCTCGAAGCCGGCGATTTCGTGCCCCTGATGGCGGAGACGGGGGAGAGCCGGGAGCGCTTCGAAAAGCTGCTCGACCACTTCGGCCGGCGCCGGGTCGACGCCCTCATCAGCCTGGCGATCCGGCTCGACGGGGCCGAGATGCTGGCGCGCAAGGTCGGCGACGACATGCCGATCATCCTCGGCGGTCGCACCCTTCCCGACACCGACTACAACACCGTGCGCCACGACGACGTCGCCGGCGGCACGCTCGCCGCCGAGCACCTCGCCTCGCTCGGGCATCGTCGCGTCGCCCAGCTGGGCGGGCCCGCCGACATCGACGCTTTCCTGCGCCGTACCGCGGCGTTCAGCGCGGCGGCGGCCAAGGAGGGCATGGAGGAGGTCGAGCCCCCGGCACCAGGCGCCGTCACGCCCACCTTCGTCGAAGGCCGCCGCCTGATGAGCGCGCTGCTCGACTCGCCGCGGCGACCGACCGGTGTCTTCGCACCCTCCGACGTGATGGCGGTCGGGGCGCTCGACGCGATCTCCGGTCGCGGGCTGCGCTGCCCCGACGACATCTCCGTCGTCGGCTACAACGACCTCCCGCTGAGCCGCTTCGTCGCCCCGCCGCTGACCACGATCGAGCTGCAGGCCGAGGAGCTGGGGGCGGAAGCGGCACGGATGGCGATCGAGTCGATCGCCGACCCGGCCCGGCGGGGGCGGTTGGTGACGCTCCCGGCGCGCCTGATCGTGCGCCGCTCCACCGGCCCGGCCGCGGACTGACGCTCGCCCGGGCGTACCGGAGGCGTTTTGAGGCAACTGGTATACAAGTGCTGCCATGTGGGGGCGAACCATGTATTCCGGGGGAGCCCGATGAAGTGGGTCTACGACTTTGCCGAAGGATCGCGCGAGATGCGCGACCTGCTTGGCGGCAAGGGCGCGAACGTCGCCGAGATGACCCGCATCCTCGGCCCTGAGCGGGTCCCGGCCGGCTTCACCATCACCACCGAGGCCTGTGTCGCCTACATGGGCGCCGACGAGTTTCCGGCGGGGCTCGACGACCAGGTCGCCGCCGCCCTGGCACGCCTCGAGGAGCAGGCCGGCAAGCGCCTCGGCGATCCCGAGGACCCGTTGCTGGTCTCGGTGCGCTCCGGCGCCCGCGAGTCGATGCCCGGCATGCTCGACACCGTCCTCAACCTGGGCCTCAACGACGCCTCGGTCGCCGGCCTCGCCGCCCGTACCGGCAACGAGCGCTTCGCCTGGGACTCCTACCGGCGCTTCGTGCAGATGTACGGGAACGTGGTGCTGGGGATCGAGGGGAAGCGCTTCGAGGACCTGATCGCGGCGGAGAAGCGCGAGCGCGGCGTCCGCGACGACACCGAGCTCGGCGCCGACAGCCTCCGCGCCCTCACCGCCCGCTTTCAGGAGCTCTACGACTTCCCGACCGAGCCGGTCGCCCAGCTGCGCGCCTCGATCGCCGCCGTCTTCGACTCCTGGACCGGCGAGCGCGCGGTCACCTACCGGCGCATCAACCGCATCCCCGACGGCTGGGGCACCGCGGTCAACGTGCAGCAGATGGTCTTCGGCAACAAGGGCGATACCTCCGGCTCCGGGGTCGCCTTCAGCCGCGACGAGGTGACCGGGGCGCCGGAGCCCTCCGGCGACTTCCTGCCCAACGCGCAGGGCGAGGACGTCGTCTCCGGCGTACGCACCCCGCGCGACATCGGCGAGCTGGCCGCGTGGCAGCCGACGGTCCACGCCCAGCTGATGGAGATCCTGCGCACGCTGGAGCGCCACTACGGCGACATGCAGGACACCGAGTTCACGGTCGAGGAAGGCCGCCTCTACATGCTGCAGACCCGCAACGCGAAGCGCCCGGCGCAGGCGGCGGTCCGCTTCGCCGTCGACGCGGTGGGCGAAGGGCTGCTGGAGCGCGAGGCGGCGCTGATGACGATCGACGCCGAGACCCTCGACGCGCTGCTCCACCCGACCTTCGACCCGCAGACGACCTACGAGATCCTCGCCACCGGCGTCGCCGCCTCGCCGGGCGCGGCGAAGGGGGAGCTGGTCTTCTCCGCCGCGGTCGCGATCGAGGCCGCTGCCGAGGGCCGCGACGTGATCCTCGCTCGTCCCTTCACCGAGGCCGACGACATCGCCGGCTTCCAGGCCGCGGTCGGCATCCTCACCTCCGAGGGCGGCAAGGCCTCGCACGCGGCGCTGGTCGCCCGCGGCATGGGCGTCCCCGCGGTGACCGGAGCCGCGTCGTTGGAAATCGACCCCGACGAGGGTGCGATCCGGCGCGGCGGCGAGGTCGTCCTCCGCGCCGGCGACCGGCTGGCGATCGACGGCAGCGCCGGGGCCGTCACTGGCGACGACGTGCCGCTGGTCGAGCCAGAGGTCGGCGAGGCGTTCAACACGGTCCTCGCCTGGTCCGACGAGGCCCGCGAGCTCGGCGTCCGCACTAACGCCGACACCCCCGAGGACGCCCGCCGCGCCCGTGAGTTCGGCGCCGAAGGGATCGGCCTCTGTCGCACCGAGCACATGTTCTTCGGCGCCGAGCGCAACGAGGCGATCGTCGCCGTCATCCTCGCCGAGACCGACGAGGGGCGCCAGGCCGGCCTCGCGAAGCTGCTGCCGCTCCAGCAGGGGGACTTCGAAGAGATCTTCGCCGCGATGGAGGGGCTGCCGGTGACGATCCGCCTGCTCGATCCGCCGCTGCACGAGTTCCTCCCCTCGCTCCCCGACGTCGAAGAGCGCCTGCGGGCCGCCGCGGCCGCGGGCGCCGCCGACGTGCCGACGCTGGAACACGACCTCGCCCGGGTGCGGGCGCTGCAGGAGGTCAACCCGATGCTCGGCACCCGCGGGGTGCGGCTCGGGATCCTCTTCCCGGCGATCTACGAGATGCAGGTCGAGGCGATCTTCGCGGCGCTGAAGGCGACCCGCGACCGCGGTCTCGAGGTGAGCGCCGAGATCATGGTGCCGCTGGTCGACTACCGCCGCGAGCTGGAGATCCTACGCGAGCAGATCGTCGCGATCGGCGAGCGGGTCGGGGTCGAGCGCGGCCGCGATTACTCGATCGGGACGATGATCGAGCTGCCGCGCGCCTGCCTGCGCGCCGACGAGATCGCGGTCGAGGCCGACTTCTTCTCCTTCGGCACCAACGACCTGACCCAGACCGCGCTCGGCTTCAGCCGCGACGACATCGAGGGCCGCATCCTCGGCCGCTACATCGACGTCAAGGTGTTCGACCGCT
Source organism: Solirubrobacterales bacterium (assembly GCA_035281725.1). GTDB lineage: Bacteria > Actinomycetota > Thermoleophilia > Solirubrobacterales > 70-9 > VAYN01. Next base: position 3,747 of record DATEDJ010000186.1, read on the forward strand.
CGCCGTTCGAGACGCTCGACACGCCCGGGGTCGGGCAGCTGGTGCGGATGGGGGCGTGGCTCGGCCGGAAGACCAAAGAGGACCTGAAGCTCGGCGTCTGCGGCGAGCACGGCGGCGACCCGGACTCGATCGATTTCTTCCAGAACTCGGGGATCGATTACGTGTCCTGCTCGCCGTACCGGGTGCCGGTCGCCCGGGTAGCCGCCGCGCAGGCGGCGATCCGCGCCGCCGACGGATAATGAGGCCGGACCAAGAGGAGGAGGAGATATGAGCGAGACGGAGGCGCGGAGCATCGGGCTGGAGCAGGAGCTCGACCGGATGCTGGAGATCGAGACCTTCGAGCCGCCGGCGGAGTTCCGCGCGCGGGCGCTCTGGAGCGACCCGAAGATCTACGCGGAGGCGGCGGCCGACCCGGTTGCCTGGTGGACCGCCCGCTCCAAGGAGCTGCTCGACTGGGACGTCGAGCCGACCGTCGGCCTCGACGACTCGGACCCGCCCTTCTATAAGTGGTTCGAGGACGGGCGGATCAACGCGAGCGCCCAGTGCCTCGACCGCCACGTCGCGGCCGGCAACGGCGACCGGGTCGCCTACCACTGGCGCGGCGAGGAGGGCGAGCGGCGCGACGTCACCTACGCCGAGCTCCTCGACTCGACGCAGCGCCTCGCCAACGCCCTCAAGGACCTCGGCGTGGAGAAGGGCGACGTGGTCGGGATCTACCTGCCGATGATCCCCGAGGTCGCCGTCGCGATGCTCGCCTGCGCCCGCATCGGGGCGATCCACAACGTCGTCTTCGGCGGCTTCTCGGCCGAGTCGGTGCGCGAGCGGATGGAGTTCTCCGAGGCCAAGGCGCTGGTCACCGTCGACGGCGCGCGGCGCAAGGGCAAGACGGCGCCGATCAAGCAGCAGGTCGACGAGCAGATGGGTGACCTGGGGACGCTGCAGACGATCGTCGTCGTGCGCGCGACCGGGATCGGGTGCCCGATGAGCGAGGGCCGTGACGTCTTCTACGACGAGATCTGCGCCGCGGCGGCGGCCGAGTGCCCGGCCGAGCCGATGGAGGCCGAGCACCCGCTCTTCATCCTCTACACCTCCGGCTCGACCGCGAAGCCGAAGGGGATCCTCCACACCACCGGCGGCTACATGACCGGCGTCACCACCACCCACCGCCACGTCTTCGACTTGAGGCCGGAGTCAGACGTCTGGTGGTGCGCCGCCGACGTCGGCTGGATCACCGGCCACTCCTACATCGTCTACGGCCCGCTCGCCAACGGGGCGACCAGCGTGATGTGGGAGGGGGCGCCGGACTACCCGCACAGGGGCGCCTGGTGGGAGACCGTGCAGGAGACCGGGGCGACGATCCTCTACGCGGCGCCGACGGCGATCCGCACCTTCATCAAATGGGGCGCGGAGATCCCGGCGGGATACGACCTCTCCTCGCTGCGCCTGCTCGGCTCGGTCGGCGAGCCGATCAACCCGAAGGCGTGGCTCTGGTACCACAAGGTGATCGGCGGCGGACGCTGCCCGATCGTCGACACCTGGTGGCAGACGGAGACCGGCGCGATCATGATCACGCCGCTGCCCGGGATCACGGCGACGAAGCCCGGCTCGGCGACGACGCCGTTCCCCGGGGTCGAGGCGCAGGTGGTCGACGAGCGCGAGGGCACGCCGGTCACCGAGGGCCAGGGCCTGCTGATGCTCGAACGCCCCTGGCCCTCGATGCTCCGCACCCTCTACAAGGAGGACGAGCGCTTCGTCGAGACCTACTTCTCGCGGTTCGGCAGGGAGCGCTACCTGGTCGGCGACGCCGCCCGCAAGGACCGAGACGGCTACCTCTGGGTGATCGGACGGATCGACGACGTCGTCAACGTCTCCGGGCACCGGCTCTCGACCGCGGAGGTGGAGTCGGCGATCGTCGCCCACGAGAAGGTCGCCGAGGCGGCGGTGATCGGCCAGTCCGACGAGGACACCGGGCAGGCGATCTGCGCCTTCGTCACCTTGAACGGGGGCGTCGAGCCCTCCGAGGAGGTGCTCGAGGGGATCCGCGGAGGCGTCGCCACCCACATCGGCAAATTCGCCCGCCCGAAGCGGGTGATCTGGGCCGACGACCTGCCGAAGACCCGCTCCGGCAAGATCATGCGTCGTCTGCTGCGCGACATCGCCGAGGGCAGGGCGCTCGGCGACGTGACGACGTTGCGGGATCCGGACGTGATGAAGGAGCTGGAGAAGCAGATCGCCGCCGAGGGCGACGAGGACTGAGCGGGAGCCGGGTCAGTCGGCGGCGAGCAGCCGCGCTTTGGCGGTGGCGAACTCGTCCTCGGTGAGGGTGCCATCGTCGCGGAGGGTCCGCAGGCGCTCGAGCTTGCCGACGAGGTCGTCCTCGGGGACGGCGTCGCCATTCGGCGTCGCCGCGGTCTCGATCTTCCCCGTGAAGCTCAGCTCCGGGTGGAGGCGGTCGAGCTGGGCTATGTCGTACTCGCTGAGGTTGGGTGCGCCGGGACCGCGGCCGAGGAACCGTTTCCTGCTCATGTCGGAGCGTTGCGCGCGCATCCCGTGTGATTCGCCCAGCCACTCGTCGCAGTCGGCGTCCGGGTTGCCGCCGCCTTCCTCGTGCAGCGAGTAGAGCAGTCGCTGGTAGCAGTCGGAGCCGCGCGCGATCAGCCCTTCGCGGCCGTCGGGCCCGGGCGTGGGGGAGGCGCGGTTCTTGTCCCAGGCCAACAGCTCGAGCGCGATCGAGGCGGCGGCGATGTTCCGCTCCGTGAGCTCACCTCCCGAGATCTCCCGGCCGCAGCCGCAGACGCACTTCATCGCCGAATCTTCGCAGGGCGGCGGCGCCTACTCGGCCTGCCTCAGCTGTGCAGGTGCATGCGCTCGCCGTCGGGGCCGACGATCAGGATCACCTCGACCGGGCCGTCGACGGCGCCGAACCAATGCGGGGTCCAGGTGCTGAACTCGGCCGCCTCGCCCGGCTCGAGGATGTGCTCGTCCGCGCCGAGCAGCAGGCGCAGCCGGCCGGAGAGGACGTAGAGCCAGTCGCTGCCCGCGTGGACTTTCATCTCCGCGGGCGGTTTGCGGCGCCGGGCGCTGATATGGACCTTGTAGGCGAGCAGCCCGCCGTGGACTTCGCGGGTCAGCGGCCAGAGGGTGATGCCGTCGAGCCGGCGAGGGGCGCGGCGGACGCGCGGGTCGAAGGAGGGCGGGGAGCCGATCAGCTCGTCGATCGAGACCCCGAGGGCGGCGGCGAGGGCGGGCAGATGCTCGAGCGTGAGGCGGCGCTTGCCCGACTCGAGCCGGCTCAGGGTCGAGACGTCGAGGTTGGCGCGCTCGGCGACCTGGGCGAGCGTGAGGCCGCGTTCGGCGCGCAGGTCGCGAAGGCGGCGACGGACGCGCCGGTCGATCGAGTCATTTGCCATTACGGCAATAGAGATTGACATATCGTACACGCGGTCCCACCATCGTTCGCATGAACAGCGAATGGGATTGCGTGATCGTCGGTGGCGGCGCGGCGGGTTTGAGCGGCGCGTTGGTCCTGGGGCGGGCGCGGCGCCGGGCGCTGCTGCTCGACGTCGGCGGGCAGAGTAACCGGGTCGCCGAGGGAATCGGCGGGCTGCTCGGCAACGACCGCCGGCCGCCGGCCGAGTTCTACGCGGCGGGGCGTGAGGAGATCGTCGGCTACGGATCGGTGGAGCTGCGCGACGTCGCCGCGGTCGGCGGCGAGCGCCGCGACGAAGGCTTCGCGCTCGCGCTTGCCGACGGCACCGAGCTCACCACCGCGACCGTCCTGCTGGCGGCCGGAATGGACTACCGCTACCGCGAGCTGCCCGGGGCGAGCGAGCGCTGGGGCCGCTCGGTCTTCCACTGCCCGTTCTGCCACGGCTGGGAGGTGCGAGGGAGGGACCTTGCGGTGCTCGGCAGCGACGAGGGCGCCGTCCACCGGGTGCTGCTCCTGACCAGTTGGAGTGACTCGGTGGCGCTGCTGACCGACGGCGGTGAGCTCCCGGACGGCGCCGCGGCGCGCCTGGCGGCGGCCGGGGTGGAGGTCGATGACCGCAAGGTCGCCTCGCTCGAGGGCCCCGGCAGCGACCTGCGCGCGGCCGTCTTCGACGACGGTTGGGAGCGCCCGCTCGGCGGCCTGTTGGTCGCGGTCAGCCTGACCGCGCGGTCCGAGCTGCCCTACGTCCTCGGCGCGACCCGCGCGCCGGCCACCCCGCTCACGGCGGACGGGATCGAGGTCGACCCGACGATGAACGCCGGCGTCCGCGGCCTCTACGCGGCCGGCGACCTGCTGCCGAAAGCTCCGTCGGTCCCGGCCGCCATCCACTCTGGGCACTTCGCCGCCGCGGCGATCGTCGGCGCCCTCACCGCGCAGTAGTAGTCCAGGCAGCCATAAGGCCGCCCGCGCCTGGAAACCTCCCCCTTAAGTCGGATGCCTGCCAGTAACAGGTCGTTCACCCTTTGAAGGCAGGTCTCTTCTCAGAATGGCTACACACGGATCGGTGAGCCGAGCCCGGCTGACGGCCGCCGATCGTCGCCGAAGCAGAACCACAACTCAGTTTTCAGCCGCATGCGAGAAACCGATTACGGAAGCGAGGAATTCCTGCGCGCTTGTCGCCTCGCCGCGGCGTGCCGGGAGATCGAGGGCATGGGCCTGATGGCGTCGTGGAAGAGGCTGCGCGGATCTGCGCCGCTCGCTCTGTATCACCGTCGACTTCCCGTCACCGAGCTATGGCTGACGCACTCGCCTCAGGGCCGCATGATCGCCGAGCACTTCGCGATCCGCGCGGGCAGTCGTTTCCGCTACCGCACCGCCCAGGGGGTCCTGACGCTGCCGGACGATTTCGCCGATTACAAGCGCGGCCGCCACCGCCAGGCGTTGCGAACCAACATCGGCCACGCCCGCCGCGAAGGCCTGGCGGTCCACTCCTACGCCGTCGACAACTGGCTCCCCGGGGTAGGGGACACCCGCCGCGACGCGATCGGACAGGGCCCGATCGAGCGCTGGATGGTGGTCGCCGCGGACGGCAGCCCGGTCGCCGACTCGATCCTCTCTGTCGATCGCGAGGTGGCGCTGCTCCATGGCCTGCGCTCGTTCGGCCCCAACGCCCGCTGGCTCCTCCATGCCGCGATCGTCGAGCGCCTCTGCGGCGACTGTGGACTGCTCGTGACCAACAGCAACCCTCCTACCTGATCAGCGCCGGCAATCAGTATTTCCAACGCCTGCTCGGCTTCCAGATCTCCCAAATTCGCGTATCCCCGTCGGCCGCGCCGCCCCCGGCCACATCAACCCATCCGGCTGGCCTCCGCTGGCCGCCCGACGAGCCTTTCACCTGCGGTATAGCGCCTGTGGTGCGGCAGCCTGAGCCCGCGCTGGTCGGGTCCTAGCCCCGCCGCGCCGACTCATCCGGTGCCGTTGATTACGGCGGAGAGCCAGCACAACAGAAAACGCCCCGCCGGGGAGGCGGGGCGCTTCTGGGGTTACTACAGGGAGGAGAGATATGTATCTCTATATATGTGGATCTGTGGGAGGTAGGTGAGCCCAGTTGAGTCGTGGGCGCCAGATGTGGGAAGCATCTAGGGCCATATGTACGACGCGGGACTCGACCAAAAAGTTCTCTGTGTTTCTTCCTATCGGTTGCTCCGACTGAATCCTTGAACAGCGTACGAACGTATGTGCTGATTGTCTGTGAGGGGGGTCACAGAGAGCGCCATTTGGGGGGAGATTTCCCTGCTGGGGCGCCATATTTGGCTCTGTGGGGCCAAATAGGAGACCTTCCTTGTATACCAGGATCCCAAGGCAATCTCGACGAAATCGTTAAAGATCCGTAAACACCCTGGCCGCTTGTTGCAGACTCGGTGTTCCGGGAGGCGCGAAGGGGGCCTCGCGCTAGCTTTCGGGCATGAAAAAGGCCCGGATCGACGCCGTCCTCGCCGAACGGGGGCTTTTTCCCTCGCGCTCGGCCGCCGCGGGGGCCGTCCGCGCCGGCGAAGTGCGGGTCGGGACGGATGGGCCGATCGCCCTGCGACCCAGCCAACTGGTCGAGTCGGAGGCCGAGTTCGTGCTCCAGGCTCGCTCGCGGTTCGTCTCCCGGGGCGGGATCAAGCTGGAGAACGCGCTCGACGCGCTCGGGATCGACGTCGCCGGGCGCGACTGCCTCGACGTCGGCGCCTCGACCGGCGGCTTCACCGACTGCATGCTGCAGGGGGGCGCGGAGCGGGTCGCGGCGGTCGACGTCGCCTACGGCCAGATCGACGCCCGCCTGCGCAAGGATCCGCGCGTGATCGTGATCGAGCGCCTCAATGCTCGCGCCCTCGGGCCCGCCGATCTGCCGTTTCTCGCCTCGCTGGCAACGATCGACGTCTCCTTCATCTCCCTGACCAAGATGCTGCCGGCGGTCGCCACCTGCCTCGTGCCGGCCGGCGAGGTGCTGGCGATGGTGAAGCCGCAGTTCGAGCTGGGACGGGATCGCGTCGGTCGTGGCGTCGTCCGTGATCCGGCCGACCGCCAGGAGGCGGTCCTGAAGGTCGCGCTCGCCGCCCGCGAGACCGGGCTGCCGGTCCGCGGCATCGCCTCCTCGGGCCTGCCCGGGCCGAAGGGAAATCGCGAGACCTTCGTCTGGTGCGGAGGCGAGGGGCCGGAGCTCAAGGACTTGGAGGGGGCGATCGAGGCGGCGGATGCCGCGAGCGTCGACAGCACCGCGGTCGAGGAGGGCGAGGAGTGAAGACCGCGGCGCTGATCACCCACTCGCATCCGCCCGCGGCGACCGAGGCCGTGCCGATCGTGGTCGCCGCGGCGCGCGGCGCCGACTGGCGCGTGGTCGCCGACCAGGCCGAGCTCGACAAGCACGGCGAGTCCGCCGCCGGGGTCGAGCTGGAGCGCGACGGCGAGGCGCCCGATCTCTGCCTGGTCCTCGGCGGTGACGGCACGATCCTGCACGCGCTCCGACGCTTCGCCGGCACAGAGGTGCCGGTGTTCGGGGTCAACTTCGGCACGGTCGGGTTCCTCGCCGCGGTCGAGCGCAAGGACGCCGAGGCCGGCATCTCCCGCGCCTTCGCCGGCGAGATCGAGACGATCGAGCTCCCCGCCGTCCGGGTCGATGCCGGCGGCCGCAGCGGCATCGGCTTCAACGACGTCACCCTCGCACGCCGCCCCCATGACCGGGTCGCCGAGCTGAGCTACCGAGTCGCCGCCGAGGAGGTCGGCAACGTGCGCTGCGACGGTCTCGTCGCCGCCACCCCGGTCGGCTCGACCGGTTACAACCTCGCCAACCAGGGTCCGATCCTCGCCTGGGGCGTGGAGGGGTACGTGGTCAGCTACATCGCCCCGCACTCGCTCACCGCGCGGGCGCTGGTCGTCGCCCCGTCCGACGTCCTCACGGTCGGCAACGCGCCCGACCGCGAGCCGGTCGAAGTCGCCCTCGACGGCAACAAGTTCGGCGAGCTCGCCTCCGGCGAGGAGCTCGAGGTCAGCTTCGTCCATTCCGCCGGTCGCCTCGCCCAGCTGCCGGGCACGAGCTTCTACGGACGCATCCGCGACAAGTTCGGCCACCTCGCGGTCTAGTCGGCCACCTCACGGGTCTAGGGTGTCCAGCTAATGGAACGTAAGTGGTGGACGCTCGTTCTCGTCTCCGTCGCGACTTTCATGCTGCTGCTCGACGTGACGATCGTCAACGTCGCCCTGCCGGACATCCAGCGCTCACTTCACGCCAGCCTCTCCAGCCTGCAGTGGGTGGTCGACGCCTACTCGCTGATGCTGGCCTCGTTCCTGCTCACGGCGGGCAGCCTCGGCGACCGGCTCGGCCGCCGGCGGGTGTTCACGATCGGCTTCGGGATCTTCACTTTCGCCTCGTTTCTGTGTGGGATCAGCGAGGACCCGACGATCCTGAACCTCTGCCGCGGGCTGCAGGGGATCGGCGGCGCCGGGATGTTCGCCACCTCGCTGGCGCTGATCGGCCAGGAGTTCCAGGGCAAAGACCGGGCGACGGCGTTCGGGGTGTGGGGGGCGACGGTCGGCGGCGCGGTCGCGGTCGGCCCGCTGATCGGCGGCGTCATCACCGAGAACTTCGGCTGGGAATGGATCTTCTTCGTCAACGTCCCCATCGGGATCGTCGCGATGGTGTTGACGGAGCGCCTGGTTCGCAACGTCTTCGCCAAAGAACCGGAGCCCGTGGACGTTCCCGGCCTCGTCACCTTCTCGGCGTCGCTCTTCCTCTTCATCTTCGCCCTGATCCGCGGCAATCCGGAAGGGTGGGGGAGCACGACGATCCTCGCCTGCCTGATCGGAGCCGCGGTCCTGATGGCGATCTTCATCACCATCCAGCTGCGAACGCGGTACCCGATGCTCGACCTGACGCTGTTCAAGAACCCGGCGTTCAACGGCGTCTCGGCGGTCGCCTTCTGCCTCTCGGCGGGAATGTTCGCGCTCTTCCTCTACATCACGATCTACATGCAGGGTGTGCTCGATTACTCACCGCTCGAGGCCGGCTTGCGCTTCCTGCCACTGACCGTCCTCGGTTTCATCGCATCGCCGGTGGCGGGGGCGCTCTCGCATCGGGTCGCGATCCGGGTGCTGCTCGGGATCGGGCTGACCCTGGTCGGGATCGGCCTCCTCCTCATGCACGGCATCTCGCCCGACTCCGAATGGACGACGTTGCTGGGCGGCTTCCTGGTCGCCGGCGTCGGGATCGGGATCACCAACCCGGGGATCGGGCAGGCGGCGATCGCCGTCGTCCCGGTGGAGAAGTCGGGGATGGGGTCGGGGATCAACTCGACCTTCCGTCAGGTCGGCATCGCCACCGGCGTGGCCGGGCTCGGCGCGATCTTCCAGTCCCAGGTCGACGCCAAGCTGAGCGACGCACTGCCGCGGCTGCCGCACGGGTTGGGTAACGGCCTCGGCGAGATCGTCTCCTCGAGCGGCTCGCGCGGGGTCGAAGCGCTCCACCTGCCGCCGGCGATCGGCGCGAAAGCGGCGCAGGCCGCCGACGTCGCCTTCGTCGGCGCCTTCAACGAGATCATCCTGATCGCCGCGATCCTCTCCTTCGTCGGCGCGATCCTCGGCTTCACGCTGACCCGGTCGTCGAGCTTCGTCCAGTCGACCGGCGCCTAGCCGACCGCGCGGCGGGAGGCCGCAAATTGCGCTTGGAAGCGCCGAAGATCCGCCGCGGACGCTGCTAAACCGGACTACGTGCTGCGTGAGCTCCGGATCGAGAACCTGCTGCTGATCGAGCGGGCCGAACTGCGGCTCGGCGCGGGCCTGAACGCGATCACCGGGGAGACCGGGGCGGGGAAGACCGTGCTCGCCCACTCGCTCGACCTGTTGATGGGCGGCAAGGCGAAAGCGGGGATCGTGCGGCCCGGTGCCGAGGAGGCGTGGGTCGAGGGGGTGTTCGACCTGCCCGCGGGGCTGCTCGACGATCCCGAGCTGGCAGAGCTCGCCGAGCGGCTGCCGGGCGGCGCGGAGGAGGTGGTGCTGGGACGGCGGGTGTCGGCGGGCGGCCGGACGAGCGCCTTCGTCGCCGGCCGCTCCGCCACCGCGGCCGACCTGAAAGCGCTCGGCGGGCGCCTGCTCGCCTTCTTCGGTCAGCACGAGCACCGCAAGCTGACGATCTCCTCGGCCCAGATGGAGGTGCTCGACGGCTTCGCCGGGGCGCGACACCTGACGCTGCGCGACGAATACCGCGGGGCCCATCGCGAGGTCGGCAGGCTCTCCGCCGAGCTGGCCGAGCTGCGCGAGCGGGAGGGCTCGCGGGAGCGTGACCTCGACCTCTATCGCTATGAGCTCTCCGAGATCGAGGAAGTCGAACCGGACCCCGAGGAGCGGGCGGCCTTGGCCGCCGACCGCGAGCGGCTGCGCCACGCGGAGGGCCTCAGCGAGGCGGCGGCCGGAGCCCACGCCGGGCTGGCCGGCGCCGACCTCGAAGGCGGCGGGGCGGCGGGGCTCCTGGCAGAGGCCGAATCGCGGCTCGCCACGGCGGCGGGCCTAGATGCGGCGCTCGACGCGATCGCCGAGCGGGTCGCGACGCTGAACGTCGAGGTCGGCGATGTCGCCGCCGAGCTTCGTGACTACGCCGAGGGCGTCGCCGCCGATCCGGGCGGGTTGCTCGGGATCGAGGAACGGCTGGATGCGATCGACCGGCTGGAGCGCAAGCACGGCGGCAGCGTCGAGTCGGTGCTCGCCCACGCCGAACGCTGCCGCGCCGAGATCGCCAGGCTGGAGAGCGCCGAGGAACGGGGCGCGCAGGCCACCGGGGCGCTGGCCGAGGCGGAAACGCGCCGGGCCAAGCTCGGCAAGAAGCTGAGCGCCGGACGCGAGAAGGCGGCGAGGCCGCTGGAGGAGCGGGTCGCCGCCGAGCTGGCCCAGCTGGCGATGGACGGGGCGAGGCTAGAGGTGGTCCTCGACCCGCACCCGGAGGAGTACGGGCCCTCGGGCCGCGAGACGGTCGAGCTCCGCGTCGCGCCGAACCCCGGGATCGAGCCGGCGCCGCTTCGCGACGCGGCCTCCGGCGGCGAGCTCTCGCGGGTGATGCTGGCGCTGAGCGGCCTCGGCCCGGCGGCGGGCGCGGGGACGATGGTCTTCGACGAGATCGACGCCGGGATCGGCGGCAACACCGCGCGGGTGGTCGGCGAGCGGCTGCGCGCGCTCGGCGCCGAGCACCAGGTCCTCTGCATCACCCACCTGCCGCAGGTCGCCTCGCTCGCCGACGTCCACTTCCGGCTCGAAAAGGGCATGGCCGGCGACGCCGCGGTCGCCACGGTCGAGCGGCTCGACGGCGAGGGCGTGGTCGAGGAGATCCGCCGCATGCTGGGCGGCGAGGACTCCGACGAGGCGGCCACCCGCCACGCCCGCGAGCTCCTCGCGGCCGCCTAGGCGAGGGACTCCAGGCACGAGGTCCAATTGGGAGACCGGGGCCGAGGCTCCTCGGGAGGCGGGTAGGGGAGGGGAGGTCCACGACGGCCGCTCCGCCGTCTGCTGAGCTGAGGTCGTCATGGCGACCTCAGCTGACCATTTAGCCGGCCGCTTGCTGAGTTGTCCCCGCGATGACGGGGACAACTCAGCAGACGCTGGGCGGGCGACGTGGAGGACGCGCGGAGGCGTGGAGAAGGTGACGGGAGGCGCAAGAGGTGACGCTTTCCGCACGGGCCCCACGGTGAGTTCGCAGTAATCGTCGGATACCGACGATTACTGCGAACGCACCGGGTGGGTGTGCCGGGAACCTGGCGCCTCCGTCTCGATCGTCACGCGTTCGTCCTGGGGTCCGCGCGCCTTCGTCCCGAGACCGCTCATCGTCGAAATTTCCCCGCCCGGCGGTTGATGGGCAGCCTCGGCCCGCCGGGGTCGCCCATCAGCTGCGAGGCGACAGCTTCCCCCGTCCGCCGAGCGCGCCTGGCCCTGCGGCACGCCGTGGAATCGATCGATGCATTCGGTGGCCTGAGCGTCTGGGTACCTAGGACCGAATTTGGATTCTTTAAGACCCGTCGCATAACCTGAGCCGGTGGCAACCACCAGTCGCCGTCGTCTCCCCGCGCTGCTCGGACGTCGGGGGGCAACCCGCACCGCCTCGGTACCGATCGTCGGCACCGCGCGTCTTGGCGCCCGCACCAAGCACCTGGTGAAACGCCTGCATCCGGGGGAGATCGCGGTCATCGACCACGTCAACGTCGACCGGATCGCCGCCGAGGAGCTGATCGCCTGCGGCGTCGCCGGCGTCGTCAACGCCTCGCCGTCGAGCGATGGCAAGTACCCCAACGCCGGGCCGCTGATGCTGGCCCGCGCCGGCATCCGCCTGATCGATGCGCCGGACGCGGCCGTCTTCGACCTGCTGCGCGACGGTCAGCAGCTCACCCTGGAGGGCGACGGCACGGTGAGGGCAGGTGGTGAAGAAGCCTTTTGCGGCCGGGTCCTCGACGTCTCCGACCTCGAACAGCAGCTCGCCGCCCAGCGCGCCCGGATCGACGAGGTGCTCGCCGAGTTCGCCGAAAACACGGTCGAGCACGTCCGCCAGGAGACCGACATCCTCACCGGCGCGATCGACTTCCCGCCGACCCGGGTCTCCTTCCGCGACCGCCACGTGCTGATCGTCGTCCGCGGCGAACGCCACCGCCGCGACCTGAAAGCCCTGCGCACCTACATCCGCAACGTGCGGCCCTTGGTGGTCGCGGTCGACGGCGGTGCCGACGGGGTCCTGGAGGCGGGAATGAAGCCGGACATGATCCTCGGCGACATGGACTCGGCCTCCGACGCGGCGCTCAACTGCGGCGCCGAGCTGGTCGTCCACGCCTACCCCGACGGCCGCGCCCCCGGCCAGGAGCGCCTGCTGGAGCTGGGCCTCGACCACAAGGTCGTCCCCGCCGCCGGGACCAGCGAGGACGTCGCGATGCTGATGGCGCACGAGAAAGGGGCGGACCTGATCGTCAGCGTCGGCGCCCACTTCAACCTGATCGAGTTCCTCGACCGCAAGCGCGGCGGGATGTCCTCGACCTTCCTCACCCGCCTGCGGATCGGCGAGAAACTGGTCGACGCCAAGGGGGTGAGCCGCCTCTACCGGCCGAGCTCAACCCTGATGCCGATGATCTTCTTCGTCGTCGCCTTCCTCGTGCTGCTGACGATCCTGATCATCACCTCGCCGGCGCTGAACGACGTCTTCGAGCTGTTCTGGCTGAAGGTGCGGATCTGGCTGGGGATCTGATCGCGGCGCCGGGCCGCGTGGGCCGAGTCGCGCCTTTGCAGGCAAAATAGGCGCGCATGGGCTACAGCGCGCGCTATCACGCAACCTCCCTGATCGCGGTCTTCCTCGCCCTCGCGGTGGGGATCCTGATCGGCGCCGAGTTCGGCGGCGACGCGCTCACGGAAACCCGCAAGAACCTCGAGAACAGCCTGGTCGGCAACCTCCAGGACGCGCGCTCGCGGGTCGAAGACCTGAACAGCGAACTCGGTCACGCCGACGAATTCGACGAAAAGGTCTACCCGGTGCTGACTCGCGACCGGCTGCTGGGGAAACGGATCGGGTTGATCGCCTTCGGCAACCTGCCGAGTGAAATCACCTCCTCGATCGAAGAAGCACTCGGCCCGACCGGGGCGAAACTGGTCGGCGTCGGGGTGGTGCGCGAGCCGGTCGATACCACCGGCCTGGCGGAAGAACTTTCCAACACGCGCTTCGCCGAACTGGCGACCGAACCGGAACAGATGAGCGAACTCGGCACCGGGGTGGGACGCCAGATCGTGATCGGCGGGACGCTTCCCGAAGTAGTGCGCGGCGGGCTCTTCGCCCACGCGAGCGGCGAATTCGGCGCGCTCGACGGGGTGATCGTCGTGCGCAGTCAGCCGGAAAGCATGGGACCGGTGCAGCGCTCCACCGCCAACGCGCTGGAAACGTCGATGCTGCGGGGGATCACGGCGACGAAAGTGCCGACGGTCGGGGTCGAGTCGACGACCACCGAACCGTCCTCGATCTCCTTCTTCCAGTCGAACGACCTCTCCACCGTCGACGACATCGACACCACCGCGGGCGAGGTGGCGCTGGTCTACGCGCTGCTCGGCGAACAGGGCAGCTTCGGCGTCAAGAGCTCGGCCGACCGACTGCTGCCAGACCTGACCCACCCGGGGGGCTGAGCCCTGTACTGGGTGGGGTTCCCGCTCGCGATCGCGCTGGCGGTGCCGATGTTGCCGGCCGGGGCACGCGGCCTCCGCGACGCGGGCCTCGTCCGCACCAACTACCGCGGCGCGGCGCTCGCCTTCCCGCTGGGTGCGATCCTGGCGACGGTCTCGCTGGTCGCCCTGGCCCCGCTGGCGGTGCTGAACGACCGCCTCAGCCTCGACCTCCTGACCCCGGAGCTGCGCCGCTGGCTGCCCTACCTGTTGGGGATCGCGTTCCTCGGCTTCCTCGACGACGCGCTCGGCCAAGGCGAGGCGGTGGCGACGCCGCGCGGCTGGCGCGGCCACTTCGGGGCGCTGCGCGAAGGGCGGCTCTCGACCGGGGCGATCAAGGCGATCGGGGCGGTGGCGCTCGCCGCCTACGTCGTCTCCGGCCAGGGCCTTGCCACCTGGCGCTACGCCGCCGACGTCGTCCTCCTCGTCCTCACCACCAACCTCTTCAACCTGCTCGACCTACGGCCGGGCCGGGTGGAGAAGGTGCTGGGACTGCTCGGCGCGGCCCTCTGCCTCGGCGCCTGGACGCTCGCCCCGATCGAATTGCTCGGCATCTTCGCCGGGCCGGCGCTGGTCGGCGCCTGGCTGACGCTGGGCGAGCGGGCGATGCTCGGGGACACCGGCTCGAACCTGATCGGGGCGATCGCCGGCGTCTGGTTACTCACCGTCCTCTCGCAAGACGCGCGTCTGATCGCCCTCGGGGTCGTCCTCGTTTTGACGGTCTATGGGGAGTTACGCTCGATCTCGGCGACGATCGAACGGGTTCCGCCACTCCGCTGGCTAGACTCGATTGGCAGAGCATGAGCCCATCCACCCAAGGCGACACCCGTTTCATCTTCGTTACCGGAGGTGTCGTCTCGGCTCTCGGCAAGGGGATCGCCGCCAGCTCGATCGGCCGCCTGCTCGTCTCGCGCGGCTACCGGGTCCAGCTGCAGAAGTTCGACCCTTACATCAACGTCGATCCGGGGACGATGAGCCCGTTCCAGCACGGCGAGGTCTTCGTCACCGAGGACGGCGCCGAGACCGATCTCGACCTCGGCCACTACGAGCGCTTCACCGACGAAAACACCTCGCGGGCGTCGAACGTCACCGCGGGCGGCGTCTACAACTCGGTGATCCGGCGCGAGCGGCGCGGCGACTACCTCGGCGCGACGGTCCAGGTGATCCCGCACATCACCAACGAGATCAAGCAGAAAATCCTCATCGTCGCCGAGTCCCAGGCGGTCGACTTCGTGATCACCGAGATCGGCGGCACGGTCGGCGACATCGAGTCGCTGCCGTTCCTCGAGGCGATTCGCCAGCTCTACACCGACCTCGGTCCGAAGCGGGCGATGTTCGTCCACCTCACCTTGGTGCCCTACGTCGGGCACGCGGGGGAGCTGAAGACGAAGCCGACCCAGCACTCGGTCAACCAGCTGCGCGGGATCGGGATCCAGCCGCACGCGCTGGTCTGCCGCTCCGAGGGGCGGCTCGACCGCGAGATCCGGGAGAAGATCGCGCTGTTCGCGAGCCTCCCGGTGGAAGCCGTGATCTCGGCCCACGACGTCGACAACATCTACAAGGTGCCGCTCGTCTTCCGTGCCGAGGGCGTCGACGATCTGGTGCTCGACCACTTCCGCATGGAGGCTCCCTCGCCCGATCTCACCGAGTGGGAGGGGATGGTGCGGCGCGCCGACGCGGCGACCGGCAAGGTGCGGATCGCGATCGTCGGCAAGTACGTGCAGCTGGAGGACGCCTACAAGTCGGTGATCGAGGCGCTCGAGCACGGCGGCATCTACCACGGCGTCAACGTCGAGATCGACCTGGTCGACTCGGAGAACCTCGACGAGGAGGCGCTCGAGGGGCTGGACGGGATCCTGATCCCGGGCGGCTTCGGCGAGCGCGGCATCGAGGGCAAGGTCCGGGCCGCGCAGATCGCCCGCGAACGCTCGATCCCATACCTGGGGATCTGCCTCGGGATGCAGATCGCGGTGGTCGAGTTCGCCCGCCACATCGTCGGCATGGACGGCGCCAACTCCTCTGAGTTCGATCCCGAGACGCCCTTCCCGGTGGTCGACCTGCTGCCGGAACAGAAAGAACTGCGCGACATGGGCGGCACGATGCGACTCGGCGCCGACCCGGTGAAATTGCAGGACGGGACGCGGGCGCGGGAGATCTACGGCGAGGCCGTGATCTACAAGCGCCACCGCCACCGCTACGAGGTGAACATGTTCCTGCGGCGCCGGCTCGAAGACGAGGGCCTGGTCGCCGGCGGCACCTCGCCGGACGAGCGCCTGGTCGAGATGATCGAGCTGCCGAACCACCCCTTCTTCGTCGCATCCCAGTTCCACCCCGAGTTCAACTCGCGCCCGAACCGGCCCGAGCCGCTCTTCCGCGAGTTCGTCGGCGCTGCCGCCACGCACGCGGGCGAAGAGCCCGCGGACGGCGGTGAGCTCGCCGCTCCCGACCACGAAGCCGACCCGGGGGGCAACGGGATGGACATCGGGATCAGCCGCTCCTCCGAGCGCCACGCCTGAGCCGAGCGCACCCGGCCGCCTCGCCGTCTAGCCTGTCGCCCGTGGCAGGGAACGAGAGGCTCTACGACACCTTCGCCCGGCTTTGCGAGATCCGCTCGCCGACGGGAGAGGAGCGCGAGGTCGCCGACACGTTGGCGGCTGAACTGAGGTCGATGGGGCTGGAGGTCGAGGAGGACGACGCAGCCGGGCCCGCGGAAGCGGGGGCGGGGAACCTGCTCGCGCGCGTCGCCGGGGAGCGCGAGGACTACGTGATGTTCTGCGCGCACATCGACACGGTCCCGCACAAGGGCCGGGTCGAGGTCGTGAACGACGAAGGTGTCTTCCGCAGCGCCGGCGAGACGATCCTCGGTGCCGACAACAAGGCCGCGGTCGCGGTCTTCA
This sequence comes from Solirubrobacterales bacterium, assembly GCA_035281725.1. Lineage (GTDB taxonomy): Bacteria > Actinomycetota > Thermoleophilia > Solirubrobacterales > 70-9 > VAYN01. The sequence continues at coordinate 20,283 of DATEDJ010000186.1, forward strand.
TGGAGCTGGTCCGGCGCGGGGTGGAGGCGACGCCGCCGGTCGGCATCGAGCTGGTCCTCACCGTCGCCGAGGAGCAGGGACTGCGCGGCGCCAAGGCATTCGACATCGGCAAGCTGCGGGCGCCGATCGGCTACGTGCTCGACCACGCCGGCCCGGTCGGTGAGGTGATCACCGCGACGCCGACCCAGATGAAGATCCTCGCCGACTTCGTCGGGGTCGAGGCGCACGCCGGGGTGCGGCCCGAGGACGGTTCGAGCGCGATCGAGGCCGCCGCAGCGGCGATCGGGCGGATGTCGTTGGGGCGGCTCGACGAGGGGACCACCGCGAACGTTGGAATCATCAAGGGCGGCACCTCGGGCAACGTCGTCGCCGGGCACTGCGGGATCCACGCCGAGGCGCGCAGCCTCGACGCGGCGCGGGCGGCCGAGGTCGCCGGCCAGATCTCCGACGCCTGCGCCTGGGGCGCGAGCGAGTTCGGCTGCGACGTCGACGTGCGGGTCGAAGAGCTGTTCCGCGGCTACAAGGTGCCGTCAAGCTCGGAGGCCCTCGTCCTAGCCGAGGAGAGCCTGCGCGCCGCCGGGGTCGAGCCGCGGCGGGCGGCGATCGGCGGCGGCAGCGACGCCAACGTCTTCCGCCTCGGCGGCTTCGACAGCGTCCTCCTCGCCAACGGCCCCGATTGCGTCCACACCTCCGGCGAGCACGTCGCCGCGGCTGACCTCGACAAGATGCTCGAGGTTTGCGAGGGCGTCCTCGCCCGCGCGTGACCGGGCGGCTCGACCTCCGGCGCGGGGTGGTCGTCGCCGAGTCGCCTTTGGTCGTCGAAGTCGACGGGGAGCGGCGGACGGCCTGGGCCGACGAGGTGCTGCTCGGGCCGATGCGCGAGGGCGACGAGGTGATCGTCAACGCGGCGGCCCTCGACCTCGGCCTCGGATCGGGCGGCTTCGACGTCGTCCATGTGAACCTCAGCCGCGGGCTCGGCCTCTCGGGGTCTGCGGTTGACCGGCCCTGGGACGGTGAGATGCAGACGGACCCGGCGGCGGAGCCGCACGTGATGAAGTTGAATTACACGTCGCTCCAGCATGCGGTCGAGCCGGTCGAGGGTGAGGCGGGGGCGAAGCGACGCGAGATCCCGGTCGCGGTTCTGCCTCTCCACGGCCACCTGGCGCCGGCGACTTGGGCGGCGGGGCAGGCTCGGCCCGGGATCCGCGTCGGCTACGTGCAGACGAGCGGCGGCGCGCTTCCCGGCTCGCTCTCCCGCGACGTCGCCGAGCTGCGCGAGCGCGGCCTCCTCTGCGGCCACATCACCGCCGCGCCCTCCTACGGCGGCGAACACGAGGCGTTGAGCACGGTCGGCGCTCTTGACGCCGCCGCGGCCGCGCTCGGCTGGGATGCGATCCTGGTCGGCCCCGGCCCCGGGATCATCGGCTCTGACACCGAGCTCGGCCACGGCGGCATGGCTGCCCTCGACAGCGCCCACGCGGCGCTGTCCCTGCGCCAGCCGACGATCCTCTCGCCGCGCCTCTCCTCGTCCGACCCTCGCGAGCGCCACCGCGGCCTCAGCCACCACACCGCGACCGTGCTCGACTTGCTGCTCGCCCCGGTAACCGTGGCGGTCCCGGAAATGGTGGAGGACGGCGGCGCCGAGCTCGCTTCCCGGATCGAGACGGCGGGCGGTGGGCTCCACCACTCGAAATTCGCCTCGGTCGAGCTCGACGGCTACGCCGCCTCGGGTCTCCCGACCACCACCATGGGCCGGTCGCTCGCCGAGGACCCGCTCTTCTTCGCCGCACCACTCGCCGCGGGAAACCTCATCGTCTGCTGAGCGAATGGTCCCTTGCGGGTAGAGGTTTCGCGCAAAGCGAGCCGAACAAACCGCCCATGGCCATCGCCGTCAAACATGAGGCCCCCGCCGCGCCCGCCGACTCGGGTGCCGACGCGCGCTTCCGCTCGCTGACCCTGGACTTCCTCTCCTACCTGGAGCTTGAGCGCGGCCTTTCGCGCAACACCCTGAATGCGTATCGCACTGATCTTTTCCAGTACGGCGAGTACCTCTCGGCGCATCATCTCGACGCGCTGAAGGCGCGTCCCGCCGAGGTCGGGGAGTTCCTCGCCGAGCTGGCGACCGGCGGTCCCGAGCGGCCGCCGTGCTCCTCGGCGACGATCCACCGCAAGGCCGCCTGCCTGCGCTCCTTCTACAAGCACCTGCGCCGCGACGAGCTGATCGGCGACGATCCGACCGCCAGCCTGGCGGCACCGCGGCGCTCGAAGAAGCTGCCGCACGTCCTCAACTACCCCGAGGTGCAGAAGCTGCTGGCGGCGCCGCAGGGCTCCGAGCCGACCGCCCTGCGCGACCGGGCGCTGCTCGAGGTGATGTATGCGTGCGGGCTGCGTGCCTCGGAGGTGATCGGGCTGGAGATGGCCGACGTCGACCTGCACGAGGGGTTCGTCCGCGCCCGCGGCAAGGGCTCGAAGGAACGGCTGGTGCCGCTCGGCCGGCAGGCGATCGCGGCGATCCGGGCCTACCTGCGCGGTGGACGCCCGGAGCTCCTGCACGGGCGCGAAGAGCCGCGCCTCTTCCTCAACTTCCGCGGCGGGCCGCTCACCCGGCAGGGCCTCTACAAGATCGTCCAGCGCCACGCGCGGGCGGTCGGGCTCGACGGCAAGATGAGCCCACACACCCTCCGTCACAGCTTCGCCACTCATCTGCTCTCGAACGGTTGCGATCTGCGCGCGGTGCAGGAGATGCTCGGCCACGCCGACATCTCGACCACCCAGATGTACACGCACCTGTCAGGCGACCGCCTGAAACAGGTCTATTACGAGGCGCACCCGCGGGCCAAGGAGGACTAGCGCAACACCCGCAGGGGCGGGTGGGATAGAACTTCGAGCGTGCCCGAGCTGCCCGAGGTCGAGACCGTCGCCCGCCAGCTCGAGCCGGAGCTGGAAGGTCACGCGATCGAGCGGCTCGAGGTGCTCGACGCCCGCTGGTCCCGCCCCGTCCCGCCGAAGAAGCTCGGCAAGCAGGTCGACGGGCGGACGATCGAGGGTCTGGGACGGCGGGGGAAGTACCTGCTGCTCGGCCTCGACCGCGACCAGACCCTGGTCATGCACCTGCGGATGACCGGCAACCTGGTCCTGCGGGAGGACGATGGCGAGATCCTCGATCCCTCTGAGGGCCGCATCCTCTACCAGGGCGAGCGCACCACCGAAGAGCGCCACCTGCGCGCCCGTTTCGTCCTCGACGACGGTCGCGAGGTCTGGTTCACCGATCCGCGTCGCTTCGGCGAGGCCTTCCTGATCGACGACGCGAAGCTGCCGGAGCGCTTCTCCCGACTCGGGGTCGAGCCGCTCTCACCCGAGTTCACGGCGGAGCGACTGGGGGAGATCGCGGCCGGGAAGAAGGCGCCGCTGAAGTCGTTTCTGCTCGACCAGTCGGGGATCGCCGGGGTCGGCAACATCTACGCCGACGAGGCGCTCTACCGGGCGCGGCTCCACCCGCTGTCGCCGGCCGGGTCGATGAAGCCGGAGCACTGGGAGGCGCTCCGCGACGGCGTCGTGGCGGCGCTGGAAGCGGGGATCGACGCCGGCGGCTCCTCGATCGACGACTACCGCGACGGGCGCGGCGAGAAGGGGCAGATGCAGGAGCGCTTCCTCGTCCACACCCGCGAGGGCCAGCCCTGCCCTGGGGAGGGCTGCGACGGAATCGTCGAGCGGATCGTCGTCTCCGGCCGCTCCACCTACTTCTGCCCGAACTGCCAGGTGAAATTGCGGAAACGCCCGAAACGCCGCAAAGGCACCGCCAAGCGCGTTCGCAGTTAGCCCCGCATACCGGGGAAAAGTGCGAACGCCACCCTTTGGCGATCCGGTCGGTCCCGGCTGGGCGGCGGTTCCGTCCGGTCCGTCCCGCAGACTGGTCTCAATGGCGGGATCTACGGTCAAGACGGAGGCAATTGTCTTGAGGAGCATCCGATACGGCGAGGCCGATCGGATCCTGCACCTCTACTCGCCGACGCTCGGCCGCTTCGGGGCGATCGCAAAGGGTGCCCGCAAGCCAAAATCCCGCTTCGGCGGGCGGCTCGAGCCGTTCTTCCGCCTCGACCTCGTCCTCCACGAAGGGCGCAGCGACCTGATGACCGTGACCAGCGTCGCCACGATCGACGGCTACCCGCGGCTGCGCTCCGACGGCGCCGCGATCGGCTGCGGCGCCCGCGCTTGTGATGGCGTCCTGCGCCTGCTCGACGCCGCCGAGCCGAACCTGCCCGCCTACAACCTGCTCTGCCGGTACCTCGCGCTTCTCGACCAGCCGGGGCAGCCGCGCGCGATCAGCCTTGAAGTCGCGCTCTCCTTCCGGCTCAAGCTCGCCCTGGTCGCCGGCTTCGCCCCCGAGCTCGCCTCCTGCGCCAACTGCGGCGAGGCGGAGCACCTGGCCGGGTTCTCGGGCGCCTCGGGCGGCGTCGTCTGCGCCAGCTGCGAGGCCGGCTCCTTCGCCCTCACCGAGGAAGCCCACCGCTTCATGGTCGAGGCGCTGGCGAAGCCACTGATCGAGGCCCCGGCCGCCGAGCCGCACGCCCTGCGCCAGGTCGAGCGGGCGGTGGGCGAAACCCTGGAGCACCACGCCCATGTCCAGTTACGCGCAGCGGCCTGAGGGGGGCATCGAGACGAACGACCTCTGGAGTCCTCCTCCTATGATCAAAGGGATGCCCACCACCGTCGCATTCGAGGACCGCATCCGGGCCTGGGAGGACGAGTTCCTCTCCGCTCACGCGACCCGGTCGTACCCGGCCGAGCGCGCCATCGCCGAGCCCGACAGCCCGCTGCGCACGCCGTTCCAGCGCGATCGCGACCGCATCGTCCACTCGAAGTCCTTCCGCCGGCTGAAGCACAAGACCCAGGTCTTCATCGCCCCCGAGGGGGACCACTACCGGACCCGCCTCAGCCACACGCTCGAGGCCTGTGGGATCGCCCGCACCGTCGCCCGCGCGCTCGGCCTGAACGAGGACCTGACCGAGGCGATCGGGCTAGGCCACGATCTCGGCCACCCGCCCTTCGGGCACGCTGGCGAGGAAACCCTCGACCGCTGCCTGCGCGACCGCGGCCACGCGGGGTTCAAGCACAACGAGCACTCGCTGCGGGTGGTCGAGGTGCTGGAGCGCGACGGCGTCGGCCTCAACCTCACCGCCCCGGTCCGCGACGGGATCCTCAACCACACCGGCCCGGTGAAGCCGGCGACGCTGGAGGGACGGATCGTCCGCCTCGTCGACCGCGTCGCCTACATCAACCACGACATCGACGACGCGCTTCGCGCCGGGATCCTCCGGCCCGAGGACCTGCCCGCGGCCGAGATCGAGCTGCTCGGCCCGACCGGCTCGATCCGCATCGACACGCTGGTCGGCGACATCGTCGAGCAGTCAGGCGGGGTCGACGACATCCGCCAGTCGGAGGAGATCGGGATGGCGATGCTGCGGCTGCGCAAGTTCATGTTCGACCGGGTGTACCTGGGGCCGACGGCGCGCAGCGAGCACGCCCGGGTCGAGCGGACGATGACCGGCCTCTTCGACCACTACCTCGCCCATCCGGAGATCATCCCGGCGCTCGACCCGAGCGCCGACGCCGCCCAGCGGGTGACCGACTACATCGCCGGGATGACCGATCGCTTCTGCATCTCCCGCTTCGTCGACCTGGCGATCCCCGAGCAGGCGCGCTTCTGATGGCGCGCATCTCCTCCGACAGCGTCAACCAGGTCCGCGACGCCGCCGACATGGTCGCCGAGGTCGGCCGCTACACCGACCTCAAGCGGAACGGCGCCCAGATGATGGGCCTCTGCCCGTTCCACGACGAGCGCTCGCCATCCTTCTCGGTCGACCCTACGGACAAGCTCTACCACTGCTTCGGCTGCGGGGTGGCGGGAGACGTCTTCGGCTTCGTCATGGAGAAGGAGGGGCTCGGGTTCTCCGAGGCGGTGGAGGCGCTCGCCGACCGCTACGGGGTCGAGCTGCAGCGCGAGCAGGAGGACCCGCGCGCCGAGGCCCGCCGGCAGCGGCGCCAGCGCCTCCAGCAGCTGCTCGAACGCAGCGCCTCCTACTACGCGAGCTACCTCTGGGAGTCACGCGAGGCCCGCAAAGCGCGCGATTACCTGGCCGAGCGCGGGCTGACCGAGTCGGCACTGCGGGACTTCGGCGTCGGCTTCGCCCCCAGCGCCTGGGACAAGATCCTCGTCGCCGGACAGCGGGCCGGCTTCCGGGTCGAGGAGCTGCGCGCCGTCGGTCTGGTCCAGCAGAGCCGGCAGGGCGGCGAGTACGACCGCTTCCGCTCGCGGATCATGTTCCCGATCCGCGACGCGCGCGGCCGCACGCTCGGCTTCGGCGGGCGGGCGATGCGCGACGACCAGGGCGCCAAGTACGTCAACACCGCCGAGACCGACTTCTTCCACAAGAGCCAGATCCTCTATGGGCTCGACCGGGCGCGGGCAGCGATGGCGCGGGCCAATCGCGCCGTCGTGGTCGAGGGCTACACCGACGTCATCGCCCTGCACCAGGCCGGGGTCGAGGGCACGGTGGCGGTGATGGGGACCGCGATCACGCCGGACCAGGTCAAAGCCCTCTCGGGGGTGGTGAGCGAGGTGGTGCTGGCGCTCGACGCCGACGAAGCGGGGCAGGCGGCGATGGTCCGCGTCCAGGGCGTGGCGGGCGAACGGCGGATGCGGCTGCGCGTCGCCGCGATGCCGAAAGGGATCGACCCGGCGGAAATGATGCTGGAGGAGAAAGGAGCGGAGCGGTTCCGCGCCCTGGTCGATACGGCGGGCGAGCTGACCGACTTTCAGGTCGGGCTGGTGCTGGACCGCACCGACGTCTCCTCGCCGGTCGCCCGCGATCAGGCGCTCGAAGAGGTGGCACCGATCCTCGCCACGATGGGCGAGGGCGCGAGCCAGTCCGAGCTGGTGCGGAAGGTCGCCGACCGCCTCGATCTGGAGCCCGCGATGGTGATGGGACGCGTGGTCTCCTCGACCCCGGCGACGGGCGGGCCGGGCGCGGGCGGCGATCCATACGGCGGCGGATCGGGCGGTCGCGGACCGGCCGGCAGCCGCGAGCAGGGCGGACCCGGCGACGCCGGCGCTCCGTCCCCGCCGCGACCCCGCACCGCAGAGCTCACCTCCCGCGAGCGCCGCGAGCGCGCCCTCTTGGCGATGTGCATCGCGCTCCCCGAGCATGGCGCCGTCTACCTGGAGAAGCTGGGGGAGGCGCACCTCTCTGGCAGCGGCCGCGCCGCCGCCGATTTCCTCCGCGCCCACCCGAAGGACCCGGCCGAGCACCTGCCGCGCGAAAACGGCGCCCTCGCCGCGCTGATCACCGAACTGGTGATGTTGGCCCGCGAGGAGCCCGCCTCGGAGGAGTCGATGGAGCTGAACTTCCTGCAGCTCGAGCAGCGCCGGCTGGAGGGCGAGATCGAAGCCGCGGGCGAGCGTGGCGACTACGAGCGGCGCGCCAGCCTCAGCCGCGAGCGGGCGGCGCTGGTGGAACGGATCGCCCACGCGCAACGGGTCGGGAGCTGACCCGGTAAATTGCGGAACCCGGCCCACCGGGCCGACGCCGTTCCGGGGTAGCTCAATCGGCAGAGCATTCGACTGTTAATCGAAGGGTTGTGGGTTCGAGTCCCACCCCCGGAGCCTTCGCGTCACCCCGAGAGGGATCCGACCGCGGTCGCGATGATCTGCGCATTGTAAAATTCCACTTTCCCGGTCCCTTCGAAGTTCTCGCATTTGAATTCGATCGTGCCGCCGCTGCCGCCGAACGAGAACACGGACTGCGCCTCCGGCTGCTGATAGGAGACGATCGTTTCGGTGGGCTCTTTCGGGATGTTGGCCACCGCCGACCCGCTGTGGAACTTGTCGTCCTGGCTGATCAGATTGCAGCCGACGCGATCCTCTTTCGCTTCCCGGTTGGTGGCGTACATCGACGCCGAGACGATGTAGTTCCCCGCCGGGACGCTCAGCGTGATGGTCTTGGCTTTGATCGTTTCGTCGTTGTTGGAAGTGAAGTAGGTGTTGCTCGGACCGCGGGGTCCCGGAACGCCCTGGGGACCCATCGCGCCGGCCGGGCCGGTCTTGCCGACGAGGCTGGTCTTTGCGGCCGGCGAGAATTTGGCCGGCGTGACCGCGCCCTTCTTCAGCTGCGGGGTGCCGACCGAGTTCTTCGGCAGCTTGATCGCCGCATAGCCGGCGCCGCCGAGGGCGATGAAGACGGCGATCGTCGCCATCACGTTGGCGTAGGTGAGCTTGCCCCGGATGCGTCGCACAGACGTCCTCCTATCCGCCGCCGTTGTCGGCGGGCTGTTTGCCGATGTCCTGTTCGCAGCCTTCGATCGTCTCTTTTGCGATTCGGTCGTAGACGGGTCCGGCGCGCAGCGCTTCGCGACACCCTTCGCCGGCCTTGTGCATCAGTTCGTTGGCCAGCTTTTCATCGAGTACGACAAGGCGCGCAAGTCTTTCCGTCAGGGGTTCGATGCAGAGCTCGAGGTATTCGTATTCGGACTCCACCGCTTCGCATTCGCGGCGTTCCTGCTTGTAGACGGGCCGCAGTTCTTCGTCCTTTTCGAGCCGCTTCTTCATTGCGGCTACCTGCGCGGCGGTGGTGACGTGCGGAGTTTCGGTCGGGGTCGGGGGCGTCGATCCCCCGCCGCAACCGGACGCCAATAGGGCGGCCAGCATGACCAATCCGACCAGCGCAATGGCTCGCATGTTCGGCCAGCCTAGATGGTCGATCCCACGGCCAGGGCCTTCCGCTGTTCCTTATGGCTCTCTGGGCGCCATAAGGAACAGCGGAACGTCCGCAGCGGCCGGGGACGGGCGAGGGTCCGGGCCCCTGCGGCCGGGGACGGTGCGACCTGGGGCCCCTGCGGCCGGGGACGGCGGGCCCGGGCGTCTCGGAGGCGACCCGGGCAGGCTGAGGCCGCCTCCGAGACGCCCGGGTCGGGAGGTCTGCGGGGAGGGCCCCGTCACAG
>DATEDJ010000187.1:0-10479 GCA_035281725.1 Solirubrobacterales bacterium
GCCGCCGGCGGAAGAGACCCCGGCGCCCCCGGCCGCCGAGGCGGAGGAGTCGCCGGCCGAGGAGGAGCATCCGGTCGGCGAGCACGAGATCGTCCCCGACGCCGGTCCCGACCCCGGCGAGCGCGACGCGATCGTCGACCAGCCGACCCAGATGTTCGACGTGCAGGCGGAGATGGACGCCGAGGTGACCGCGGCGCCCGCCGAGCAGGAGAGCCCCTCCGACGACGAGCTGGTCGACGCCGTTCGGTCGGAGCCGCCCAGCTTGGCCACGCCCGCGCCGGAGGAGCCCGCGGGCCCGCCGACCGAGCTCTACGAGCAGCCGCCGCTCGACACCCGTGGCCCTGACGCCGAGGTCGCCGGCCACCCGCCGACCGAGGAAGAGTCGGCGGAATTCGACTTCTTCAACGAACAGCGGCTCTCCGACGAGCTCGACCAGGCGCTCGAGGCGCCGCTGCCGCCGACCGACGAGCACGGCCTCCCCGACTACAAGGACGGCGGCGCCCAGGGCGGCATCTTCGACTTCGAGTCCGAGGGGCAGCGCTACGAGGAGGACCCCTCCGAAGAAGTGCTGCGCCGCCACGACGCGCCCGAGCCGCCCTCGGAGGAGTACGAGCAGCCTTCGGAGGAGTACGAGCCCCCCTCGGAGGAAACGCCGCGCGCCACGGCCGAGCCGGACTCGGAGGAAGCCGACGTCGACTACGACCCGGACACCGGCCACGAGGACGTGCTCGAAGACACGCCGCGCTTCCTCGAGGACGCACCGGAGGACGACGACCTCTGGTTCGAGCAGAAACCGCCCAAGGACTTCGACCTCGACTGAACCCCCGGCCCGCCGCGATCGCTAGGTTGGTCGCGTGTCTGAGGGAGCGGCGATTGAGGCGCAGGGGCTGGTCAAGTCCTACGGCGAGGTGCGGGCGCTCGACGGCGTCGACCTGACCGCGCCGACCGGCACCGTGCTCGGGCTGCTCGGCCCGAACGGGGCGGGGAAGACGACCGCGGTGCGGATCCTCACCACGTTGCTGCCCGCCGACGGCGGCAGCGCCCGCGTGGCGGGGATCGACGTCGCCCACGAAGCGCCGCAGCTGCGCCGCCGCATCGGCCTCGCCGGCCAGTACGCGGCGGTCGACGAAAACCTCACCGGGTTCGAGAACCTGCAGATGGTCGGCCAGCTCTACCACCTGCCGAAGGGCGAACCGAAGGCGCGGGCGACGGAGCTGCTGGAGCGCTTCGACCTCGCCGACGCGGGCGGCCGGCTGGTGCGCACCTACTCGGGCGGGATGCGGCGGCGGCTCGACCTCGCCGCGGCGCTGGTCGCGCGGCCGCCGGTGCTGTTCCTCGACGAGCCGACGACCGGGCTCGACCCGCGAAGCCGGATCGGGCTGTGGGAGACGATCGAAGGCCGGGTCGCCGACGGGACGACGGTGCTGCTCACCACCCAGTACCTCGACGAGGCCGATCGGCTCGCCGACCGGATCTCGGTGATCGACCACGGCCGGGTGATCGCCGAGGGCTCCTCCGACGAACTGAAGGACCAGGTCGGCGGCGAGAGCCTCGAAGTGACCCTGGAGGCGGCCGCCGACGCGGCGGCGGCGATCGCGGCGCTGGCCGAGGTCTGCTCGGCGCCGCCGGAGCTCGACGGGGTGGCGCTGCGGGTGCCGGTCGCTGAGCGCAAGGGGACGATCGCGCTGGCGGTGGAGCGGCTGAACGCGGCCGGGGTGGGGATCGACGACATCTCGATGCGGCGGCCGACGCTCGACGACGTCTTCCTCAAGCTGACCGGCCACGCGGCCGAGGAGCCCGAGGCGGAGGGGGACTGATGGGCGGCTTCCGCAGCGCGATCTCCGACACCCTCGTGCTCTCCAAACGCAACTTCATGCGCATCGTCCGCGCGCCCGACCTGCTGCTCGCCTTCACCGTGCAGCCGATCATGTTCGTGCTGCTCTTCGCCTACGTCTTCGGCGGCGCGATCCCGACCCCCGGCCACAGCTACATCGACTTCCTGATCCCCGGGATCCTCGTCCAGACGATGGCCTTCGGCGGCTTCGTCACCGCGATGGGGATCGCCGAGGACCTGCGCAAAGGGCTGATCGACCGCTTTCGCTCGCTGCCGATGGCCCGCTCCGCCGTCCTCGCCGGCCGCACCCTCTCCGACATCGCCACCAACGCGATCTCGATCACGGTGATGCTGATCGTCGGCATCATCATCGGCTTCGGCTTCGAAGCCCCCTTCCTCCACGTCGTCCTCGGGCTCCTGATCCTGCTGCTCTTCGGCTACGCCTTCTCCTGGGTCTTCGCGTTCATCGGCCTCACCTCCTCATCGCCGGAGGCGGCCCAGAGCCTCGGCTTCATCATCATCTTCCCGCTCACCTTCGTCTCCTCCGCCTTCGTCCCGCCGGAAACGATGCCCGCCGCCCTCCAGTGGTTCGCCGAATGGAACCCCTTCTCGATCACCGTCAACGCGATCCGCGCCCTCTTCATCGGCGACCCGGCCGGCAACACCGTCTGGGGCGCCATCGCCTGGTCCCTCGGCATCGCCGCCGTCTTCGCCTTCCTCGCCGTGACCAGGTACAAACGCGCCGTCGTGCGCTGATTTAGCCGCGAAGAATTTTCACTTCGGCACACTGACGCGCACAACACGCGCGTATTTTTTTCCTAGGGTCGGTGGGTGGCCGAGCGCAAGCGAAAAGGGAACCTCGCCGAGCTCAAGGTCGCGACTGATCTCGCCGCCCGCGGCTGCGAACTCTCGATCCCTTTTGGCGAGAACTGTAGTCATGACCTGATCGCCGATTACGAGGGTCGGCTTCACCGCGTCCAGGTGAAGTCCGCGAAATCGGACGGCAGGGTGGTCTGCGTGAAGTGCTATTCGCACTCGTTGACCGGGGGCAAGGTTCGATCGTCCAAGCACTACACGGCCGCAATCGTAGACTGGGTCGCGACCTACGACCTGACGACGGATCGCTGCTACTACGTCCCCTCATGGATCCTCGGCGCCGCGGGTCGGAGCCAATTGATGTTGCGGTTGGTCCCGACCCTCAACGGACAGTCACTCCGCATCCGCCCCGCCAAGGACTATCTCGATCCAGACTTCAGCCAGGATCCGTCAGTGGAGCCAGCCGGATTCGAACCGGCGGCCTCCTGAATGCAAATCAGGCGCTCTGCCATCTGAGCTATGGCCCCTCGGCCACGATTGTAGGGGCCTGTCGCCCGTCGGTCCTTTAGGTTTCCCCTCTTGCCATTCGAGGGCTCATATCTCTGGCGGCTGCGGCGGAAGGTCGGCCACGATCTCGTCCTCACGCCGGGCGCGGCGGTGGCGGCGCAGCGGTCGGACGGGCAGGTGCTGTTCGCACGGCGCGGGGACGACAACACCTGGTGCCTGCCGGGCGGGGCGGCGGAGGAGGGTGGGAGCTTCGCGCGCACCGCGATCGACGAGCTGCGCGAGGAGACCGGGCTGCGGGTGCAGGCCGCCGACCTGATCCCGGCCGCCTGCTTCTCCGACGCCGAGCGGCACACGCTCCACTACCCGAGCGGCGACGTCGCCCACTACTTCTCGCTGCTCTTCCTGGCACGCCGATGGGAGGGGAAGCCGGCGCCGGATGGCGAGGAGACGACCGACTTGCGCTTCGCCGATCCCACGGACCTGCCGCAGCCCTTCGAGGCATCGACCGCGCTGGCGGTCGAGCTGCTGCTCGGCTACCTGCGCTCCGGCATCTTCCAGGTCGGCTGAGGCGTTGCCGTTCGAGGGCTCATATCTGTGGCGGCTGCGGCAGAAGGTCGGCTCCGACCTCGTCCTGATCCCCGGCGCGATGGTCTTCCTCGTCCGCGACGACGGAGCCGTCCTCTTCACCCGCCGCGTCGACAACGGCAGCTGGTGCCTGCCCGCGGGCGGGGCGGAGGAGGGTGGCAACTTCGCCCAGACCGCGGTGACCGAGCTGCGCGAGGAGACCGGCGTCGTCGTCGACCCCGCCGACCTGATCGGCTGGGGCTCGCTGTCGGAGGCCGAGCTCCACACCGTCACCTATCCCGGCGGCGACGTCAGCCACTGCTTCGCGATGCTCTTCCTCACCCGCCGCTGGAGCGGCGACCCGCGCCCCGACGGGGTCGAGACCGCGGCGATGCGCTGGGCCGACCCGACCTCCCCGCCGACCCCGCTCGACCCGCCCGCAGTCCACGCGCTCCGCCTCTTCCACACCTACCTCGGCAGCGGCGAGTTCCAGGTCAGCTGAACGCGCCGGTTGCTACGGGCGCTCGAGCACCCAACGGGTGATCGGCTGCGGCGGGTTGATCACGGTTGGCGCCATCTCGGCCGAGAGGACGTAGCGGAACCCGGCTTGCTGCAGGGCGCGGTTCGGTGCCACGTTGTAGGCGTTCGGCTGGCAGAAGAGGCGCTTCAGCTCGAGCGCGCGGAAGTACTCGTCGACCGAGAGCCGCACGAACTGCGTCCCCAGTCCCTGCCTTCGCAGCGGCTCCTCGACGATGTGAAGGTGCATGTAGGCCTGCTCGCCGAACTCGATGTTGTCGGTCGAGCTGAAGCCGATCAGCCGGCCGTCGAGCTCCCAGCCGAGGTGGTAGGACTCGCGCTCGGCCAGCGGCCGGGCGAACTCCTCCTCGTAATAGGCGACCCACTCCTCGCGGTCCGGCAGCAGCTCCCGGTCGACGCCGAGCTTCAGCAGGTACTCGTCGGAGGCGTCGTGGAAGTAGTCGACGCGGAAGCCGAACTCGTCGAGCCGCAGCGGCCGGACGACCGGCGCACCGCCGTTCGCCTGCTCGCCCATCGCCGCGCCCGTTAGGACGCCAGCAGGCTCTCGGCCCGCTTACCGATCGGCAGATTCTGGTCGGCGTGGTAGCTCGACCGCACCAAGGGCCCGGCGGCGACCGACTCGAAGCCGAGGTCGTAGGCGGCCTTCTCCAGCGCCTCGAACTCCTCCGGGTGCCAGTAGCGCACCACCGGCAGGTGGTTCTCGGTCGGCCGCAGGTACTGGCCGACGGTCAGCACCTGGACGCGATGCTCGCGCAGCAGGCCGAAGGTCTCCACCATCTCCTCGAAAGACTCCCCAAGTCCCACCATCAGCCCCGACTTGGTGACGACATCGTCGCCGCCCATCTCCTTGGCCATCCGCAGGACCCGCGCCGAGCGGGCGAACTGGGAGCCGCGGCGGGCGATCGGGTAGAGGCGCGGCACCGTCTCCACGTTGTGGTTGAAGACGTCGGGCTTCTCGTGGACGACCTTCGCCAGCGGCATCTCCTGGCCGCGGAAGTCGGGGGTGAGGATCTCCACCTTGCAGTCGGGGGCGAGCATCCGGATCGAGCGGACGACGCCGACGAAGGCGCTCGCGCCGTAGTCGGGGAGGTCGTCGCGGTCGACCGAGGTGACGACGGCGTGGCGCAGCCCCATCGCCTTCACCTGGTTGGCGACGCGCAGCGGCTCGAGCGGGTCGTTCCAGGTCGGCTTCCCCGTCTGCACGTTGCAGAAGCCGCAGCGGCGGGTGCAGACGTCGCCGAGGATCATGAAGGTGGCGGTACCGCGCTCCCAGCACTCGCCGACGTTCGGGCAGTTGGCCTCCTCGCAGACGGTGTGGAGGTTGTCGTTGCCGATCTTCTCCTTCAGCCGCCGGTAGTTCGGGCCGCCCGGCGCCGGCACTTTCAGCCACGGCGGCTTGCGGGCGCGCTTGAACGGGATCGCCCCGTCGGTCTGCGCGGTGCCGCCCGGCTTCGCCCGCGAACGGGTGACGTGGATGCGGCTGGTCGGCGCCGCCCTCGCGGCGCCGTTCTCGTCAGAAGTGACCGTCTCGCTCATCGCTCACCACCAACCGTAGCGGGCGCCGCCTGCAAACCGATCTCGGCCAGGCTCACGGATTGTGGAACCCGATCGAAGACCTCGGCGAAGTGCCGCGCCACGGTCTCCCCGTAAGCGGCCACGGTCGCATCGCTCCCCCCCTCGCGGGAGATCGAGGTCATCGAGACACCCTCGATCCCACAGGGGATCACCCACTCGAACGGTTGCAGGTCGTTGTCGACGTTGACCGCCAGCCCGTGGGTGGTGATCCCCTTGCTGACGTGGACGCCGATCGAGCCGATCTTCCGTGCCGCGCCCGCCAGGCCCGGCGCCGGCGCCGGCCCGTCGGTCCAGACCCCGGTCAGCCCTTTGATCGTCTGCGCCCCGACCCCGTGCTCGGCGAGCGAGCCGATCATCACCCGCTCCAGCCCGCGCACGTACTCGTGGACGTCGTCGCCGAGTGGCGCCAGGTCGATGATCGGGTAGGCGACCAGCTGCCCCGGCCCGTGGTAGGTGACCAGCCCGCCGCGGTCGGTGTCGAGGACTTCGATCCCCTGCGCTTCGTACCAGGCGGCTCCCATCGGCAGCTCCTCCGGCTTGGTGCGCCGCCCGCGCGAGTAGACCGGCGGGTGCTCCAGCAGCATCAGGACGTCCGCAATCTCGCCCGCGCCGCGCCGCGCGGCCAGCCGCAGCTGCAAGTCCCAGGCGTCGCGGTAGGGGACGGTTCCGGCGCGCAGGAGGAGGAGAGGGGCGCTCACGTAAAGAATTGTCTCAGGATGCGGTCATATGCTGTGAATCCCCGCATGGTCCAGTCGAAGGCGCTCCGCCCCGAATGGCTGCCCGCGGTCGCCCTCAGCGCGACCTTGGCGGCCCTGATGCTGGTCTGGGACCCTCGGGTCGGCGATCTCGCCGCCCAGGTCTTCCATACCGAGCTCTTCCAGCACGCCGGCCTGGCGATCTGGAACGGCAGCTGGTACGGCGGCCACTACACGCTCAACTACAGCCTGCTGTTCCCGCCCGCAGCGGCGCTCCTCGGCCCGCAGGTGGTGGGGATGCTGTCGGTGGTCGCCTCCTCCTACCTCTTCGACCGCTTGGTCCGGGACCACTGGGGGGCGGAGGCGCGCTGGGCGACGCTCTGGTTCGCGGCGGGGGTCGTCACCCTGCTCGCCGACGGCCAGCTGACCTTCGCGCTCGGCGTGGCGTTCGGGCTGGCGTCGCTGCGCTGGCTGCAGCTGGGGAGGGGGACGCCCGCGATCCTCGCCGCCGCGGCCTGCCCGCTGGCCAGCCCGGTCGCCGGTGCGTTCCTCGCCGGCGTGGTGATCGCCGGGGCCCGGGAACGGGGCGAACGCCTCAACCGCACCGCGCTCGCCGCGGGCGCGGTCGCCTTCGGCCTCACCGTGATCCCGAACCTCGCCTTCCCCGAACCGGGCCGCTTCCCCTTCGTCTGGTCGTCCTTCATCGCGATCCCACTCTGGTGCGCGGCCGCCCTCTTCCTCATCTGGCGGCTGGACGGCGAGGCGCGGCTGCGCCGGGTGATCCTCGGCTACGCCGTCGCCGGGACCGCGGTCTTCCTGCTGCCGAACGCGCTGGGCGGCAACGCGGTGCGCCTCGGCGCCCTCTTCGGCGGACCGGTGCTGGCGGCGATCCTGCTGTCCCACCGGCCGCTGGCCCGCCCGAGCCTCCGCCTCCCAGCCTGGTTCTACACCGCGGTCCTTGTCCTCACCCTGGCGGGCAGCCTCTACTGGCAGTTCACCGCCAGCGTCACCCAGGTCGCCCGCGCCGTCGGCGACCCCTCCACCGAAGCCTCTTACTTCCAGCCCGCGGCGCGCTGGCTATTGGACCACGGCGGCCGTGGCACCCGGATCGAGGTGCCGCCGACCGCGAACCACTGGGAGTCGGCCTACCTGGCGCCCAAGTTGGAGCTCGCCCGCGGCTGGCTACGCCAGCTCGACACCGCCCGCGACGGCCTCTTCTACAAGGAAGGTGCCCTCACCGAACGCAGCTACGAGCACTGGCTCCGCAGCAACGCGATCTCTTACGTGGCCGTGCCGGACGCGCCGCTCGACTACTCCTCGATCGAGGAGGCGAAATTGATCCGCTCGGTGCCGCCGTACCTGAAGGAACGCTTCCTCAGCGAACACTGGCGGATCTTCGAAGTGACGAACCCGCGGCCGCTGGTCGAGCCGCTCGGCACCGGCCGCGCCAACACCATCAGGGTGGGACCCCAGGGCTTCGCCTTCAACGTCACCAGCCCCGGCGAATTCCTCGTCCGCGTCCCCTTCACCCCCTACTGGTCGATCGGCCACGGCCACGGCTGCCTTCTGCGTCGCGGCGACTGGACGGTCGCCCGCACCGCCCACACCGGCATCTTCAGCGTCGACGCCGACTTCTCCCTCGGCGGCGCCTGGAACGCGATGACCGGCGCCAAGAAGACCTGCTGAGCCCTGCGCAGGGGCGCTCAGCCTTTGGCCCGCGCTTCGGCCATCTGCTTCAGCATCCAGTCGTGGTTCAGGTCGAGCACCGCGCGCAGCTCCGATGCCACCACCGCGTTGCGGCTGAGAGTCAGCTGGTTGTCCTGCTCTGACTCGCCGGAGATCGACCAGTTGGTCGAGCCCGTCACCGTGTAGACGCCGTCGACGATCAGCACCTTCAGGTGGGAGATCGCGTGGTGCACTTCGGAGGTGCCGATCGCGATCGAGTTGCCGAACTCGTTGTTCGACCATTTCGCCAGCAGCTGTTTCTCGTGCACCCCGCCCGCCTGCGATTTGTCGAGGCTCATCTGCACGTACACGTGCTTGGAGTCGAGCTTGCCGCGGATCAGTTCGTCGAGCTCGTCGTCGTCGTACCCGTACATGTTGAGGACGAGCGAGTGCTGGGCGCTCGCCAAGAGCGAGGCGAGCATCGGGTGGAGGTCGTCGCGCGGCGAGAAGAAGCTGCGCTGGTCCGGCGGGTAGCCGTCGAGGAACCGCTTCTCCGCCTTGTACTGGGCGAGGTCGTCCCAGGCGAACTCGGCGGGCGCCGCGGCTTTGGTCGCCTTTTTGGTGGCCGTTCTAGGCATAGGTCGCGAGGCGGATGGTGTGGAAGGAGAGGACCTCGTTCGACGTCCGCCCTTCGGTGTGGGCGACCACCGTGACCTTGGCCGCCTCGAGGCCCTGCTCGAGCATCGCCTTCAGCGGCTCGGTGACGGTGAGGACGCGGACCGCCGGCTCGAGCTGGTGGGCGGGGCGGAGGTCGAACGGATCGCGGACGCGGGGGACGTCGCAATGGCCGGCGTCGCCGAAGCAGCCACCGTGGCCGAGGATGAAGAAGGAGCCGACGTAGGACCGGTGCTCCCGACCGGGGTCCCCGCCGACCCCCCGCGCGCCCATGAACACCTGCGCTTCATAGGACTCGCCCGAATGGTCGAGCCCGTAGAAGATCAGGTCGGCGCGGTCGAAGCGGTGCTCGGCCGCCGGCAGCTCGAGCGGGTCGCTGGTGAAGCGGCCGACCATCACGGGCCTCCGACGGCGGCGGTCGAGGCCGCGTAGTCGTAGCCGAGGTGCGCGACTTCGAGGGTGTCCCGGACCGTCATCGGGAACGGCGCCAGCGCCCGGTCGAGCAGCGCCGCCGGCACCCCCCGACCGTGGCGCAGCTGCCACAGGTACCAGACCCGGTCGATCATGCAGTGGTGGGCGTAGAAGATCGGGTCATAGGCGGCGACGGGGATCCGTCCCATCGTGCCGCCGGTCCACACGTGGACGCCGTCGTGGATGCTCTCCAGCTGCGTCTGGAAGGTGAGGAAGTCGCGGTTGGCGAGGACCGCTTCGATCATGCCCGGCGGGGGCAGTTCACCCGGTGGTCCCGGTTCGCGCGTGGTCCGTTTCTGCCCGGGGCTTTCACGGCCGGACGGCTGGATCGGCGAGTCGAAGAGCGGGTTTTTCCGCCCTTCCACGCGGCGCGCGGAGTAGGCGGCGGGGATCCCTTCGGCGTGCGCGACCGTCCAATCCCACCACGGCAGCGTCACCCCGGGAACCAGGTCCTGCAGGTCCTTCTCGAAGAAGTACAGGTAGGCGCGGTGCCAGGGCAGGAAGAGCTCCTTGTGGTGGACGCAGGAGATCGGCAGCGGCAGCCCGTGGATGCCCGCCCAAGACTGGTAGCCGCGATCGTCTTCGATCCCCTGCGCGGCGGTGATCGCGGCGCGAAGATCGCCCACCTGCCCGGCGGTGAGCCGTCGCACGCTGCGCCGGTGTCGCAGCGCTTTCGGCGCGAGCGGCGGGGAGGGAGGGCTGGCGGCCGGGCTCACCGCCGCCTCCCGTCAGGGCTCACCCGACGGCGCTGTCGCATGCGCCGTCGGGTCAACCGAGCCCGCAACTTCACCCCCGCGATGCCCCCGGTCGCGGCGAGCACCGGCGCGAAGCTGAGCGCCGTCTCCTCGACTGGGATCCCCGCGATGTGTGCTCCCCAGAGCATCGGGGACACTCATACAGTACCTAAAACAAAACTGAGTGTTTCCCACCCCGATTTAGATGGAAATTGCGAGAAACCCCTCCCGACCCACGCCGGCCGGCACAAAGCCGTGACCACGGGTCTGCATTCGGGCCCGCCATCCGGGCCCGAATGCAGACGCTCAGAGCGCCAGCGCCAGCGGCTCCTCGAGGAGGGCGCGGATCCTGGCGAGGAACTCGGCCGCCGGGGCGCCGTAGAGGATGCGGTGGTCGCAGGCGAGG
>DATEDJ010000188.1:0-4597 GCA_035281725.1 Solirubrobacterales bacterium
GCCCTGATCACCCTGCTGGCTACGGTCCCCTTCGTGATGCTCGGTGCGGACACCTCGTTCGTGCTGATCGCGGCGGCGATGATCGTCCGCGGCTTCGGCATCGGGATGTCGATCATGCCCGCGATGACGGCCGCCTACGGGGTCCTCACGCCGGATCAGGTCACCCACGCGACGCCGCAGCTGACCACCCTGCAGCGGGTCGGCGGCTCGATCGGCACCGCGGTGCTCACCGTCGTCCTGCAGTCCCACCTGGAAACGGCGGGCGCCTCGCAGGCGGCGATGGCCTCCGCCTTCGGCACTACCTTCATCTGGGTGATGGGCATCACCGCGATGGCGCTGCTGCCGACCCTGGTGCTCGCCGGGATCGAACGCCGCGGCCGCCGGCGCCCGGCCGAGCCGGTGCACGAGTCGCCGCTGGTCGAAGCGGAAACCCGCGAGCTGGCGTTGGAGTCGGCATGAGCGCCGCGCCGACCGATGGGCGCGCCGAGGCGCTCGCCGCGGTGCGGGAGGAGTTCGGTTGCCTGCAGGGCGCCGAGCGCCGACTACGCGGCCGCGACCAGCACCGCAAGACCGATGGCGACCTGACCGTCGCCCAGGTGCGGGCGCTCTTCGCCCTCGACGCCCGCAAAGCGGCGACGGCGGGGGAGATCGCGGAGGCGGCGCGGCTCAGCCCGGCCAGCGTCACCGGGATGCTCGACGAGCTCGAGCGCGACGGCATCGTCACCCGCGTGCGCAGCGACGACGACCGCCGCCGCGTCCTCGTCACCCTGACCGACGAGGGCCGGACGGTCCTCGCCAAGCGCCGCCGCCGCTGGCTGAAGCGCTGGGATGAGGCCCTGGGGGACGTGTCCGAGCGCGATCTCGAGACCGCGGCCGAGGTGATGCGCCGCATCGGCGGCGTGCTCGACGAGCTGTAGGGACGCCCGGCGAGCCGCCGGCTGTCGCCCGGCGCTGTAACACTCCCGCCGATGCCCCAACCGTCGCTTTCCTTCGATCCGATCGACGAGGCGCGCCGCCACTGGGAGGAGCGCTGGACAGGAGACGCCGCCACCGAGATGGTCGCCGTCACCTCGATCATGCGGGTGCACCAGATCCTGATCGCGCGGCTGAACGAGCTGCTCGAGCCCTTCGGCCTCACCTTCCCCCGCTACGAGGCGCTGATGCTGCTCTACCTCTCGCGGCGCGGCTCGCTGCCGCTAGGCAAGATCGGCGAGCGCCTGCAGGTTCACCGCACGAGCGTCACCAACACGGTCGACGGGCTGGAGAAGCTCGGGCTGGTGCGGCGCGTCCCGCACGAGTCCGACCGCCGAGCCGTCCTCGCCGAGATCGCCCCAGCTGGGCGGGAGGTCGCCGAGAAGGCGACCGCGGCCCTCAACGAGGCGGGCTTCGCCACCGAGCCGCTGCGTGCCGACCAGCTCGAAGACCTCGCCAAGCTCCTCCGCGTGCTGCGCGTCTCGGCCGGCGACTTCCCCGGGTGAGGGGCCGGTGCGGCCGGGGACGGGCGGTTCGGGGCCGTAGCGGCAGGGACGGCGCGATTCGGGGCGGGGCGGCCGGGGACGGTAGGCCCGGGCGTCTCGGATGCGACCCGGGCAGGCTGAGGCCGCCTCCGAGACGCCCGGGACGGGGAGTTTTCGGGAGGGGGGGACCACTTCGTTGCGCGTCCCGGGAGGGTCGATCCTGCGCTGCAAGCCTTGATGTTGCTATGGCCACATCAAAGCTTGCAGCGCGTATCCGGGGCCGACGTGGGAGCCCGAAGGCGCACGTCCCTGCGCCAGAAGGGCCCCACTTCCTCACGGGCGCCCCTCGGAAGTCCGCACCCCCCACGGACCCGGCCCTCTCGGCGGCGGCCTCAGCCCGCCCGGGCCGCCGCCGAGAGGGCCGGGTCCCTTGCCCGTCCCTTCCCAGCGCCTCCCCCGTCTCCGCCAAGCTCCGAGGATTAGTCGCCCTTCCTACTATCTGTTACCCTCCTATTCGTGACGACCCTTACCGACAGGGGACAGGCCGAGCGCGCTGAGGGGGCGGGTAAGCCGCCCCTGCGCTTCGTCACCGCCGCCTCGCTTTTCGACGGCCACGACGCGGCGATCAACGTGATGCGCCGGCTGATCCAGGACTCCGGCGCCGAGGTCGTCCACCTCGGCCATAACCGCAGTGTGCGGGACGTCGTCCGGGCGGCGATCCAGGAGGACGCCGACGCGATCGCGATCAGCTCCTACCAGGGCGGCCACACCGAGTACTTCCGCTACGCGGTCGAGATGCTGCGCGAGGCGGGCGCCGACCACATCCGCGTCTTCGGCGGCGGCGGCGGGACGATCACGCCGGCGGAGATCGCCGACCTCGAGGCCTTCGGGGTCGAGCGGATCTACCACCCGCACGACGGCATGTCGCTGGGGCTGGTGGGGATGATCGACGACCTGGTCGAGCGCGCCGCGACCAAGCGGGTCGTGCCGCCCGCGCCCGACGAGTCGCGCACCGACGACCTCGGCGTCGCCCGGATGCTCTCGGCGCTCGAGGACGGCGCCTTCACCGACGACGACCTCGACCGCCTGCGCGCCGAGTGGACCGTGAAGGGGGCGGGGGTGCCGGTGGTCGGCGTGACCGGCACCGGCGGCGCCGGCAAGTCGACGGTCACCGACGAGCTGCTCTCGCGCTTCGTCCAGCACCTGCCCGACCTGCGGATCGCGGTGCTCGCCGTCGACCCGACCCGGCGGCGCACCGGCGGCGCCCTGCTCGGCGACCGGATCCGGATGAACAGCCTCCGCCACGAGCAGCTCTACATGCGCTCGATGGCGACCCGCCGCCAGAACCTCTCGACCAGCGCCGTGCTCGCCGACGCGGTCGCCTTCCTGCGCGCCGCCGGCTTTGACCTGGTGATCGTCGAGACCGCCGGGATCGGCCAGTCGGACTCGGAGATCGTCGACCTCGTCGACCTGCCGGTCTACGTGATGACGAGCGAGTTCGGCGCCGCCTCGCAGCTGGAGAAGATCGACATGCTCGACCTCGCCGACCTGGTCGTGATCAACAAGTTCGACAAGCAGGGGGCGGCCGACGCGCTGCGCGACGTGCGCAAACAGTGGCGCCGCAACCGGGCCGCCTTCGAGCTGGCCGAGGACGAGGTGCCGGTCTACCCGACGATCGCCAGCCAGTTCGCCGACCCCGGCGTCACCTGGATGTTCGTCAACCTCTGCCGCGCGCTGGCCAAGCAGGCGGGGACGGAGGCGGACCGCTGGGACCCGGGCCTCGACCCGGCCGTCCACGAGCCGCGCGGCAACACCCTGATCCCGGGACAGCGGGCCCGCTACCTCGCCGAGATCGCCGAGCAGGGGAGGGGGATCAACGCCAAGGTCGAGGAGCTGGCCGAGATCGCTGCCCGCCTCCAGCATCTCGATGCGGCGATCAAGATCCTCGGTGAGAACGACGAACTGCAGAAGACTTACGACCAGACCCGCAAGGAACTGGGACCCGAGGCGATCGAACTCCTGGAGACCTGGGACCGCCGGATCGAGGGCATCACCTCCGATACCTTCAGCTATGAGGTCCGCGGGCGCGAGATCACCGGGCCGAACTACCGCGAGACGCTCTCCCACCAGAAGGTGCCGAAGATCGCGCCGCCGCGCTACGACGGCTGGGGCGAGCGGCTGCGCTTCCTGATGAAGGAGAACCTGCCCGGCTCCTATCCCTACACCGGCGGCGTCTTCCCCTACCGGCGCGAGGGCGAGGACCCGACCCGGATGTTCGCCGGCGAGGGCGCGCCGGAGCGGACCAACCGCCGCTTCCACTACCTCTCGCAGGGACAGCCGGCGGCGCGGCTCTCGACCGCCTTCGACTCGGTCACCCTCTACGGCGAGGATCCCGACGAGCGCCCCGACATCTACGGCAAGGTCGGCAACTCCGGCGTCTCGATCGCCACCCTCGACGACGCGAAGAAGCTCTACTCGGGCTTCGACCTCTGTGCGCCGACCACCTCGGTCTCGATGACGATCAACGGGCCGGCGCCGATCGTCCTTGCCTTCTTCCTCAACGCGGCGATCGACCAGCAGGTGGAAGAGCACCTGAAGGAGAGCGGCCGCTGGGCGGAAACGGAAAAGCGCCTCGACGAGATCTTCGGCGACCGGCCGCGCCCCATCTACAAAGGCGAGCTGCCGCCGGGGAACGACGGCCTCGGCCTCGGGCTGCTCGGCGTCTCCGGTGCCGACGTGGTCGACGCCGAGACCTACGCGCGGATCCGCGAGGAGACCCTGCGCACGGTCCGCGGGACCGTCCAGGCCGACATCCTCAAGGAGGACCAGGCGCAGAACACGTGCATCTTCTCGACCGAGTTCGCGATGAAGATGATGGGAGACGTACAGGAGTTCTTCGTCGCGGAGGGGGTGCGGAACTTCTACAGCGTCTCGATCAGCGGGTACCACATCGCCGAGGCCGGGGCGAACCCGATCTCCCAGCTCGCCTTCACCCTCGCCAACGGCTTCACGATCGTCGAGTACTACCTGGCGCGCGGCATGGAGATCGACTCCTTTGCGCCCAACCTGAGCTTCTTCTTCTCCAACGGGATGGACCCGGAGTACGCGGTGATCGGGCGGGTCGCGCGGCGGATCTGGGC
>DATEDJ010000189.1:0-5141 GCA_035281725.1 Solirubrobacterales bacterium
GACGTTCCCGGCGCCTTCCTCACGGATCCCGCCGCTCTTCGCCGCTCCCGGCCCCCGCAGGCGCCCCGCACCCTCGCAGGCGCCCCGCACCCTCGCAGTCCACCCGTAACCCGGCCATCTCGCGGCGGCCTCAGCCTGCCAGGGCCGCCGCGAGATGGCCGGGTCCCTTACCCGTCCCTTCCGCGCCCCACCGGGGCGCCGGCATGGGGTCGCCACCTACCCGCAGCGCAGGACGACCTTGCCCAGGTGACCGCCGGCGGTGAAGCGCTCGTAGGCGGCGGTGACCTCGGCGAGCGGGAACTCGGCCTCGATCGGGACGCGGAGGCGGCCGTCGGCGACCAGCGGCAGCACGCTCGCTTCCAGTTCGCGGGCCAGCACCGCTTTCTCCTCCGGCGGCCGGTAGCGGAGGGTCGAGGCCCGGACCGTGCCGCGCGTGGCCATCAGCCGGCGGAGGTCGAGCGTCCCCTCGAAGCCGGCCGAGACGCCGATCACGACGATCGTGCCCCAGGGCGCCAGCGACTTGACGTTGTCGGCCAGATTGGGACCGCCGACGAGCTCCAGGATGACGTCGAACGGCCCCTGGGCGAACGCCTCGTCCGGGGCTAGCGCGCGGTTGGCACCGAGCTCTTCGACGCCGGCCCGGTTCTTCTCGTTGCGCACCGAGGCGGTCACGTCGGCGCCGAGGACGCGGCCGAGCTGGACCGCGGCGGTGCCGACGCCGCCACCGGCGCCGTTGACCAGGAGCCGCTGGCCGCTGCGCAGCCCCGCCTGGCCGACGAGGGCGTCGTAGGCGGTCGCGAAGACCTCGGGAAAGCCACCCGCCTGGGTCCAGTCGAGGAGGTCAGGGACCGGCATCAGCTGGCGCTCGTCGACTACCGCCAGCTCGGCCTGGGCGGCGCCGGCGACGATCGCCATCACCCGGGCGCCCGGCTCGAACCGCGGCACCGGGGCGCGGGACTCGACCACCTCGCCCGCCAGCTCCATGCCGGGGATGTCGGCGGGGACGCCGGCTTCGGGCGGGGGTGGGTAGAAGCCCGCTACCTGAACCGGGTCGGCGCCGTTGACGCCCGCCGCGTGGACCCGGATCAGCGCCTGGCCCAGGCCGGGCACCGGGTCCTCGCGGGTCCCCGGCCCGACCGCCTTGTCCTTGATCTCGGCGACCCGCACGCCGCCATTCTGCCAGGGCCGAGGCGGTAGGCTCGGGGCCGGCATCGAGAGGGGAGTGGGAAGTGGCGAACATCGAGCCAGGTGACATCGACGAGTCGGTCCCGCCGAGCGGCGAGGGCTGCGCGGAGTGCATGGCTGCGGGCGGCTGGTGGCTGCATCTCCGCCGCTGCGCCGAGTGCGGGCACATCGGCTGCTGCGACAACTCGCCCGCCCAACACGCGACGCACCACCAGGAGGCGAGCGGCCACGCCGTGATCCAGAGCTTCGAGCCGGGTGAGGACTGGTTCTACGACTACCGCTCGGGCGACTTCTTCGAAGGCCCGGCGCTGGCGCCGCCCGACAGCCATCCGCTCGGGCAGGGCGTCCCGGGGCCGCAAGGCTCGGTGCCCTCGGACTGGCAATCGAAGCTCAACCGCTGAGCGAGGCCGGCCCGTGCCGAAGTCCGAGGATCTTCGGGCGCGAGTCCGCCGCCGCACCCGCGCTGAGGTGGCGCAGGTCGCCTTCGACCTCTTCGCCGAGCGCGGCTTCGAGGTGACGACGGCCGACGAAGTCGCCGAGGCGGCGGGGATCTCGCGGGCCAGCTTCTTCCGCCTCTTCTCCAGCAAAGAGGAGGCGGTCTTCGTCGCCCTCGAGGTGACCGGCGCGGTGATCGCCGCGGCGCTGGCGGCCCGTCCGGCCCGCGAGGACCCGTGGACGGCGCTGCGCTCCGCCTTCACCGGGGCCACCGACCAGTACCTCGACGACCCCGAGCAGGCGCTGGCCCGGGCGCGGCTGATCCAGGACAACCCCTCGCTGCGGGCACGCCTGATCGACCTCCAGAACAGCTGGGGGAGGGAGATCCGCGAGCCGCTGGCGGAGCGGCTGGGGGAGCCCGCCGACTCGCTCGCGGTCGAGGCCGTGGTCCGCGCCGCGCTGGCCGCCTTCGACGTCGCCGCGACCCGCTGGGGCGAGTCCGGTGGCGGCGACCTGATCGCGCTGATCGACGCCTCCTTCGAGTCCGTCGCCGCCGTCGTCGACTGATCGGCCGCCGGATGGAGCACTTTTTTCGGTATTGCGAAACGGACGCTGATCAGTAGGGTCCGCGGCGTGCAAATGGGGCAGGCGCGGCGGGGCGCGATCCTTATCACCGCGGCGCTGCTCTTCCTTTTGGCCTGGGCGGCGGTCGCCGGCGCGGCGGAATTCACCGTCAACAGCACCGGCGATCAGCCCGACGAACTGGTCGGGTCGGGCGGCTGCAAGACCTCTCTCGGCCCTGCACCCTGCGCGCGGCGATCGAAGAATCCAACGCCACCCCCTTCTTCGAAAACGAAGGGAACATCATCAAGTTCCAGTTCGCCACCTTCGACGGTGGGGTGGGCGGCACGATCGAGCTCGGCTCGAGCCTGCCGACGATCACCCGCAAGGTGAGGATCGAAGGATCGATGCGGCCCACCCAGTGCGAAACCGAATACTTCGGCGTCCCCGGTCCCTGCACCGGGATCGACGGGCCTGTCGGCGGCACCGCCTTCCGCGTCTCCGCTCCAGGGGTTCAGCTGATCGGCTTCGCGATCTCCAACGCGAAGACCGCCGCCGAAGCGGTGGGCGGACCCGGCTTATGGCTGTGGAACGACTGGATCGGGCTGAAGCTCGACGGCAGCGCGGGTCCGGTGGAAACGGGCGCCCTCATCGATCAGAACTCGAACGGGGCGAACTTCGGCGGCTACGGTTCTCTGCCCCGAGACATCTTCGCCCGCGTCACCGGGGTCGCGCTGGACATCGACGGGGCCGACGCGGTCACCGTGCGGGGCAACGGCTTCGGCGTGATGCCGGATGGCGCGACGCCGGCGCCCAACGGCACCAACATCCGGATCGGCGACGCGGCGAGCGGCGAAAACCGCACCGCCCGCGCGAACTGGATCGGGGATCGCCTGGAAGACGAATCACTCCCCAGCCCGATCTGCGACGGGTTCTGCAACGTGATCGCGGCGGCGAAAAATGCCGGGATCGACCTCGGTGGCAACGGCACGACCGAGGAACCGGCGACCGGCTCGACCCGCATCTTCGGCAACTACATCGGGCTCGACGCATTCGGGCGGCCGCTGGCGAACGAAACGGCGGGGGTGCTCGTCGGCGGGGCGATCAGCACCACGATCGGTGGCCCGGTGCCGGGCGACCGCAACGTGATCGACGGCGGCACTCACGGCATCCTCGCCGGCCCGAACGGTGGCCAGCTCACTGTCGAAGGGAACCTGATCGGGCTGAACCCGGCGGGGACGGCCACGCTCGAACCGCCGACCCAGGCCGGCATCGCGATCACCGGTGGCAGCGATGTAGACGTCTTCGGCAACCGGCTCTCGCTGCTGACCGGTAGGGCGATCGAAACCGCCGCCTACGAATCGCTGATCGAACGCAACGTGATCGGTGAAGGCGTGACCGGAGCGCGGCTGCCCGGTGGCACGGAGGGAATCGGTCTGCCGCGCACGTGCCTGTGGTGTGCGGTGGTGCGGGACAACTCGATCCTGGACGCGACCAAATATGGCGTCCGGGTGGAAGGAAGTCATGCCGAGCTCTACGGCAACCGGATCGAAGGATCAGGCGAAGCGGGGATCGACATCGAGCCTCAGGGGAAATTCGAAAGCATCACGCTCGCAATCGTCGGCGGCGATACCGCGGCCGAGGAAAACACGATCTCGGCCAACAGCGGCCCGGCGATCCGGATGGTCGAGAAATACATCTTCAGCACCGTCTACGACGAAGTCCTGCGCAACCACGGCTCGGCCAATGCCGGCCCGTTCATCGCCCTGGTCAACGGCGCCAACGGCGGCATCAAACCGCCGACCTTCGCCGGGTCCAGCGAATCGGGGGCGAGCGGGCGCGCCGACCCCGGTGCCGTCGTCCGCGTCTTCCGCAAGGCCGACAGCTCGGCCGGGGAGATCGAAAGCTTCCTCGCCGAAGCGGTGACGAATGAATCGGGCACCTGGAGCGTCACCTACCCGGGCCCGATCCCGGCCGGGACGATGATCGCCGCGAGCCAGACGAGCGATGAATTCGGCAGCTCCGAATACGCCTTCGCGACGACGACGACGCCACCGCCACCCGCCGCCGGTGGTGGTGGGAACGGGCTGCCCGAAGCGGGCATCCACGTGAATCAGGCCCCGCCGCCCGCTCGCGTCCTGTCCCATCCCGACACCTTCATCGTCAAGCGGCCTGCCCGGAACTCGGCCTCGCGCACCGCGCGCTTCGTCTTCCGCACCGACCAATCCCAGGCCCGGTTCCGCTGCAAGTTCGACGATCGCCTGATCGTCAGCTGCCGCTCACCACAGTCCTACCGCGGGCTGAAGTTCGGCAAGCACGTCTTCAAGGTCTGGGCCGTCGATCCGGACGGCGGCGAAGACGCCAGCCCGGTCTCGTGGACCTTCTCGGTCCAGCGAGGGCCGGCGCCGGCGCGTTCGCCTCAGTGACGGTTGGTCCCATGATGGTGCGTGGTCGGGCCGCCGATGCCTTGGTGCTGGTGCATGTGCCGGTCGACCCGGTGGCCGCCGTCTTCGGCGGCGGCAGCACCGGCGCCGATGGTGCACAGCATCAGGGCAGCAGTGAACGCCACGGCCAGGTGCTTCAACTGGTCCTCCTTAGACGAATTCGATCGGAGATCCGATCCGGTTTGGGTCGGGTCTACGCGGACGCCGGTGAAGGGGTTCAACCTAAGTACGAGTTTGGCCTCCGCGGCAGGGGGTTCCGGGTGGTCTGCGCCGCGGAGGAGAGGTGGTGCGTTCGCGGCCCGCGCGGTGAGTTCGCAGTTCGCCGCGCTATCCGCGGTTAAGTGCGAACGCGACTCGGGGACGGCGCGATTCGTCGCCCGGTCGATCGGGGACGGCGAGCCCCGGGCGTCTCGTGGCGGCCCTGGCAGGCTGTGGCCGCCACGAGACGCCCGGGACGCGACCCTTCCGGGGGGAATGGCACAGGGACGTGACCCTCGCGGGGGCGGTGTGGAGCCT
>DATEDJ010000190.1:0-21828 GCA_035281725.1 Solirubrobacterales bacterium
ATTCCGCGACGGGTGAGTTCGCAGTTTGCCGCGCTATCCGCGGTTAAGTGCGAACGCACCGCTGGGCAGCAAGGTGGGATGGCGGGGGCTCGTGGCCCGGGCGGCCGGGGACGGCGGGCCCCGGGCGTCTCGTGGCGGCCCTGGCAGGCTGTGGCCGCCACGAGACGCCCGGGACGCGGGCCTTCCGGTGGAATGGCACAGGGACGTGACCCTCGCGGAGGCGGTGTGGAGCCTTACCGTCCCTATGCGGCGGAAAGGCTCCACAGCACCCGCTGTGGAGCTTTACTCTCGCATAGCGAGAGTTTCTCTCCACAGCATGTTCCTGACCGATGGGGAGACCGCCTCGGATCCCACGTCCCGGTGACGATCCGCGCCCCTTCGTGACGAACCTCGCGTCCCCGTGACGCCTCCCCGGCGTCTCATGCACATCCCCCGCACCCTCGGCCCTCTCGGCGGCGGCCTCAGCCTGCCCGGGTCGCCGCCGAGAGGGCCGTGTCCCTTTCCTCGTCCCTAGTCCGCCGCGTTCAGCGGGCGCTCGTCGGCGACGGGCTCCGGAGCAGGCGTCGCGGCGGCGGTCGCCCGCGCGTCGACGTCCTTCAGCAGCGCCTGCGTTCGGGCATCGCGCTCCTGGCGCTTGTCGATCAGCGGGTTGACGATCCCGCGCAGGGCCGAGACGTAGCGCCACCACTTCGGCGCGAAGACCCGCGGCGCCCGCTCTTCGATCCCGCGCACGAAGGCGGCGGCGGCTTCGTCGGGCTGGATCCGTTTCATCAGGAAGGCTGGCAGGGTCTCGTTCAGTTTCTGGGCGTCCGGCTGGGAGAGTGCGTCCTGGACCATCGTCGTGTCGACCCAGCCGAAGTAGGCGACGGTCGCACTGGCGCCGTGGGGGGCGAGCTCCACCCGCAGCGCCCGGCCGAGCGACTCGACGCCCGGCTTGGCCACCGCGTAGGGGCTGTTGCCCATCCCGTTGGCGAAGGCGTAGACGGAGGAGACGAGGCCGAGCTGGCCACGGCGCTCGACGATCTGCGGCAGCGCCGCCCGCACCGTGCGGAAGACGCCCAGCAGGTCGACCTCCAGCACCCGTTCCCATTCCTCGCTCGGCATGCCGTAGACGGTCGCCATCTGTTTCTGGGCGATGCCGGCGTTGGCGACGGCGCAGTCGAGGCCGCCGAACTTGTCGACCACCTCCGCGACGGCGGCCATCATCGCCCCCTGGTCGGTGGCGTCGGCGCCGATCCCGATCGCCCGCGCGCCGATCCGCTCGGCCGCGTCGGCCGCCTGCTGGGGGTCGAGGTCGAGGACCGCGACCGAGGCGCCGCGCATCTGCATCTGGCGGGCGGTCTCGAAGCCGATCCCGCGCGCCGCGCCGGTCACCAGGGCCACCTTGCCATTCAGATCGAATGCAGGCATCGGTGCAACCTACTTGCTTTCCGGCCGTCTTGCGTTGCCGGGTACCCGCGAGTACCGGCGCGGTCGGCGATACGACACGGGGCCAGATCGTGCCGGGAGGCACGCGGATCCGCACGGAAGCGACCCAATTCGCTTGCGACCGGCGGGCAGCCACCCCGCCACTCCTAGAATCCTGCGCCATGTCCGGATTCGCCCCCGTCGACCCGAAGCAGTCCTTCCCCGCCCTCGAGGAGCGGGCGCTCGAGCGCTGGCGCGAGCAGGATCTCTTCGCCCGCACGCTCGCCGAGCGCGCCGACGCGCCGATCTGGTCCTTCTACGAGGGCCCGCCGACCGCCAACGGCAGGCCCGGCTCCCACCACGTCCTCGCCCGCGTCTTCAAGGACATATATCCGCGTTACCGCACGATGTGCGGGTACCGGGTGCCGCGCAAAGCGGGCTGGGACTGTCACGGGCTGCCGGTCGAGCTGGAGGTCGAAAAACAGCTCGGCATCTCCTCCAAGCAGGAGATCGAGGAGTTCGGGATCGCCGAGTTCAACCAGCGCTGCCGCGAGTCGGTCTTCGAGTACGTCGAGGAGTGGAACCGGCTGACCGAGCGGATCGCCTTCTGGGTCGACCTCGACGACCCCTACGTGACGCTCGAGGACCGCTACATCGAGTCGGTCTGGTGGTCGCTGCGCCAGCTCTGGGACAAGGGCAAGCTCTACGAGGGCCATAAGGTCGTCCCTTACTGCCCGCGCGACGGCACCCCGCTCTCCTCGCACGAGGTCGCGCAGGGCTACCAGGACGTGGAGGACGCCTCCATCTACGTGCGCTTCCCGCTGGTCGAACGTGGGGACGAATCGCTCCTCGTCTGGACGACGACCCCGTGGACGCTGCCCGGCAACGCGGCGGTCGCGGTCGCCCCGGACGTCGAGTACGTCCGCGCCCGGCTCGAGGACGAGGTACTGATCGTCGCCGCGCCGCTGGTCGAGAAGGTGCTCGGCGAGGAGGCCGAGGTGCTCGAGCGGATCAAGGGGGTCGACCTCGTCGGCCAGAAATACAGGGGCCCCGTCTTCGACCTCGCCGACGGAGGGCCGACCGGGCTCGAGCGCTCGTTCCCGTTCCGCGTCATCGCCGGTGACTTCGTCACGGTCGAGGACGGCACCGGCCTCGTCCACATCGCGCCGCCGTTCGGCGAGGACGACTACGTGGCGGGCGCCGCCGCGGGCCTCTTCGACCCCACCGTGGCGAGCACGCTCTACAACCCGGTCCGCCCCGACGGCACCTTCGACGACCGAGTCATCGGCTTCGCCGGCGAGTTCGTAAAAGGGAGTGAGACGACCCGCCGCCTCATCGACGACCTCGATCGCCGCGGGCTGCTCTTCCGCGAGCAGCCCTACGAGCACGCCTACCCGCACTGCTGGCGCTGCGGCACGCCGCTCCTCTACTACGCGACCAGCAGCTGGTACATCGCCACGTCCTCGGCGCGCGATCAGCTGCTCGCCAACAACGAGACGATCGGCTGGCACCCGGAGCACGTCAAGCACGGCCGCTTCGGCAAATGGCTGGAGAACAACGTCGACTGGGCGCTCTCGCGCAACCGCTACTGGGGCACGCCGCTGCCGATCTGGCGCTGCACCGAGGAGGGCTGCGAGGCGGTGACCTGCATCGGCTCGGTCGAGGAACTGCGCGAGCGCAGCGGCGGCGAGGTCCCGGCGGACCTCCACCGTCCCTACATCGACGAAGTGCACGTGCGCTGCGAGGACTGCGGCGGGCAGATGCAGCGGGTCAGCTCGGTGATCGACACCTGGTACGACAGCGGCGCGATGCCCTTCGCCCAGTTCCACTACCCGTTCGAGGGGGTGGAGGAGTTCGAGTCGCGCTTCCCGGCCGACTACATCTGCGAGGCCCAGGATCAGACCCGCGGCTGGTTCTACACGCTGCTCGCGGAGTCGACGCTGCTCTTCGACCAGTCGAGCTTCCGCAACTGCGTCTGCCTCGGACTGATCCTCGACCCCGAGGGGCAGAAGATGTCGAAGAGCCGCGGCAACGTGGTCGACCCCTGGGACGTGCTCGCCGCCCACGGCGCCGACGCCTTCCGCTGGTACTACCTGACCACCCAGCAGCCCTGGGCGGGGTACCGCTTCTCACTGGAGACGGTCGGCGAGTCGGTGCGCCAGTTCATGCTGACGCTGTGGAACACCTACTCGTTCTGGGTGCTCTACGCGAACGCCGAGGGGCTGGGACCGGAGGACTCCGCCGAGCCGGGCGACCTCACCGAGCTCGACCGCTGGGCGCTTTCGCGGCTTCAGGCCACCGTCGCCACCGTGCGTAAGCGGATGGACGACTTCGACTGCACCACCGCCGGCCGGGCGATCGCCGACTTCGTCGAGGAGCTCTCCAACTGGTATGTGCGGCTCTCGCGCGGCCGTTTCTGGGAGGGCGACCGGGCCGCCTTCTGGACCCTGCGCGAGTGCCTCCTGGAGACGAGCAAGATGCTCGCCCCGTTCACCCCCTTCCTCGCCGACGAGATCTACCGCAACCTGGTCGGCGGTGCGGCGGGCGAGTTCGGCGCGGCGAAGGACTCGGTCCACCTGGCTTCCTTCCCGGAGGTCGACGAGGCGCGGCTCGACCGCGACCTGGAAGCGGCGATGGCGGCCGCCCAGCGGACGGTCCGCCTCGGCCACGCCGCGCGCAGCGCCGCCAAGATGAAAGTGCGCCAGCCGCTGCGCCGCGCCGTGGTGGTCGCCAACGAGGCCGAGCGGGCGGCGATCGAGGAGCTCTCCGACCTGGTGACCGCGGAGCTGAACGTGCACGAGCTCGACTTCGTCTCCGAGGAAGGCGAACTGGTCAAGTACACAGTGAAGCCGAACTACCGGGCGCTCGGCCCCCGCTTCGGCAAGCGGATGCCGCAGGTGGCGGCGGCGGTCGCGGCACTCGACCCGGCGCGGGTGGCGAGCACGCTGTCGGATGGCGGCGAGGTCGGGGTCTCGATCGACGGCACCGACCACACCCTCGGCTCCGACGATCTGACCCTGGCGCTGGCACCGCTCGAGGGCTACGAGGTCGAGGCCGAGGCCGGCCACGCGGTAGCGCTGCAGCTGGAGATCGACGAGGGGCTCCGCCGCGAGGGCCTGGCGCGGGAGATCGTGCACGCGATTCAGAAAGCGCGCAAAGAAGCGGGGCTCGAGATCACCGACCGGATCGCCCTCGGCCTCGACGGCGACGCGTACCTGCTCGAGGTCGCCCGCGAGCACGAGTCCTACATCGCCGGCGAGACGCTGGCGGAGAGCGTCGCCCTCGGCGACGGGAACGGCGACGCGGGGAGCGTCGTGAATATCGACGGCTTCGAGCTGCGGGTCTCCGTCAGCCCGGTTTGAGGCGCGCCGTCCCGACCTGCTCGCGCCGCCGCGGCGCTCGGGCTTGCCGCTCGGCGCCGCTCGTCGTCCTGCTCGCTGCGGCGCTCTGTGTTGCCCTCTTCGCCCCGGGCACGGCCTCGGCTGCGCCGCAGGAAGACGGCGGCGTCATCGGGCCCGGCCAGCGCCCTCAGCTGCTCCTCATCCACGGCGGCTCGTTCC
The DNA here is from genome assembly GCA_035281725.1 of Solirubrobacterales bacterium. GTDB lineage: Bacteria > Actinomycetota > Thermoleophilia > Solirubrobacterales > 70-9 > VAYN01. Next base: position 4,968 of record DATEDJ010000190.1, read on the forward strand.
TCTTCGAAGACCCCGAATTCGAACCGCTCACGCGCGCCGCGGCACTCTCTGCGGGATTCGTCCCGCACTACGTCACCTACCCGCTCGACAACCTTCCGGCCGCGGTGGAAAGGGTGCGCGCGGAAGCTCGCAGGTTGCGGGAAAAGTTCGGCCTCGAACGCGTCTACGCATATGGCGCCTCGGCAGGCGGGACGCTGGCCGCGCTCCTCTCCGGCGATGAACTGGTCTCGGCTGCGGTCGCCAAGGCGCCGATCTCCGATCTCGTCACCTGGACTTGGCCGGAAAGCCAGTACGGCCCGAGCTACTGGGAAAGCCTCGGCGTCGACATGGGCGAGCGCGAACGGCTCTCGCCGATCCGCCGCGCCCAGCGTGCGCCGCTGCTGCTGATCCAGGGCCGCGCCGACAACGTCGTGCCCCCGACGATGAACCAAGCGTTCGCTGCGGTCTATCCTCGGGTAAAGCTGTGGATGGTGGCCGGCGGTCACCTGACCGAGCGCGCGCGCCCACTCCTCGTGACCCGAGCGATGGAATGGCTCGGGCGGATCGCGACGCAGAAGGCCGAACAGGCCGCGAAAGCCAAAAGCGAAGCCGAAAAGGCCAAACACGAAGCCGAAAAGGCCAAGGACGCTGAATCCCCGCAGTGAGGCCGGTGCCGACGGCGCCTCCTAACGTTCTAATCTAAGTTGATCAATGAACTCAAGAAATAGGCATCCTGACGAAGCGGAGGCGGGGCGCCGCTTCCGCCCCGACATCGAGGGGCTGCGGGCGGTGGCGATCGTGGCCGTCCTCCTCTGCCATGCCGGGGTGCCGTTCCTGGCGGGCGGCTACGTCGGGGTCGACGTCTTCTTCGTCATCTCGGGCTTCCTGATCACCCGCCTTCTGGTGGGGGAGCTGGACCGCTCCGGGACGATCTCCCTGCGCGGCTTTTACGCGCGGCGCGCCAAGCGCCTGCTGCCGCTCTCGGCGGTGCTGCTGACGGTGGTCGGGATCCTCTCGCTGATCCTGCTCTCGCCGCTGCGCAACACCGAAGTCGCCGGCGACATCACCGCCTCCGCGCTCTACGTCGCCAACTGGCATTTCGCCGCGCAGTCGGTCGACTACTTCGCCCAGGGGCTCGAACCGAGCCCGGTGCTCCACCTCTGGTCGCTGGCGATCGAGGAGCAGTTCTACCTCGTCTGGCCGGGGCTGATCCTGCTCGCGACCTGGTTCTTCCGCCGCCGCGGGCACTCGGTGCGGCCGGTGCTCTGGGTGGTGCTGGCGATGATTCTCGCCGGCTCGCTCGTCTACGGCGTGCTCCTCACCGAAGACAAACCGGCCTTCGCCTATTTCGACACCTTCGCCCGCGCCTGGGAGCTGGCGCTCGGTGCCGCCGTCGCGCTGGTGGCGACGGTGAAGCTGCCGCGCCTCGGCGCGGTCGCGCTCGGCTGGGCCGGGGTGGCGGCGATCGTCTACGCCAGCTTCTCCTTCACCGGCGAAACCGAGTTCCCGGGGACGGCGGCGCTGGTGCCGACGCTCGGCGCCGCGGCGCTGATCCTCTCCGGCACGGCGCTCGCGGCGACCGCCCGCGGGGTGACCGGGATGCGAATCGGCGCCGGCTGGGTCCTGGCCCTGCCGCCGGTCCGCTACGTCGGCCGCATCTCCTACTCCTGGTACCTCTGGCACTGGCCCGCGATCGTCTTCGCTGCGGCGATCTGGGGGCCGCGCCTCTCGGTCGCCGCCGGGCTCGCCGCGGTCGCCGCCTCCTGGATCCCGACCCAGCTGACCCACATGCTGATCGAGGACCCGGTTCGCCGGGCGCCCGCGCTGGCCCGGCTGCCGAACCGGGCGATCGCCCTCGGCCTCGCCTGCACCGCGATCGCGTTGGGGGTCGGGATCGGCCTCCAGGCCGCCCAGCCGACCCTGCGCACGGCGCCGCTCTCGGAGGTCCGCGGGGCCGCCGCGCTGGCCGAAGAAGCGACCCCGCAGGAAACGGCGACGGCGCTGCGACCGAACCCACTGCGCGCCCGCGCCGACCGCTCGAAGGCCTACTACGAAGGCTGCCTGGTGGGGATCGAAGGGACGAACTCGAACAAGTGCCTCTACGGCGATCCAAAGGGGAAGCGCACCTTGGTCCTCTTCGGCGACTCGCACGCGATGCAGTATTTCCCCGCGGTCGACGAACTCGCCGAAATCAACAACTGGCGCCTCATCGTCCTGACCAAGGCCGAATGCCCGCCGGAGGAACTCGAAGTGCGCTCGATGGTCGAAGACCGCGAGTACTCGCAGTGCGACGTCTGGCGCCAGTCGGCCCTCAAACGGATCGAAACCGGTGACCAGAGCACGACCGTGGTGATGAGCGGCGACACCGTCTACGTGCCCTACGGGCCGAACGGCGAAGAATTGGCGGGCGACGAAGCGGCCGAAGCGATGCAGGCGGGCTACATGAAGACGCTGAGGCGGATCCGTGCGGCGGGCCCGGGCACCGTCGTCATCCGCGACACCCCCGCTTCCTCGCAAGACGTCCCCAGCTGCGTCTCCGAAGACATCAAGCACCTCGACCGCTGCGCCTTCGCCCGCCCCCACGAATGGGACCGCGAATATGACGTCCGCGCCGCCAAGGCCTTCCCCGACACCCACTTGGTCGACCTCACCGACGAGATCTGCCCCGGCGAAATCTGCCGCGCCGTGATCGGCAACGCCCTCGTCTACCGCGACAAAAGCCACCTCACCGCCACCTTCGCCCGCACCCTCGAGCCGATGCTCGAAAGCGATTTCCGCGAAGCCGGCCTGATGTAGGGGGAGAGTTCACCCCGCCCACGCCCTTGGGTGTGGGTGAGGCCGTCACGTGACGCGAAGAACGAAATGCGAAGGCTGCGGGTGACTCGTCAGGAAGTCGAATCCGCTGTCAGAAATTCGCTCGAAAAATGCTTCGACGACAAGGGGAATGCGCTGTACCTTGGCTATGTCGTTGGCGTACTCGTCTGGATCGTGGTGGCCGACGACGACCCGGAATGCATCATCACGATCTTCGAGGAGGGACGAAGGTGAAAGTTGACTACGACAGCGAGGCGCGATCGCTTCTGTTCGAATTCGGTGAGTTCCGTTATTCCGAGCCGGGTGACTACACCGAGGAGCTGGCTGGGGGCACCTGCCTCGTCTGGATACACGACGATCGGCCGGAAAGCATCCAGTTGCTCAGCGCCGACGACGACATAGCGCGCCTCGACGAGGCGGCGGAGCGATCCGACCTCGACGCCGAAGGTCTCCGCGCGGGCGCTCGCGCTGCGCTCGCCGCGCCGGATCGCGAAATCAGGATCGAGGTCGGCAAGAACCTCGCCGAGGCGGAACAGGAAGAGGCGAAAGCCGCCTGAGCGAGCGCCCGTCGGGCGCTCGCTACTCGCTCGCGCCCGGGTTGATCAGGAAGTCGGTTTTCGCCGAGTCGGAGAACTTGATCCAGCAGTGATCGGGGGTGACGCCGGCCACCTCGACCAGCGCCTGTTCGATCCGCTTGGCGATCTCGGCCTTCTGCTCGTCGGAGCGGCCCTCGTACCAGTGGACCTCGACGAAGGGCATGGCTCGGGGCGCTCGCCGCTAGGCGAGCGCCGGCTCCAGCTCGGCCTCGAGGCGACGCTTCGGCATCGCGCCGACGATTTTCTTCGTCATCTCGCCGCCCTTGAAGAGGATCATCGTCGGGATCGAGAGGACTTCGTACTGGGCGGCGGTCTGCTGGTTCTCGTCGACGTTGAGGCTGAGGATGGTGAGGTCATCCCGTTCGGAGTCGATCTCCTCAAGGACCGGGTGGACGACGCGGCACGGACCGCACCACGGGGCCCAGAAGTCGACCAAGACGGCGCCCTCGGCGTCGAGGACGTCTGCTTTGAAGGTGGCGTCGGTTACGTCGGCCAGGTTTCCACTCACGTCAATCGCCTTCCCAAGATCGCGTTTAGAAGCTCAATACTTCAAAAAGTATAGCGCCCTCTGCGAGGGACGCCAAAGCTTGCCGTACCCGGGGGACGGAGGTCTGACCCCTCCTCGGTGCGGGGTGCTTCAGGCTTCTTCGACGGTCTGCTCTTCGCGGGGGCGCTCGGCGCGGGGGGGCGGATGGGAGCCGAAGCGGAGGCGGGGGACGCTGACGATCGCCTCGGCGACGATCGCGCCGTCCATCTTCGACTCGCCCGCGCGGCGGTCGCGGAAGACGATCGGCACCTCGACGACCTTGAAGCCGAGCTGGATCGCGCGGTAGGTCATCTCGACCTGGAAGGCGTAGCCGCGCACCTCGATCGAGTCGAGGTCGATCGCCTCCAGCACCTCGCGGCGGAAGCATTTGAAGCCGCCGGTCAGGTCGCGGACCTCGACCCCGAGGACGAGCCGCGAGTAGGCGCTGCCGCCGCGGCTGATCATTCGCCGCACCGGCCCCCAGTCGCTCACCCCGCCGCCCGCGACGTAGCGCGAGCCGATCACCAGGTCCGCCCGCTTCGAGCCGTCGAGCAGCCGCGGCAGGTAAGCCGGGTCGTGGGAGAAGTCGGAGTCCATCTCCAGGATCAGCCCCGCCCCCGAGGCGAGCGCCCGCCGGAACCCGGCGATGTAGGCCGGGCCGAGCCCTTCCTTCGTGCGCCGATGCAGCACGCTGACGTTGGCGTGGCGCTCGGCGAGCCGGTCGGCGCGCTCCCCGGTGCCGTCGGGCGAGCCGTCGTCGACGATCAGGATCCGCGCGTCGGCGGGCAGGTTCGACCGTACCGCGGCGACGAAGGGTTCGATGTTCTCGGCCTCGTTGTAGGTCGGCAGCACCAACCAGGCGGGACCTCTGTGCGGCTCTGTCATGGGATTCGATCGTATTCCTGCTCGATTAATCCCTCACTAAAGCGAGATAAGCGGGAGATTGGAGAAAGGACCGTTAACTTGAGGCGGTGACCAACGCCGAGATCGCTGCCGCCCTGGAGGAACTCGGGGTCCTCTACGAGCTCGATGGGGCGGTCAGATACCGCGTCCTCGCCTACTCGACCGCGGGCAAGGCGATCCGCGAAAGCCCGGTCTCGGTGGAGGAGCTGGCGCGCGCCGGCCGCGCCACCGAGATCCCCGGGGTCGGCAAGACGCTGGCCGAAAAGATCGACGCCCTGCTCGACACCGGCGAGATCCCGGCGGCGGTGAAGCTGAAGGCGAAATTCCCGCCCACCCTGGTCGAAGTGACGCGCGTCCCCGGGGTCGGGCCGAAAACCGCGCGCCTCCTCTGGGAGGAGCTGCAGGTCGCCTCGCTCGAGGACCTCAAAAAGGCGGCGGAAGAAGAGAGGATCCGCCACGTCAAAGGGCTCGGCGCGAAAGCCGAGGAGAACGTGCTCGCCTCGCTGGAGCGCCTGGGCGAGCCGGGGGAGGGGCCGGGCCGGCTGCTGCTCTCGACCGTGCGGCCGATCGCCGATGAGCTTGCCGCGGCGCTGCGCGAGCACCCCGGCGCCCATCGGGTCGAGGTCGCCGGCTCGGTCCGCCGTTGGGCCGAGACCTGCAAGGACATCGACCTGATCGCCACCGCCGACGAGGGCAAGGACCTCGCCCAGCACCTCGCCGACCACCCGCTGATCGCCGCCGCCGGCAAACCGGGCGCGAACGGGGTCCGCGCCCAGACCCACAACGGCGTCCAGGTCGACCTGCGGATCGTCCCGCCCGCCGCCTTCGGCAACCTGCTCCAGCACTTCACCGGCTCCCAGGCCCACAACATCCAGCTGCGGGAGGACGCGGTGAAGCGCGGCCTCTCGGTCTCCGAGCACGGCATCACCGACACCGAGACCGACGAGGTCACTCTCTGCGAGACCGAGCACGAGGTCTACCAGCGGCTCGGCTATGAGTACATCGAGCCGGAGCTCCGCGAGGGCCGCGGCGAGCTGAAGGCGGCGCGCGAGGGGAAGCTGCCGAAGCTGGTCGAGCTCGACGACATCCGCGGCGACCTGCACGCCCACACGACCCTCTCCGACGGCCGCAACTCCCTCGCCGAGATGGCCGCGGCGGGCCGCGACCGCGGCTACTCCTACATGGCGATCACCGACCACTCCGCCACCCACGGCTTCGGCGACGACGTCCAGCCCGACGCGCTGCGGCGGCGGATCGAGGAGGTCCGCGCCTGGAACGAGGAGCACGGCAGCCGCCGCTTCCGCCTCCTGGTCGGTTCGGAGATCAACATCGGCCTCGACGGCTCGCTCGACTATCCCGACGACCTGGTCGCCGAGCTCGACTGGGTCGTCGCCAGCGTCCACACCTCCTTCAACGTCTCCGAAAAGGACATGACCGCGCGCGTCGTCGCCGCGATCGAAGACCCGAACGTCGACTGCATCGGCCACCTCACGGGTCGCCTGATCAATCGCCGCGAGCCCTACGGGATCGACGTCGAGGCGGTCGCCGAGGCCGCCGCCCGCACCGGCACGATGATCGAGATCAACGGCAACCCCAACCGCCGCGACCTCTCCGACCGCCACGCCCGCCTCGCCGCCGACGCCGGCGTCCGCATCGTCCTCAACACCGACGCGCACGGCGTCGACACCCTCGGCAATATGGTCTACGCCGTCGCCACCGCCCGGCGCGCCTGGTTGACCAAGGCCGAAGTCGCCAACACCCGCACCCGGTCGGAGTTCAAAAAGCTCTTGAATTGAGGCGGTCGCTGCGGAGGCCGGGGGCGCGGACCAGCTCGATCGGTTTGAGGGCCGAGCTGGGGACGACGAAGAAGCGGACGCCGTCGCGCTCCTCGATCGCCTGCACCGCCGCCTCGCGGGTGTGCCAGGCGAGCGAGACGATCAGGGCGTAGCCGGTGCCGATGATCGCGACGCCGGGGAAGAAGAGGCCGAGGCCACCGGCGACGATCGCGGTGACGGCGATCGGCCAGAGGCGCTGGAGGGCGATCCGGGCCGGCGACTCGGAAGGCAGCGAGGTCGCCATCTTGGCCCGGGCGAGCGGGTCGCGCATGTCCTCGCGGGCGCGCTCCGGCCGCCCCATCCAGAAGCCGAGGATGATCGCGATCGCCCACCAGGCGAGGGCGACGATCACGGTGGTGCCGCTCGGTTCGCCGCCGACCGAGATCGCGCTGATCGCCCCGAGGACGGTGGCCTCGGCGCCGGTGATGAAGACCGTGGTGCGCAGCAGATCGGTGTAGGGCATCGGAGCCGGGCGCTCACTCCGCCAGCCAGGTGAGGATCTCGAGCCAGCCGGCCGGATCCTCGACCGTGATGTCGGACTCCTCGGCGATCTCCGGCGGGCCCTCGGCGGAGAGGACGCCGACCCGGACCGCGGTGAGCAGCTCGCCCGCGTCGCGGAGCTCGTCGAGTCGACGGAAGGCGTCGACGTCGGTGCGATCGTCACCCGCGTAGACGGCCCGGTCGACCCCGTCCTCGGCAAGCAGCGAGGCGACCGCGGCGTCCTTGCCGCCGCCCCCCATCGGTCGCAGCTCCAGCACCTTGCGCCCCCAGCGCGGTTCGAGCCCCGCCCGCCCCGCCTCGACCGCGATCTCGCGGGCTACCACCTCCGCCTGCGCCTCATCGGAGGCGCCGCGCCAGTGGAGGGCCTGGATCGGGCCCTTGTCTTCGGGCCGCAGCCCGACGTCGTCGAGCCGCCCGGCGACGATCGCGGCGAGGAACTCGGCCGCCTCGCGCTCGCGGCCGCCGATCGAGGGGTCGGGGCGCGGCTCGCCGTCCCCCGGCAGCAGCAGCTCCAGCCCGTGGTTGCCGGCGTAGTAGAGCCCGTCGACGTCGACCAGCCCGCGCACCTCGGCCGCCCGCCGACCGGAGACCGCCCCGACCAGCCGGTAGCGGTCGACCAGCCTCCTCAGCACCTCGCGCGCCCCGCCCGGCAGCGCTGCGTCCTCGGCGCGCTCGACGATCGGGGCGAGGGTGCCGTCGAAGTCGGTGAGGATCGCGGTCTTCTCCGGCGCGGCGCGGAGCGGCTCCAGCAGCTCCTGCCAGGTCGCCCGCGTCGTCATCGGTTCGCCCGCCATCCACCCTTAGTATCGCCAGATGCCGGATCCAACCGCCGGCTAACCCATCCTCTACGCTGAACTCGTGGATTCCTTGAGATGGGAAGGCGAACTGCCGAAGCTTCGCTCCCCGGTCATGGTCTGCGCCTTTCGCGGCTGGAACGACGCCGCGGCGGCCGCCTCGACCGCGCTGGCGGCGATCGGCAACTCGCTCGACTCCGAGCTGGTCGCCTCGATCGACCCGGAGGAGTACTTCGACTTCCAGTCGACGCGGCCGACGATCACGATGACGGCGGGGGAGACGCGGCGGATCGAGTGGCCGGAGAACAACTTCATCATCGTCCGCGTGCCCGCCGCCGACCGTGATCTGGTCCTGCTCGACGGCACCGAGCCGAACCTCCGCTGGCGGACCTTCGCCGAGACGGTGGCGACCGCCGCCGACGCGCTCGAAGTGGAGCTCGTGATATCGCTCGGCTCGCTGATCGCGGAGGTGTCCCACACCCTGCCGGTGCCGATCACCGGGCTCGCCTCCTCGGCCGAGCTGGTCGACGAGCTCGACCTCGAGCGCTCCAACTACGAGGGGCCGACCGGGATCGTCGGCGTCATCCACGACCTCTGTCGGCAGACCGGCATCGACTCCGCCTCGCTCTGGGCCGCGGTGCCCCACTACGTCGCCGCGGTGCCGAACCCGAAGGCGGCGCTGGCGCTGCTGCGCCGGCTGGAGGGGATGACCGGGATCGCGGTCGAGGCCTCCGAGCTGGAGGAGGAAACGACCGACTACGAGGAGCAGATCGGCCGCGCCGTCGCCGCCAACCCGGAGATCGAGGAGCTGGTCGAAAGGATCGAGGCCGAACAGGTCGACATGCTGGCCGACGAGGGCGACGAGCTGCCTAGCGCTGATTCGATTGCACGGGAGTTCCAAAGGTTCCTGCGGCAGCGGGGCTCCGGCCCTGAGCCGTCCTGAGGGTCCGCAGCCAAGCAGTTCAAGGACGCAGGGAGCGTGGCGTGCTCTGCACGCGAGCGACCGAGGACGCCGAAATGCGCCGGTTGCGGACCCTCAGGTCAGGATTCGGCGGCGGGGCAGATCAGGCGGTAATCGCACCAGCTGCATACGGATGGGCTGGGGCGCGGCTCGAAGTCCTGGGAGAGGACCCCCTCGCCGACGGTGACCACCGTACGTTCGACCCGCTCGGCGTCGTCGGGCTTGGTCGGCGCCGCCACCTTCTCGGCGTCGAGCACGTAGTCGTAGGAGGCGTAGGCGGCCTCGATGTCCCAGGCCTCGCGCGCCGCCATCCGGTAGAGCGCCAGCTGCAGGTCGGAGTCGAGGTCCTCGTCGGTCTTGCGTTCGCCGGTCTTGTAGTCGATCAGCTCGTAGTCGCCGTCCGGCAGCCGGTCGACCCGGTCGACCCGCCCCCGCACATGGTGGTCGCCGACCTTGAAGTCGAATTTGCGCTCCAGCCAGACCGGCTCGGACTCCGACACCCGTTCGCGCTCCCAGTAGAGCCGCAGCGCCTCGCGGCCGCGGTCGCGGTACTGCATCTCGTCGTCGGACCCGCCGAAGCCGCCGCGCCGCCAGCCCGCCTCGAAGAGGCGATAAAGCGTGCGCATCTCCTCGCCCGGTTCGGGCGGCTCCTTGTGGAACCGTTCGAGCACGTTGTGCATGAGGATCCCGAACCGCTGGTTGATCGTCGGTTCCTGGGGGATGCCGAAGACGCGGGCGAACTTGTACTTCAGCGGGCAGGTCAGGTAGAGGGTGAGGTCGGACGCCGAGAGGCTGAGCCGGCCGTCGCCGCGGCGTGGCAGGAAGGCCTCCAGCGAGGGCTCCTCGCGGGCGGCGATCAGCTGCAGCCGGCGGCCGCGCTCGCTTTCGGAGTCGAGCAGGTAGGCGTCGAGGGATGAGGCGTCGAGCTCGGCCTGCTGCTCCGGCGTCGCGACCTGGCGCAGGAGGCCGTTGACCGCCTCAATCGCCTCCGCCGTCCCCTCCTCGCCGGGCCGCTGGGCCAGTGCCGCCAGCTTCAGCAGCTCGAGGTAGCGGGCGATCGCCCGGTTGATGTCGATCGCGGTGTCGAGGCGCGGCTCTGACAGCTCGCGGCCCGCCCGCCAGCTCGCCTCGAGCACCTGCTCGCGCAGGGATCGGTACGTCGCGTGGAGGCCCTCGGCGGGGCCGAAGAGCTCCTCCTCGTGCTCCTCCTCGACCGCGTCGGGAGCGGCGGCCAGCGCTTCCGCGTAGGCCCGCGAGGGCCGTCCCGCCTCGCCCCCGTCGAGGCGCGAGAGCACCAGCTCGGTCCGCGCGGGCCAGCCGATCGAGGTCCACTCGGCGTCTGCCTCGAGGCCGAGGACGAAGACGTGGTCGAAGCCGAGGCCCTTCACCGCGTCGAGGGCGAGGCCGATGATGGCGCCCGGGGCGGGCGGTTCCTCGCCGCCGGTCGGTTCGACCCCGGCCTCGGCGACCGCGGAGAGGTAGGCGACGAAGCCGCGGGTCGAACCGTGCGGCTCGCGCCGCGCCCAGGCGGTCGCCAGCTCGGCCAGGCGGGAGAGGCCGAGGAGGCGCTCGGCGACCTCCGGCTGGGCGGCGAAGAGGCGCTGGCGGCGCAGGCCGACCGCCTCGATCAGGCGACGCACGAAGACGTCGGCGCGGCGCTCCTCCATCACCGCCGCGGCGGTGCCGTAGAGCTTGAGGAAGGTCTGGATCCGCTCGCGCGCCTCGGGCTGGAACTGGGGGCTGTCGAGCGCCGCCTCGCAGCCGGCGACCATGTCGAGCTTGCGCCGGCGGGCGATCGTGGTGAGGCGGGCGAGGTCGCCGGGGCGCAGCTCGACCGGCGGGCGGGTCAGCGCGCGGGCGGCGGCGGCCGAGTCGTCGGGGTCGGCGAGCACCCGCAGCCAGGCGATCGCGTCCCGCACCTCGGCGCGTTGGAAGAGCGCCGTCGGCCCGGCGAGGTGGAAGGGGATGCCGCGCTCCTCCATCGCCGCGGCGACTGCGCCGCCCTCGCGGGCCGGGTCGGGGAGGAGGACCGCGATCCCCTCGGCGGCGGCCCCGCCGGCGAGCAGGTGCTCGACCTCGCGCGCCGTCGCCTGCGCCTGCGCGCGCTCGTTGGCGCACTTCCAGAAGCGCAGGCGCGGCTCGCGGAAGCGATGCTCGAGGACGACCGCATCGCCGCCCGGGTGGAGGTCGCGGTACCAGCACTGGAGCTCCTCGGCCCCGCTCGCCTCGAGGGCGAACATCTGGTTGGGGTTGTCGGCGCCGAGCCCCTCGAGCAGCGCCCGCTGGGCCGGCGTCGACTCCTCCAGCTCGTCGACCATCACCTGCGAGAACCGCCCCGCGATCGCGGCGCGCACGTCGGGCCGCTCGACCAGCAGGACGTCGAGCGCGAGGAAGACGTCGCCGCGGTCGAGGCTCCCCGACTCGGCCAGGATCTGATCGTGAGTGGTGTAGAGCTCGGCGAACTCGAGCTCGCGCCGGGCGGTCTCGCGGTCGGCTTCGTCGCCCGCCTCCTCGGCCTGGCGCTCCGCCAGCTCGGCGAGGCTGGTCGGCCCGACCCGTTCCGCCTTCAGCGTGTCGATGCGCGCCAGGAGTCGCGCCAGGAGGCCCGCCGGGTTGCCGCGGATCTCGTGCCGGCGCAGCGGCAGCGAGTCGAAGCGGTCGAGCAGGACCGCCAGCCGCTCCGCCCGTCCGAGCACGTCGAAGAAGGGATCGAGCCCGGCCGCCTCGGCGTGCTCGCGCAGCAGCCGCTCGCCGATCTCGTCCCAGCAGCCGACCCACAGCTCTTCGTAGGGGCCGTCGAGGAGCGCCTCGCAGCGATCGCGCAGGCGCCGCGCGGTGGCGCGCCGGGCGCCGATGACGAGCATCCGCTCGGGCGCCGTCCCGGCCGCGGCGAGGTCGGCCAGCCGCCGCGCCAGCAGCTCGCTCTTGCCGGTCCCGGCGGTGCCGAGGACGAGCAGGGGCCCGGCGGTGTGCGCGGCGGCGCGACGCCGCCCGCCCACCTCCCCCTCTGCGATCGGGTCGGTCTTGCGCATTTGCCAAAGCTAGCGCTCCTTAGTGCCCTGCCTGGCAACGTTCGCCCTCTCTGGCTTGCCATCGCCGCGCCTGGCGGCGTCCTCGACCCTCGACGTGGCGCTGCCACGCCTTCGGGTCTGCGTCCTGGCCAGCCACGCCGATGACTGCGCCAGAACCGGGCGCCCGTCACCAGGCAGGGCACTGTCGCTTCCGTCTCGTAAGACGGACTCTGTAGCGTCCGGCCCGTGGACGTTTTCTCCGCAGACTGGACTGCAATCTGCCGCCGCATCGTGACCGCTCAGCGACGGATCTTCGACGAGGTCGTGACGAGCGAGGAACGCACGGTCTACGAGGGGGTCGGCGAGGGCGGTGACCGCACCCTGGTGATCGACCGGCGGTGCGAGGACGAGGTCTTCGCCGAGCTGGAGAAGCTGGGCGCCGAAGGGGCGTCGTTCGTCGCCGTCTCCGAGGAGCGTGGCGAGGTCGTCTTCGGCGATGGCGGCGTGGCGCGGGTGGTGGTCGACCCGATCGACGGCTCGCTGAACGCGCGCCGCACGATCCCGTCCCACAGCCTCAGCATCGCGGTGGCGGCGGGCGACTCGATGGCCGACGTCCGTTACGGCTTCGTCCACGATTTCGGCGCCGAAGACGAGTTCGTCGCGACTCTGGGACAGGGGGCGGAGGTGAACGGGGCCGTCGCGCGGGTCGCCAACGGCAACGGTCGCCTGGAAGTGGTCGGCCTCGAGTCGGCCGAGCCGGACTGGACGGTCCCGGCGCTCCACTCGCTGGCCGGGAACACCTACCGCCTGCGGGTCGTCGGCTCGATCGCGATCACCGCCGCCTACGTCGCCGCCGGCCGCTTCGACGCCTTCCTCAGCCTGCGTCCCTGCCGCTCGGTCGACGCGGCCGCGGCCCAGCTGATCGTCCGCGAGGCCGGCGGTGCCGTGGCCTTCGGCGACGGCTCGCTCGAGGACGCCCCGCTCGACCTCGGCGCCAGGTACCACATGGCCGCCGGGCGCGACGAGAACGCCCTCACCGCCGTCCGCGCCGCCCAGAACGCCTAGCTGATTGATCCGACGACCGGGGGAAGGGTCCGGGGCGCTGTGGCCGGGACGGGTGCGATGCGGGGCCCGGTCGATTGGGGACAGCGGCCCCGGGCGTCTCGGAGGCGACCCGGGCAGGCTGTGGCCGCCTCCGAGACGCCCGGGACGGGGAGTTTTCGGGAGGTTCCGTCACAGGGACGGGAGGTCCGTCACGGAGATGCCACGAATGCCAGGGAGGCGTCACACCTCCACGACCCCGACCCGAGTGCGTTCGCAGTAATCCCCGCATAGCGGGGATTACTGCGAACGCACTGAACGGGCCTGTGACAGAGCTGACGTTTCTCCTGAGCGAGCCTGACGTTCCCGGCGGCTTCGTCACGGGACCTCCCCAGAACCCGCACGGGCTTCGCACCCTCGCCTCTCCCCACAGAGCCGGCCATCTCGGCGGCGGCCTCAGCCTGCCCGGGTCGCCGCCGAGATGGCCGCGTCCCTTGCCGTCCGCGGATCAAAGCGTGCCTGCGCGCGGGCGGCTCCTGAATATTGGGTGTAACCGAAGACCCAAAAACGTTTAAGAACGTCTGTTCGTAAGGAACGTATGTTCGCTAGACTCGGCGCCGCCCGAGCCAAACAGACCAACTCAAGGGGTACGTCTTCATGGCACCAGACAGCACCAGCAACGGCACCAGCAAATCCAAAGCCCAAGCCAAAAGCGACACGACCGAAGCGAAGAAATCGGCCGCCAAGAGCGCGAGCGCGACGAAACAGGCGACGACCAAGACCGCTGTCGCGGAGAAGAACCAGGCGCAGGCGATCCTGGAGAGCGCGGTCGACCTCCCGGTCGGCGCGGTCCTCTCGGTGAGCGATCGGATCGGCGACATCGTCGACCCGTGGACCAGCCGCACGAAGGCCGAAAAAGAGCTGAAGGCCTACCGCCGCCAGATCGAGAAAGCGGCCAAGCGCACCGAAAAGCGGGGCACCACCGCGCGTAAACGCGCCACGACCGAGGCCCGCAAGACCCGCAAACGGGTCGAGCGCGAAGCCCGCAAACGGCAGAAAGCCGTCACCACGACCGCGACCTCGACGATCAAGAGCAGCCGCACCGAGGTCGAGCGCCGGGTCAAGCAGGTCTCCGACCAGCTCTCCGCGCTGCGCTAGGTCCGCCGGACCCAGACGCATCTCGAGGCCGTCCCGGGAGACCGGGGCGGCCTTTTTCGTACCCGCACCCGGTGAGTTCGCAGAAATGACCGTATAGCGGCCAGAAGGGCGAACGCACAGCCGGCTCAGCCGGTGACCGCGACCGGGCGCGAGGTCGCGGGCGCGAACGGCCAATCGCCGGTCGCCGGGACGAAGGCGCGGAAGAGGAAGCGGACGCCGGCACTGTCGTCGTCGCTGAACGCGTACGGATAGCGGAAGCGGCCGAACCCGTCGCTCTGCACGGTGCGGAACTCGGTCCAGGGCATGCCGGGCAGCCGGAACTCGAGCTGGACCGGCAGCCCGGTAGCCGGGATCGGCGCTTCCGGGTGGGCGATCCGGCCGCTGAAGACGACCGGCGGGCCACCGACATGGACGCGCGCGGTGGAGACCCGCAGGTGGACCGCGGCGCGGACCCGCAGCCTGATCCGCCGACCGGCGGTGCGGGTGAGGCGGCTCGTGCCGAGGAATTGGGCGGTGACTTCGCGGCTCGGCCCCGGGGCCAGCCGGCTGCTGAAGCGACCGTCGGCGTCGGTGGTGAGGGCGGTGCGGCGGGTCTCGCCGCGGGTGCCGGCGGCAAACGTCTCGACCACTTCGACGCTCTGCTCGGCGAGCGGCGCACCGTCCGTGTCGACCAACTGGCCGCCGACCACGGCGCCGTGGCAGCAGGGGACGGTGCGGCCGGCCGGGCGTCGGCCGAAGGAGTCGACCACGGTGCGGTGGCAGCGCCTGCTGCCGTCGGCGCGCGAGCACCGCTGGAAGACCAGCTGGCGCGCACCGAAGCCGAAGGCGAGCCGAGTCTCCCGCTTCACCGGGTTCTGGAGGACGAAGGCGGCGCCATGCTCGCCGAGGGTCGTGGTCGTCGAGTTGCCCGCCGCGTCGAAACCGGTGGCGCGGAATTCGTAGGGGCCGTGGGGGAAGTCGTCCGAGCTCCAACGGGCGACGAGGCGGCCGCGGTGCGTATCGGTCGGCAGTGGTTCGAAGCGGTCCGAGCTGCCGACCGGGCGGACCGCGATCGAGCCGCGGTCCGGGTCAGGGCCGGAGAGCGCGTCGGCGACCGTAGCTTCGATCCGCTCCGGGTCGGCGGGGTCGCCGGCGAGGAAGCGCACGACGGGGTCCGTTTCATCGATTCGCACCGTCGCCGTTCCCGGGTGGTCGAACGGGTCGCTGCCGTCGCCGGCGTTGCCGACCGCGTCACGGGCCCAGTAGACGATCTCGTGGACACCTTGGCCGGCGACGATCGCGCCGGCGCTCGCGCCGGGAGTTGGTACGGGGCCGGCACCGTCGATCCCGATCGCGGTCACCGGCCCACCCGGCCCGGCGGCCGTGGTGCCGGAGAGGGGGTCGGTCGCGATCGCGGTCAGCCGAACCGGCCCGTCCGCCCACCCGGAGGGTGTCCCCTCCAGTCGGACCTGGGGCGGGGTGCCGTCGACGCCGACTTCCCGGGTGGCCGTGATCGACCTCATCCCCGACCAGGAGACGGCGCTCGCGTGGATGTAGGAGATGCCTTCGGGTGGGGCCCGAAGCGCGGTCGCGGTGTCCCCGATCCCGCCAGGCAGGTCGATCTCACCGTCCGTACAGCGGTCCGAGGCCACGCACGGCGACCCGGCCGCGGCGCCGTCGATCGAGACGGCGTACCCGTGGATCCCGGAGATCGGCACCGGCCCGCCGGGCGCGGAGAGTTGGACCGGGATGGTGCTGCCGGGAGCGACCCAGGTCGGCGCCTCTATCGCGACCATGCCGGGGCGCGCATTGTCGAAGTAGAGCGGTGCCGCCACTGGCGGCCCGGTTTCGGGAGCTCCCCAGACACGGGCTTCGAACACGTAGACGCCCGGGACGGCCGGCACCCGGATCTTCACCCCGGCCCGGTGTTCGATGTCTTCGCCGAAGATCGGCAACCCGCTCACAACGCCTTCGGCGGGATGGAGGTTCCAGTGGACGATGTTCGGCGATCCAGGCGGGGCCGGGTCCCACTGGATGGAGAAGGAGTCGGAGGCGTGCCAGGAGCCGCCTTCGGAGACACGCAGGCCGGTCAGATGGGGGCCGCCGTCGGTGGCGCGGGCGAGCCCGGGTGAGGCTGCCACGAGCAGGGCGACCGCCACGGCGAGCGCGCCCAGGCGCCATCCGCGCGTGGCCCGAGTTCTCCGGCGGACCGGCGCCGCCCGGACTCCGCGAGCGGCGCTCACGGCCCGAACTCCCCGGCGGCGGTCCCGCTCGAGGCGGGCGAGGACGACGAGGAGCTCGATGCCGACGAGGAGCTGGTGGCGCTCGAGGTCGCCGTCGAGCTCGGTGCCGGTGCAGGTGCCGGTTCGACGTATTCGGTCGCGCCACTTTCGCTTGGTGGCGGGGTGGAGGCTGCCGCCGTTTCGCTCGTCTGCGGCCCTTCGTGCTTCGGCTCCTTCTCGGTTTCTTCCGGCTGCCCGTCCCGTTCCTGTGGCGCCGTTTCGGATTCGGCCTCGCTCGGCGGTTCCGTTTCGTATTGGACGGTCGGCTGCGTCGCTTCTTCGTCAGCCAGGGCGCGGCGATGATGCGCCACTTTCGCGGCGGGCTTCGAGTAATGGTCGGGCGGGTCGAGCAGCGGCGCCGGGACGACCCCGGTCGCCACGCAGGCGGCGCCGCCGACCGCACCGGCGCAGACTGCCAGCACCTTGGCGAGCGCCGCCATCCCCGCCCCGCGCGAGCCCCCGGCCGCGGCGAGCCCGCCGA